>DIRQ01000130.1 GCA_002424365.1 Syntrophomonas sp. UBA5432 | reverse complement strand
AAAGGATAATGCAATATTTTGGAGAAATAGAGATATATTAGATAGATAAGGGTGGGGGTTAAATATGGCAGTAGTTAAAAGATGGGAAGAATGTACGGAGGAAGATATATTACATGCAAATATAGAAAAGTATGACAGCGAGCATATTGTTAATTTCTATAAAGACTTTGAAGAACCCCGCTATACCTATATTGAATATGATGTAATCTTTAAGGCGGTTATTAATATGCTTGAAAAAACCGTTAACCGCAATTTGCAGGCAGTTGACCTTTGTGGTGGGGCAGGTAAAGCAGCCTTTGTGATGAAATCCTGTTCTTCGGATTGCCGGGTTACATTGGTGGATCTGTCAGAGAAAATGCTTGAGATTGCTCGGGAAAGGATAGATAGGAATAAGATAGAAGGGGTAGATGTGGTTTTAGCAGATGCTTTTTCTTTTCTGGAATCGGAAGGGGAATATGACTTGATTGTTTTCTCTTCGGCTATCCATCATTTCAAAGAACCGCTCAATCTATTACAAAGTGCCGCTGCTCGGTTATCTGAAAACGGAGTAATTATTACTATTGCTGATCCTACAACCATCACTAAAAGCAGGCGCTATCAATTTTTCCGGTTCTTAGCAGCAAATAGCCAGCATAAGAAAGAAATGATCAAGCAGAAGTTTTCTGATAATAAAAATAGCAATCCTGACGCAGATTTTGATATGGCTGAATACCAGACTTACACCGGTATAGGTGATCGGGAATTAGCCCGCGAAGTCAGGAATATCGGCTTATCACCCCTGGTACACCTGCGCTATCCAGCCGGAGAGCCTTACATGGTAAAAATCATGCCTTACCTGGGTCTATGCTGGGCTTTTAGCATGGTTCTGGGGAAAAGTGAAAATCGTGTTCCTGAAGAAATGATAAATAAACTTAAACAGGAAATTAAAGAAGAAATGCCGTTTAAGTTTAAATATATGTAGTGATGATTTTACTGGGTGACAGGGGAGGTGACAGGGGATACCCTGAAGGGCACACGCGGTTCCTGTATCACCCACCCCGCCACCCATAACTAAAAATGTTATTGACAAATAACCATCTGTGGGTTAGATTTACAGTATCTACAAGTAAATATATTGACGAGATGAGAAAAGTAAAGCTGAGGAGAAGAGAGACGAGATGAGCCGGTCTGATTGTATAGTGACCAGCACATTGTGTCGTGCTGGTTTTTATTTTCCCTTGATTACTAATAATGTTGAAACAAAAGCCACTGCAAACGGTAGTCATGTTTTGCTGCCATTTTTTATTTCCCATCTTATATCCTCTTTTGAGCAAACCCAGCCTATATTTACATTAGATTACTATTCTTTTCAACCATTTCTCAACGCTGCTAGCATAAATATCGAGCGCAATATTCCACTATATCACCTGAGCTATGTAACCAATCACGATGGCGGGCTGAAGCGATGGCCTGTGTCCTTCGCTTAGAGCATCCGGGTTCCATTTAATTTTACTAAGCCGGGTGTCAGGTGCACTGATTGGTGTGATTTCTGCATGGATTACCTTGCTAAAGAACAGACGAGATGAGGAGAGGAGAGATTTTATGTTTGACCGTTATCTTAAAAATGTCGTGGGAGGAGAATATCTGAATAACGAAGAGGCTTATTTAACTGCTCGTATGCTTTTACATGACAGTATTCCTGAGATTAAGGCGGCAGCTCTTTTGAGTGCCCTGCGTACTCGCAAGGAAAGCGCTGCCGAGTTGAGTGGATTCGTTCAGGCCCTGTTTGAAGAAGCAGTTACTATGAATAGTGATTTGGAACTGATAGATACCTGTGGTACCGGAGGAGATGGTCTGGGGACCTTCAATATATCCACTGCTGCTGCCCTGGTAGTAGCCAGCTGCGGGGTCCCGGTCGCAAAACACGGTAACCGGGCTGTTACCGGTAAGGTGGGTAGTGCGGATTTACTGGAAGCATTGGGGGTAAACATTAAACTTAGTCCTGATGAAGCCCAGCGGATGTTAGATAAGGTCGGAATCACATTTTTATTTGCCCCTAATTACCATCCCATTTTGAAGCAACTGGGACCGTTGCGGCGGGGAATCGGAGTAGCTACGATTTTCAACTTCCTGGGTCCGTTACTTAATCCTTATCCCCTGGCTTATCAGGTTATGGGTATAGCGGATGCTAACTTGCAGGAGGCCGTTGGGCAGACTTTACTGCAACTGGGCCGGAAACGGGCTCTGGTAGTATGTGCGGAAAATGGTATGGATGAAATAAGCCCTATTGGTGTGACCCGGGTTTTTGATGCCGGACTGGAGCAGCAGCAAACTTATACTATTAACCCCGCTACGTTGTGTATGACGCCTTTGGGGCTGGAAGCTATTCGGGGCGGAGATAAAGAAAGTAATGCCAGAATTACTCGGAATATATTTGCAGGAGTCCCCGGGCCTTATCGCCAGGTTGTAGTCCTAAATGCCGCTGCTGCACTGATGGCAGCAGGTCGGGCTCGCGATATGGAAGAAGGCATGCTTGTTGTTGCTGAAGCCATAGATTCCGGGAAAACCCAGGCTACCCTGCAGGCTATGATTAGCTACAGCCGTGACCGGGTGATACCATGTTAGAGCGGATAATCAGGGTTAAGCAGCAGGAAGTACAGGAGTTAAAAAACAGGTTAAATGTAGATGATATAACCCCCGGTCAGCATCACCTGGATGTTAAAAAAATCTTCAGAAAGGCTACTAATAACATAGCCATAATTGCAGAAGTCAAGAAAGCTTCGCCGCTAAAAGGGATACTGGCTAATGAACTGGATATGTTACAATTGGCCGATTGTTACCGAGAAAATGGCGCAACTGCTATTTCCTATATTACTGACAGCCAATTTTTTCAAGGCCAGAAAGAATGTCTGCCCCGGGTTAAGGAAATCACGGGTTTACCGGTTTTACGCAAAGAATTTATTTTCGATGAAATACAGCTTTATGAAACCGTTTTATTGCAGGCGGATATGGTACTTCTTATAGCCGCCCTGCACGATTACTCCAAACTGCTATCCTTAAGTGAAAAGAGCAGGGAACTGGACATAGAAGTGCTGCTGGAAGTACACGACTGGGAAGAAGTGCAAAAGGCTAAAGACCTGCCCATAAAAATAATGGGGGTCAATAACCGTAACCTGAAAGATTTTTCGGTAGATATTCACCGGAGCCTGGAACTGTCGGAGCATATCCCCCCATCATTTATAAAAGTGAGCGAGAGCGGTATTAAGACCCGGGAGGATATCCAGTTGCTTAAGGAACACGGCTACAATGCCGTTTTGGTAGGAGAGGCCCTGGTAACCGCCCCCGACCCCGGAGAGAAACTGCGGGAGCTTATTGGTTTTTAATTTAGGACACTGAGTACACTGAAAACTATGACGGACACTGACTATTTTTAAAAAAGTATGCATCTGGCAGATATGATGATTAATTTATTTTGAATTGATCTAGTGACAGAATTGATCGGCCATTCCTAATACCAAGTTAATTGTTAGTTCAATTATATATAAATTTCAGTGTAGTTCATAATCAATCAGTGTTTTCAGTGTCAAAAAACCGCGTCTATTTTACCTACCATGGAAGGGAGAAAATTCACATGACCCTGGTTAAGATATGTGGAATTAAAAACATAGCGGAAGCGGTTTGTGCTGTAAGCCATGGTGCCTGGGCCATAGGAGAGGTATTTGCTCCTTCCCCGCGCCGTTTGGGAGTAGAAGAGGCGGCAGCCATCAACTGTACCCTTAATGGCAGTATTATGAAAACCGGGGTATTTGTAAATGAAAAACTGGAAGAAGTAGAACGTATAGTGAAGCTATGCAGGCTCGATATGGTACAGCTACATGGGGATGAACCCCCTGAATATCTGGATGAGTTAAAGCTACCGGTTATAAAAAGCTTTTCTCTGACTAGTTCCCCCGACCCCGAGCACTTGCGGCGATGGCGACCTCACATTTATCTATTCGACACCTTCAGTATCTCGGTACGGGGTGGCAGTGGCCAAACCTTTAATTGGGAATGGCTGGATGGACTTCCCCGGGAAATCAGGTTTATTCTGGCGGGCGGGCTTAATCCCGGTAATGTGAGAGCGGCTATACAAAGGTTAAGACCGCTGGCGGTAGATGTTTCCAGTGGAGTGGAATATCCCGGGGGTGGTAAAGACCCCTTATTAATAGAAGCATTTATTAGAGAAGTAAAGGAGGCAGATGCTAGTGTATCCCAATGAAAAAGGTTACTACGGACGCTATGGCGGCAGGTTCGTTCCAGAAACCCTTATACCTGCCCTGGATAAGATAGAACAGGCCTATAGGCAATTGGCAGTTGACCCTGAATTCCAAGCAGAACTGAATTATTACCTGAAAAACTATGTAGGCAGGGAATCACCCCTGTATTTATGCGAACGGCTGAGCCGGGAGTTAGGAGCCCGCATATATCTTAAACGAGAAGACCTCAATCATACCGGTTCTCACAAGATAAACAATACCCTGGGGCAAGCCTTGCTGGCTAAAAGGATGGGGAAGGAACGCCTCATTGCCGAAACCGGTGCCGGACAACATGGGGTGGCAACGGCCACAGCAGCAGCAGTTTTAGGAATGAAATGTACGGTTTATATGGGTGCCCGGGATATGCAAAGACAACGGCTTAATGTTTTTCGTATGCGGATGCTGGGAGCCGAGGTAAAAGAGGTTAGTAAAGGCAGTCAGACTCTAAAAGATGCTACCAACGAAGCCTTTCGCGATTTTATCCAGAGTTTTGAATACTCTCATATGTTGATTGGCTCAGCGGTAGGGCCGCATCCGTACCCGATGATGGTACGTGATTTTCAATCCGTTATCGGGCGGGAATTAAAAGAACAGTTTAAGAATCTCGAAGGCCGACTTCCTTCCTATATATTAGCCTGCGTAGGTGGAGGAAGTAATGCCATCGGCATATTTTACCCATTTCTAAAGGAAGAGGTAAAACTTATTGGGGTAGAAGCCGGAGGGCGGGGGATTAGTCCGGGTGAACACTGTGCTACTCTGGCCAAAGGTGATGACGGCATATTGCATGGGGCTTTGAGTCGGTTGTTACAGGATGAAAATGGGCAGATACTTGATACCCATTCTATTTCCGCTGGTTTGGATTACCCCGGGGTAGGGCCGGAACATGCCTACCTGCGTGAAAGCGGGCGGGTTAGCTATGTTAATGTCAGTGATAAGGAAGCAATAAATGCTTTTCTCAAATTAAGTGAATACGAAGGAATTATTCCTGCCCTGGAAAGCGCTCATGCGGTAGCTTACGCCTTAAAAATGGCTTCTGAGCTGCCGACTGGAAATAGCCTGGTTATTAACCTCTCCGGGCGGGGAGATAAAGATACTGAGGAAGTCTCCAGTTACGTGGAAGAAAGACAGGAGGTGCTGTAAATGCCTAATATCAGAGAAGCTATGTTGAATTGTCGGCAAGACCATAAACTGGCCTTGATTGCTTTTATAATGGCCCTCTTACCTGACGAAGATTTGTGTTTGGATTGTATTAAAGCCCTGGAGCAGGGCGGCTGCGATATCCTGGAACTGGGGGTGCCTTTCACCGATCCGCTGGCTGATGGGGAAATGATCGAAAGATTTCATCACCGGGGTACAAAGCAGGGCCTAAACTTAAAGCGAGGCCTGGAATTTGCCCACCGGGTAAAGAATAGTTGCAATATGTCGCTTATCCTGTTCACGTACTATAATCCCCTGTACCGGATGGGATTAGAAAAATTTACGCAGGAGGCACGGGCTGCAGGTATAGAAGGCCTGATAGTTCCTGACCTTCCTTTGGATGAGATGCACGTTCTTAATGGTTATGGTATGGAACCCATACCTATGCTGGCCCCCAGTAGTACGGATGAAAGGGTGCAGATGGCAGACAGGCGGCAGGCAGCCTTTATTTACTGCGTATCGGTACGGGGAGTAACTGGAATGAGACCCCTTCCCGAACAAGAAATCAAGGATTACCTGCAAAGAGTAAGAACTGATACGAGAACTCCTCTGGCCCTGGGATTTGGCATATCCGGCCCACAGCAGGTAGAAACATTTAGAGATTATGCCGATGCCGTAGTCGTTGGCAGTTATTTAGCTCGAATAATTGAGGAGTATGAAACCCGCCCCCAACTGCTACCCGGGCAAATGGAAAAGGCCTTTTTGGAATTGGGTAAGGCCAGGGAGGGGAAACATGGAAGCGTATAAGCTAGCTTTTCGTAGAGGGGAGCATACGACCATTATTGAAGTTCCGGCTCCGCAGGGTTCGGTATATATAGGTGAAGGAAATTGTACCGTAATAGCCGGACCCTGCTCGGTTGAATCCCGGGAGAGCTTCCTGGAAATAGCGGGATTAATTAAGAATATGGGAGTGCATATTCTGCGTGGCGGAGCTTACAAACCTCGAACTTCCCCGTATTCGTTTTCCGGCCTGGGGGAAGAGGGCTTAAAAATATTAAAAGAGGCTCGCGAACTAACTGGTCTGCCGGTGGTTACCGAGGTGGTAGATGTCAGGGATATGGAGAAGGTAGCTTATTATAGTGACATTATTCAAATCGGCAGCCGTAATATGCAGAACTTTACCCTGTTAAAGGAAGCTGGCCGGGTACAACGCCCAGTTCTGCTCAAACGTGGCTTTGCTGCCACTATTGAAGAATGGCTTCTGGCCTGTGAATATATCCTGGATGCTGGCAATCAGGAGGTAATACTATGCGAACGGGGTATTCGCACCTTTGAGGGTATGACCCGTAATACGGTTGACATTGCTGCCGTAGCCCTGGTTAAGGAACTATCTCACCTGCCGGTTATAGTCGACCCCAGCCATGCTACCGGCCGTCGTTCCCTGGTAGCCCCGGTAGCCCGGGCCGCCATAGCCGCCGGGGCAGATGGTTTGATGATAGAGGTGCACCAGAATCCGGAACAGGCTCTTTCCGATGGGGCCCAATCTATTACCCCTGCTGCTTTTGCCTCTTTAAGCGGGGAGTTAAGAAAGCAGGCCGCGGTTTTCAGTAAAACTTATGCTGCCAGAACCAGTGGAGAGGAGAAACGTCATGAACAAACATAGTCCCGGGGGAACAGAATTTACTTCCCGCAGCTATACCAGCTGGGGTGGGATTAATATACAACGCGAAGTTAAACAGGTTGAAGTAACCGGTGCCAGTGACTATATATTGGAGCAGATTGACCATCGAAAAGGGGCACTCTTTTCCAGCAGTTACGAATATCCGGGCCGTTATAGCCAATGGGATATCGGGTTTGTAGATCCCTGCCTGGAGATACGGGCGCGGCAAAATGAATTTTTCATAAAGGCCTTAAATTCCAATGGGAGTAGTTTGCTACCCCCCATCTACCATTGCCTGGCTTCTCATGCAGCCGTGCTTGAGGTGTCATATAACACAAGAACCGCGTGTGCCCTTCAGGGTATCCCCGTGATATACGGGAAAATAAAATCACAGGAGGCTTTTTTTGCAGAAGAAGAGCGTAGCCGCCAGACCAGTGTATTTTCGGTAATCAGAGCAGTTAAGGAGCTGCTTGCTGCGGGTGAAGACCGGTTTTTAGGATTATACGGAGCTTTTGGCTATGATTTGATTTTTCAGTTTGAGCCTATGGATTTAAAGCGGGAACGTTCTTCCGACCAGTACGATCTAATACTTTATCTGCCGGATAAACTTCTGGCAGTAGACCACCGTACGGAAAGGGCTTACCGTCTGAGCTATTCATTTGTACCTGAAGTAGCAGTTGAGCCTGAATTGCCTTTAACACATGAAACCAACACCGGCAATTTAGTATCACGGTTACCGCAGCACGAACCAGGCCGCTATGCTCGTAAGGTTGAACTGGCTAAAAAAGCATTTAAAGAAGGTGAACTTTTCGAAGTAGTTTTATCCCAGAACCTTTATGAGCCTTGTCCGGACCGTCCTTCCCAAGTGTTTAATCGGCTGCGCTCTCTTAATCCCAGTCCTTATGGTTTTATAATTAATCTGGGGTCAGAGTTTTTGGTCGGAGCTTCGCCGGAAATGTATGTCCGGGTAGAAGGGAGAAGAGTGGAAACCTGTCCCATCTCCGGCACCATCAGGCGAGGAAAAGATGCCCTGGAGGATGCTGTGCAGATTAGAAGCCTGTTAAACTCTAGTAAGGACGAAGCGGAACTTACTATGTGTACCGATGTAGACCGCAACGATAAGTCTCGCATTTGCGAACCCGGCTCAGTCCGGGTGATAGGCAGGAGGCAAATTGAGTTGTACTCTCATGTTATTCATACGGTTGACCATGTGGAAGGCTACCTGCGTGAAAACTATGATGCCCTGGATGCATTTCTTACTCATATGTGGGCGGTCACTGTGACTGGTGCTCCTAAACGGGCAGCAATCAAATGGCTGGAGGAAAACGAAGACTCACCACGGGGATGGTACGGGGGAGCGGTAGGCTTTTTTACCTTTAACGGGGATTTAAATACCGGATTAACTCTGCGAACGATTAGTATAAAGCAAAATATTGCCCAAATTAGGGTCGGGGCTACGCTATTGTATGACTCCATTCCCGAAAACGAAGAAACCGAAACTTATATGAAAGCCGCAGCCCTGATTAAATCTTTGCGAAGCACTGGTCTGGAGGAGATGGTTACCGGCAAAGAAAAAGAGTTCCTAGCAGGGCAGAATAAGAAGGTACTGTTGGTCGATCACGAGGATTCTTTTGTTCATACTCTGGCTAATTACTTTCGGCAAACCGGAGCACAAGTAGAGGTAATCCGCTGGCATCTGGCACTTGATGTTATAAAGGCAAGTAAGAATCTGGACCTGGTAGTTCTTTCACCGGGACCAAGCCGCCCCAAAGATTTTAAAACCCAAGAAAGTATCCAGTGCTGTTTGGATAAAGAGATTCCTATTTTCGGGGTATGCTTGGGTTTTCAGGCCATAGTTGAATATTTTGGTGGTCAGTTAGCCGTGCTTGACTATCCCAGGCACGGTAAGGCTGGTAGGGTTAGCTTGGTGCAACCAGGAGAGTTGTGGGAAACAATTCCCCGGGAATTTACGGTGGGGAGCTATCATTCATTATACGCTGCAACAATACCCGAAAGTCTTAAGGTGAGTGCAATGTCAGAGGATAATGCGGTTATGGCGGTTGAACATCGACAATTACCTATAGCTGCGATTCAATTTCACCCCGAGTCCATCCTCAGCGCTCACGATGACCTGGGCCTGAAGATAATAGCAAATGTAACTACTCAATTAGCAGGTAGAAAGGTGCTGGAAGAAACCCTGACCGGTTAGCAATAAGTCTGGGGACTGTCCCCGGACTTATTATTAACGTTTTTTACGTTTTGCCGCCTTTTGGGCTTTATAATTTTTCCGGTTTTTTCGGGCTTCATCTGAGTATAGCTGGTGGTTTTTCTCCTGTTGCCGCTTACCGCCCAGGTATTCCTTTTCTTTTCCTGCTGCCACTACCAGGGTATGTCCTTCATCAAAACCAAGTGCTACCGGCAAATCTGATTCCCCGTACACCACTTTATAACCATTTTCCTTAAGCGATTCTTCCTGCCGCAGCATTTTACGTATTTCTATTTTAATTACGGAAAAGCCACGGTCGCTATGATGACCTTTACCGTGGTTAATATCAAGAACGTCAACACCGTGATTCATACACCAGTCCAAATTTTTTTTGGTTTTTTCCATGGCCTCCTCAATATTCAATCCATGCAAATTTAGTTGTTCTACCTTCACAGCCTTCGCCCCTTTACCTTTCAGGTACTCAGCTCCATCATTTAGTGGTTATAAAGACTCTGACCACTCAATCCAATCTTTACCCAGGTAACCATCAGCTGAATACTGGAAATAACCTTATTACATATCTCATCACATTTTGTAAGAAAAATAAACAGGGTAAACTCATCTTAATTTGGCAGAAATAGGAGAAGATTTTTATGTTATACTAAAGATGTAAACTATTGTCAATCGTGTCTATCGGGGGGGGGGATTTTATGACTGGTATAGATTCCGGCCGGGAGCTGGGGAAGGTTGATCCTATGCTGGTATTCAGGCACTTTATGAATGACTCTCCTCAGCCTTTTATGATTGGATATAATAACGGACGAATAATAGATTTTAATCGTTCTTTTCAGGAACTACTGGGCTACTCTCGTAATGAATTATTAACGATGTTATGGATATCAGACCTGACTCCGGAAGAATGGCGCCGGGTAGAACAAAGTGCTATTCAGGAGCATCTGGAGAGTGGGCAGGCCCAATATTATGAAAAAGAGTACTATCTAAAAAACGGAACACGAGTACCGGTTGAAATGCTGGTTCACTCACTGCCGGGTGAAGATGGAATTTCCAATTATCTGTATTTTTTTGTATACGATATTAGCCAGCGTAAAAGTGCCGAGGATAGATTAGTAAGAAGTAAGATTAATATCCAAAAACAAGTGGACTACCTTAATACTCTGTTGGATAACATGAACGAATTATTTTATACATATGACCTGAACGGCAAGATTACTTTTGCCAACCAAAAGAGTATTGATTTACTAGGATATAAACCTGAAGAAGTAACAGCAATGACTGTTTACGATTTTGTATCGGAGCGCCACCGTTTCAACTTTGAAACAGAGGTTGCACGCAGATTAAAAGAACGAAAACCAGATAGTTATCATGCCACGGTACTGCAAAAAGATGGTTCGGAGCGCATATTTCGCTTAAATGCAGCGCCCATAATTGAAGATGGTATTAGCAGGGGAGAAATGGTTCTGGCTGAGGATATTACTGAGCAGCGCCGGACAGAAAAAGCCCTGAAGAAGAGCAATGAAGAGTTGCAGAGTATGCAGGAAGAACTTACGGCTACCAATGAACAGCTTATTGCTGCTAATGAACAACTTACCGCTACGGAAGAGGAACTACGGCAGCAGCTTGATGAATCCGAGGCGAACAAAGAGGCTTTGGCTAATGCCCACCAGCAACTAGAGGGTATATTTAACTTTCTACCGGATCCTACCTTTGTCATTGATACTGAAGGTAGGGTGGTAATGTGGAACCGGGCAATGGAAGAGTTGACCGGGGTTAGAACCCGGGAGATACTGGGGAAGGGCAACCGGGAATATGCCCTTATTTTTTATGGTAAACGTAGGCCAATGTTGATTGACCTGGCTCTTGGTTATAGTGATTACAATGAAGAAGAATATTTATACCTGGAGCAGGACAGGGGAATCTTCTATGGAGAAAACATCTGTACCCAGATTGGCGATAAAGAAGTATATATTTCAGGAAAAAGCTCACCACTTTACGATCGTAGTGGTAAGTTAATTGGTGCGATTGCCTCACTTCGTGATATTACGGAAAACCGTAAAGCGCAGCAAGCTTTGCGGGATAGTGAAGAAAAGTATCGTAACATAATCGAAACTATTGAAGATGGATATTTTGAAGTTGACCTGGCGGGTAATTTTACCTTTTTTAATCCCTGGTTGATAAAAGTATTAGGTTACTCAGTCAAAGAGTTTCAGGGTCAAAACTATCGGTTGGTAATGGATGAGAAGAACGGGCGTAAGGTATATGCTGCTTTTAATCGGGTATTTAACACTGGTAAGTCAATAAAGGAACTAGATTGGCAGGTATTAAAAAAGGATGGTACTCCCCTATTTGTTGAAACTACTGTATTACCTATTAAGGAAAATATGAAAGTAATAGGTTTTAGGGGTATAGTACGGGATATTAGCGAGCGTAAGCAAGCTGAAGAGACCCTGCGTCAATCAGAAAACCTCTATCGTACCATTTTTGAAACTACCGGTACGGCTACCATCATTATTGAAGATGATATGATTGTTTCGCTGATGAATAGTGAAATGGAAAGATTAGTTGGCTATAGTAAAGAGGAAATTGAAGGTAAAATGAAGTGGAGCACGTTTGTTGATCCTGAGGATCGTGACCGGATGATTAGTTATCATCTAAGACGAAGAGAATCTCCTGATATGGCACCAAGGAATTACGAGTTTAAGCTCTTGACCCGGGATGGGGAGGCAAAGGAGATAATGCTCACTATTGCTATGATTCCAGATACCAACCAGAGCGTTACCTCTCTTTTGGATATTACCAACCGTAAGATGTTTGAAGAAGCCCTGGCTATAAGCGAATCGCGATATCGCGGTATTGTGGAAGACCAGACTGAACTTATTTGTCGCTTTTCACCGGGTGGTGAGCTTACCTTTGTAAATGAAACTTATTGTCGTTACTTTGGCAAAAAACGCCGTGAATTGCTGGGAAATGATTTCCGAACTAGTTATTTAAAAGAAGACCTGTCACTAGTTGAGAGCAAAATTACCAGCTTAAGCTATAGAAACCCGGTTACTACTATTGAGCATCGGGTTATCCTGGAGGGAGGAGAGATACACTGGCAGCAATGGACTCACCGTGCCTTGTATAATGAAAAGGGTTTGTTAGTTGATTACCAGTCAGTAGGTAGAGATATAACTGAGAGAAAAGAAGCCGAAGAACAACTCAACTACTTAAGTACCCATGATGCGCTTACCGGCTTACGTAACCGACGCTACTTTGAAGAACAAATGAGTTTAATGGAAAACGGTGATTTCGATCCTGTCGGTTTAGTAATGTGTGATGTGGATGGGCTAAAAATAGTAAATGATACCCTTGGTCACGATAAAGGCGATCTATTGCTTAAAACTGTCGCCAATCTAATTAACCAATGCTTCAAGAAAGACGATATAGTCGCCAGGGTAGGCGGAGACGAATTTGCTATTCTTCTTCCTGAAACCTTTGAGGATACGATAAAACGTACACTTAATCGTATTAGACAAAAGGTAAAGGAGTATAACCAATATACTCCCGAGCTTCCTCTGAGTATATCTGTAGGTTATGCAGTACGTACTTCCTCCGAAACCTCTATGAGCAGTATTTTTGAAGAAGCCGATAACAACATGTACCGGGAAAAATTACACAGTCGTTTAAGTACCCGGAGCTCCATTGTACAGACCATGATGCGGGCCTTGAAGGCAAGGGATTTCATTACTGAGGGGCATGCTGATCGTTTGCAGGTACTGGTGGTTAGAATGGCTCGGGTGTTGGAACTTCCGGAGAGGACCGTAAATGACCTGCGCTTGCTGGCACAGTTTCACGATATAGGTAAGGTGGGGGTACCCGATTCGATTTTGTTTAAAAAGGGGTCTCTATCTAAAGCTGAATACTCTATAATGCAGCGGCATTGTGAAATCGGTCATCGTATTGCCTTATCAGCACCAGAATTAGTTTTAATTGCAGATTGGATTCTCAAGCACCATGAATGGTGGAATGGTGAGGGCTACCCCTTGGGTATAAAAGGTGAAGACATTCCACTTGAATGCCGTATTCTAGCGATAGTTGATGCTTATGATGCTATGACCAGTGATCGCCCTTATCGTCAGGCTATGAGCCATGAGATGGCAGTGGAAGAGTTAAAAAGATATGCAGGGATCCAGTTTGATGCCAGTCTGGTTAAATTGTTCATAGAAATCGCAAGTAATAATAGCAGGGATAGCCTGAATTAGTGGTAGGTTAACCTCTAATGAGCAGGTTGTTAAGAGATACGGAGACAGTTGCATCATCCTTGGACGTCCACGGATGGACAAGTTCCGCGGTGCCACGAAAGCGACTCTTCGGTCCTTCGCTACGCTACGGAGACGCTTGAACCGTCCCCATGTCTCCGCAATAAGGGAAATGCGGAGCATTTCTTCGTTAATTCACAATTAAAAATTCATAATTCAAAACTATCCCTATGGCTATTTCCGATTAAATAGACTGAAAGTGCTACGGTCTTTATGGTATTATTAATACGTATGCTAAGCCATTTCTTTTCATCTATGCTACTATTGCACCTTTTCCAATGATAGAATTTTTTAAGGTGGTTTTATTTAATGATAGATTTATTAAAAGACCTGAATGAACAACAGCGCGAAGCGGTATTGCACGGCGAAGGTCCCTGTGTGGTACTGGCGGGAGCAGGTAGTGGCAAAACCAGGGTCCTTACCCGCAGGGTTGCTTATTTAGTAAACAGTGGGATAGCAGATAATTCAATACTAGCTATAACCTTTACCAATAAAGCAGCTCAGGAGATGCGTTCACGGGTAAAGGAAATAATACCTGACTATACTGGCAGATGGATACAAACTTTTCATGCTGCCTGCTATCGTATTCTGCATATGGATATTGATAAACTTGGATACCAGCATAACTTTAGCATTGTTGATGATACCGAAAGCAAATCAATAATAAAAAATATTCTAAAAGAAGAGAAAGATATGACAACTAGCCCGGAAGAAATGTTTTATGGTTTTAAACAGGTGAAAAATAGCTTGCTAAATCCGGAAAAGTATTTTAACAACCTTAAATTACCGCAGCAAGTAATAGAAAAGAACCTGCGTATATACAAACTATACCATGCTCGGCTTAAAGATCTGAATGCGCTGGATTTTGACGATCTTATAGTACTTTGTATCAAGCTTTTCCAGGAATGCCCGGATGTATTAAAGAAATACCAGCAATGGTTTAGTTATATTATGATTGACGAATATCAGGATACTAATTATGCCCAGTATTACTGGGCCCGAATGCTGGCTTCGGCCCATCATAACATATTTATAGTGGGTGACCCGGATCAATCCATTTACAGTTGGCGGGGTGCAGAACCTTATAATATTACCCGTTTTTTAGACGATTACCAGGATACACGTGTAATTAAGTTGGAAAAAAATTACCGCTCCAGTCAGAATATACTTACTGCTGCCAACTCCCTTATCAAAAATAACCAGGATAGAGAGGGTAAGATACTGTATAGCGACCGGGGTGAGGGTGAAAAGGTTATTCACTTCTGTGCTGCTGACAGTTTTCAGGAATCTCGCTTTGTGGCTGATGCTATTGCAGATTTGCTTGACCGGGAAGGCAGGAAATATAGTGATTTTGCTATATTTTACCGTACTCATGCCCAGTCCCGGGTTATGGAAGAAGCCTTAAATAGAAAATATATACCCTATAAAATAATCGGGGCGCGGAAGTTTTTTGAAAGAAAAGAGATAAAAGATATCATTGCTTACCTAAAGCTAGTTTGTAATCCTAATGATAGTCTAAGTTTTGATCGGGTAATCAATACCCCTCGTCGGGGTATTGGGGAAAAAACTCTGGAGAAAATAAAAACCTGTGCTGAGGAAAAAAACCTGTCACTTATGGAGACTCTGGCTCAACCGCTTGAGATACCAGGTATTAGCAAAAAAATAGCTGATAAGCTGGAAGAATTTTATGGTATGATTGATTTTCTAACCATTCTTGCAAATGATCATAATCCGGTTGAGGAAATTGTCACCAACCTCATAGATGCCAGTGGCTATGCTGAAGATTTAAAAAAGAATAATCCCATTGATGCTGAAACTCGGATTGAAAACCTTGAAGAACTTAGATCTCTGGCCATTGAGTTTCAAAAAGATGGAGGAGAAAGTCTGGAGGATTTTCTGGCAGCTATAGCCCTGGTTCAGGATAATGACGATTTAGATAATTCAGAAGTGGTACTGCTGATGACTTATCATGGTGCTAAAGGTCTGGAATTTCCGGTTGTGTTTATGACCGGTATGGAAGAAGGGGTGTTTCCTTCCTATCGCAGCGAGACCCCGGAAGAAATAGAGGAGGAAAGAAGGTTATGCTATGTCGGTATAACCAGAGCTATGGAAAGGCTTTACCTGACCAATGCTGTAAATCGGCTGCTCTATGGCTATGAAAAAAGCAATCCGCCCTCCCGCTTTTTACAAGAGATACCAGTTGATATAATACGTTCCCCGCATCAGATAGAAGTAGTTGAATGCCAGTTGGAAGAGGGGGATACGGTTATTCATCAAAAATTTGGCATGGGGGTAATAACCAGTATAGAAGCAGATGATGAAGATGAAATTGCAACCATAGATTTTGAGCGAGCTGGGGTCAGAATGCTACGTTTAGATATTGCTCCTCTGGAAAAGATAGATTAGAACAGATATTTCAGGGAGGAATCGATAGTGGCAGGAGTAGTTAGCGAACGTATAAATGAACTGCGGCAGGAGCTAAGGAAACATGAATACCATTACTATGTGCTTGATGACCCGCTAGTGAGTGATGCTGAATATGATGGTTTAATGCAGGAACTGCGCCAATTAGAGAATGAATACCCAGAATTGATAACCCCTGATTCTCCTACCCAGAGAGTAGGGGGCCAGGCAGCAGAAAAGTTCAAACCAGTAATTCATCGCAAGCCTTTGCTTAGTCTGGATAATGCCTTTTCCCTACCAGAGTTGCAGGAATTCAATCGTCGAGTAAGCCGAATGGTGGAAGCAGTTTCTTATATGGCAGAGTTAAAGATAGATGGAGTATCTATTGTTCTGATATATCGGGACGGGATATTAGTTAATGCAGCTACCAGAGGGGATGGTCTGGTAGGAGAAGATGTTACTAATAATATTAAAACTATAAGGAGTATCCCGCTGCGCCTTCAAGATAATTTATCTGGATTGGAGGTCCGGGGGGAAATATATATGCCCAAACATGAGTTCCTGCGGCTTAATCAGGAGAAGGAAGAAAAAGGAGAAAAGGTTTTTGCTAATCCTCGTAACGCCGCTGCTGGTTCTATACGCCAACTAGACCCCGGAATTACCGCCAGCCGAGCTCTGGCGGCTTTTATTTACGATATTATCTATATTGAAGGCCAGGAGATTTACAACCAGCAAGAGGCCCTGGATTTCTTAAAGCAGCAAGGTTTTCCGGTAAACTCCGAAGCCCGTTATTGCTCTAATATAGAAGAAGTATATGCATACAGCCAGGAATTTCAGGAAAGACGCCATAATTTACCTTATGAGATTGACGGTGTGGTAATTAAACTTAATCCTCTTGCAGGACGAGAAACACTAGGCCAAACTGCTAAAAGCCCACGCTGGGCCATTGCCTATAAATTTCCTGCTGAAGAAAAGGAAACCCGTCTGCTGGCGGTAGAAATAAACGTAGGTAGAACCGGAATAATAGCGCCTACAGCTATTCTCGAACCGGTATCTTTAGCTGGTACTACGGTAAGTCGGGCCAGCCTGCACAATTTTGACCTGCTCCGGGAAAAGGATATTCGGGTAGGGGATATGGTTCTGGTACATAAGGCTGGAGATATTATCCCGGAAATAATCAAACCGATATCAGAATTACGGCAGGGGAGAGAGCAGGAAATAGAACCTCCAGATAATTGCCCTGCCTGTGGTAGTCAGGTAATCCGTTTTGACGGTGAAGTGGCCTATCGTTGTGAAAACATCAATTGTCCTGCCCGCCTGAAAGAAAGCCTCATTTTTTTCGCTTCGCGACCAGCGATGGATATTGATGGCCTGGGACCGGCAGTTATTGACCAGTTAGTTGAAAAAAAACTGGTAGAAAAAGTTGAGGACCTCTATTACTTAACCGAGGATGACATTACCAGTCTGGATAGAATGGGGGTAAAATCGGCTGCCAATTTAATTCAGGCTATAGCTGATAGCAAAGCCAGACCCTTATACCGTCTGATAACGGCCTTGGGTATTCGCCATGTTGGTTCCAAGACGGCTCGCATTTTAACCGCTCATATTCATGATATTGATAGATTTAATGAAGTTCATGAAGAACAGTTAATGAATATTGCTGAGATTGGCCCTAAGATGGCTGAAAGCATAGTTAAATTCTTCCATGAGCATCGCAATCAGGAGACCATTGCCAGATTGAAAGCGGTGGGGGTAAATACAGTGGAAGCAGAGAGCAGTGAGGGGCTAAAGCCGCTGGCTGGAAAAACTTTTGTACTTACCGGTACCTTGGAAAGCCTGACCCGAAATGAAGCTAGTGAAAAAATAGAAACCCTGGGTGGCAAAGTCAGTGGTAGTGTAAGTAAAAAAACCGATTATGTAGTAGCCGGCTTCGAACCAGGAAGTAAATATGATAAAGCTTTACAGTTGGGAGTTACCATTATAACCGAAGAAGAATTCCTGAAAATGCTGGAGGAGTGAGGAGTGTATATTATTTTTCCTTACCAAATCCGCCTCATTTTCGTACTAGCCCGCCATGTTTGACTAATTATACGTTATTAAAACAGCAAATGGAGTTAAGTTTTTTTAAAATAAAGAATTCTGCCTCCATCAGCCTTCTCTGCGTCTAATAAAACCTCTTTTAACCATGTATTTACTGGTTTGCATTCACGTATAGGTTTCATCAATAATTATACAGTATATTGTATTAATATAAATATTTATGGATAACAGTTAGTTTATGCCCTGTCTATTTGATATAATTATTGAACATAAATGTTTTTTGCGGGTTTGGAGGTATGGTTATGGCCCTTACTATTAAGAAAGTAGAAGATATTGCCCTCATGGCTAGATTAAACCTGAAAGAGGAAGAAAAAGAAGACTTTGCCCAGCAGCTTAGCTTAATATTGGATTATACCAATAGTCTGCATAATATTGATACTGATAATGTAGAGCCCTTAATTCATATATTACCGATTTATAATGTTTTTCGGGATGATGTGGTAAGTCCGAGCTCACCCCGGGATGAGATTTTACTTAACGGACCATTACTGGAAGACGGCCAGTATAAAGTTCCCAAAATAATGTAGGAGGTAACTGGCTGTGGAATTATATGAACTTGGTTTACGTGATTTACAGGATAAATTAAACCGGGAAGAAGTTTCCATTCGGGAGATTATTGAGTCCGTATTAAAGCGTATTCATGAAGTGGATGATAAAGTCAAAGCCTTTATCACCCTGGATGAGGAAAATGCTCTGAAGAAGGCTGCCGGGCTGAGCAGTAAAGAAAGTAGAAAAGGTCAAATAGTAGGATTACCTTTTGCCCTGAAGGACGTTTTTTGTACCCGGGGTTTAAGGACTACCTGCGCCTCCCGGATGTTGGAGAATTATGTACCGATTTATGATGCCACTGCGGTTTCCAGGCTTAATGCTGAACAAGGTATTCTTATCGGCAAATTAAACATGGATGAATTTGCCATGGGTTCTTCTACTGAACTTTCAGCCTTCTTCCCTACGCGCAACCCCTGGGATCTGGAAAGGGTTCCAGGTGGCTCATCAGGTGGCTGTGCGGCCGCGGTTGCTGCCGGTGAAGTGCCGGTGGCTCTGGGTTCAGATACCGGAGGTTCTATTCGCCAACCAGCCTCATTTTGTGGCGTAGTAGGATTTAAACCTTCGTATGGCAGAGTTTCTCGCTGGGGTGTAATTGCTTATAGTTCCTCCATGGATCAGGCCGGGGTTATTGCCCGGAAGGTAGAAGATTGTGCGCTGATTATGAATATCATAGCCGGTCATGATCCCCTTGATGCTACCAGTGCCAATGTTGAAGTTTCCGATTATACATCTTTCCTTCAACCTAATATTCGGGGCATGAAGATAGCTTATCCTACCGAGTGTTTTCAGCAGGGAATGGATGAAGCTGTAAAAAATCTTGTACTTAATGCTTTGAAAAAATACGAAGAGCTAGGAGCTATAATTGAAGAAGTATCTTTACCCCACGGTGAATACGCTCTTCCCGCCTATTATATTATTGGCCCCGCCGAGGCTAGTGCCAACTTGGCTTGTTATGATGGAGTACGTTTTGGTCTGCGTGATTATGAGGCTGATAATGTGTTAGATATGTATTGCAACAGCCGCAGCGCAGGTTTTGGAGATGAAGTTAAACGAAGGATTATGTTAGGTACCCATGTATTAAGTTCGGGGTACTATAAAAACTATTATCTAAAAGCCATGAAGGTAAGGCGCTTAATTAAAAATGATTTCGACCAGGTCTTTAAGAACTTTGATTTGATTGTTACACCTACTACACCTACCACTGCCTTTAAGCTGGGAGCGGAACTCGATGATTTCCTAACCCTGTATGGGAATGATATTTTCACTGTTCCGGTAAATATGGCAGGTTTACCTGCAATATCAATTCCCTGTGGTTTTAGTGATGGTTTGCCGGTAGGAATGCAGATAATTGGTCAGACCTTTGATGAAGGTAGAGTGTTAAAGGCTGCTTATGCTTTTGAACAAAACACCACATACCATAATATTAAACCTTCCCTGGGAGGTGAGCAGAGATGAATGAAGACTATGAAGTAGTAGTCGGTCTGGAGGTACATGCCGAGTTAAAAACCCAGAGCAAAATATTTTGTTCCTGTTCCACGGCTTTTGGGGCTGAACCCAACACCCAGATTTGTCCGGGCTGTGCCGGTTTTCCAGGAATGCTGCCAGTTTTAAACCGCCAGGTAGTAGAAATAGCTATTATGGCTGGTCTGGCTCTTAATTGTGAAATAGCAGAAATATGCCTATTTGACCGCAAAAATTATTTTTACCCGGATTTGCCCAGAGCCTATCAGATATCCCAATTAGATTTGCCTATCTGCCAAAAGGGTTATCTGGAAATAGACCTTGATGGTAAGAAAAAAAGAATTGGCATAACCCGGGCCCATATGGAAGAAGATGCGGGTAAATTAGTACATCAGGGTAATATCACCAGTTCTCCCTTTTCTCTAGTTGACCTGAATCGTTGCGGGATGCCCCTGTTAGAAATAGTTTCGGAACCAGATATGAGAAGCTCCCAGGAGGCCAGGGCCTACATGGAAAAGCTGCGCTCAATTCTGCTCTTTGCCGGTGTTTCCAACTGCAAGATGGAGGAAGGTTCTCTACGTTGTGATGCCAATATTTCTGTACGTCCCCGGGGCCAAAAGGAACTGGGAATCCGCACCGAAATTAAGAATCTAAACTCCTTCCGAGCTCTGGAGAGAGCTATTGAATATGAGGCTAAAAGGCATATTGAGGCTATAGAAGATGGTGAAAAACTTATCCAGGAGACTAGAACCTGGGATGAAGAAAAGCAGATAACCTTGAGTATGCGCAGCAAGGAGGAGGCTGAGGATTACCGTTATTTCCCGGATCCTAATTTACCACCGGTTAAGATTGAACGCGAATGGGTAGAAAAAATTCGGGCTACACTTCCGGAACTGCCTGACCAGGCACAGTTAAGATTAGTAGACAACTATAGTTTGCCTCCTTATGATGCGGTTATTTTAACCCTTACTCCGGAATTTCTAGCCTATTTTGATAATTGCCTGGCCCATTACCATGATGCCAAGACCGTATCCAATTGGATGATGGGGGAATTAAGTAAGCACTTGAATCAGAATAATATGGAAATTAATGATTGTAAAATTCAACCGGCAGCATTGGCAAGAATGTTAAGCCTCATAGATGAAGGTACTATTAGTGGTAAAATGGCTAAAAGTGTTTTTGAAGAGATGTTTGCCAGTGGTAAAGAGCCGGATTTGATTATTAAGGAAAAGGGTATGGTGCAAATTTCTGACGAATCTACTTTGATAAAAATTATTGAAGAGGTTACGGCTAATAATGCCGGGGTAGTTGAAGATTACCGCAGCGGCAAAGAAAAAGCCTTGGGATTCCTGGTAGGTCAGGTAATGAAAGCTACCAGAGGGCAGGCCAATCCGGCCATTGTGAATAAGCTATTAAAGGATTGCTTAAAGGGGGACTGAGTTTGGAAATGAATGTAGACGGCATTGCAAAAGACTGGTTTAAGGAAAAAGGTGCCCAGGTTTATATAGTTGATACCACTCTTCGGGACGGGGAGCAGACTGCCGGAGTAGTATTTACTAACCAGGAAAAAGTTCAGATTGCCCGCTATCTGGATCAAATAGGAGTTGACCAGATTGAAGCGGGAATTCCAGTAATGGGCGGTTTTGAAAAGGATTGCATCAAGGAGATAGTTAGTCTGGGCCTGAAATCCAGTATAATGGCATGGAATCGCGCCGTTATTTCAGACATAAAACAATCACTTTGCTGTGGGGTGGACGCGGTAGCCATATCCATATCAACCTCGGATATCCATATTGAACATAAGCTGCAGACTACCCGCGAGGATGTATTAAAGCGCATGGGGGATGCAGTCAAATTTGCCAAGGATAATCAACTTTATGTGTCGGTAAATGCCGAAGACGCTTCGCGTTCTGATATAGACTACTTAACTGAATTTGCGCTGACAGCTAAACGTGCAGGTGCTAACCGCTTACGTTTCTGTGATACGGTAGGGACCCTGGACCCACTTAAAACCTATCGCTACATTAGCACCCTGATAAGTGCGGTGGGGCTGGATATTGAAATGCATACTCACAATGACTTTGGTATGGCTACCGCCAATGCCCTGGCCGGAGTATATGCAGGAGCCAATCATGTTGGGGTAACAATTAACGGCCTGGGAGAAAGGGCAGGCAATGCCTGTTTACAGGAAGTTATTATGGGTATGAAATACCTGATGAATTTGGATTTATCCTATAATACCCCCCTATTTCGGGAAGTAGCAGAATATGTTGCCCGAGCTTCGGGACGAGAGTT
>DIRQ01000040.1 GCA_002424365.1 Syntrophomonas sp. UBA5432 | reverse complement strand
TCCAGTATGTCTGTACCAGGAGATTTGGAACTGGTTAGCGATGTATTTGACATTACCAAAGACAAGAGCGGAGATTTTAACCGCGATGTCACCATAACCTTGCCATTTGACAAAGGCAAGGTAGATAAGGACCAGGATGAATTGGGTCTATATTGGTGGAACGACAGCCATTGGATATTGCTCAATAATATTGAAATCAACTGGTCAGCCGGAACCATCAGTGGAACGGTAAATCATTTTTCTAGATTTGCAATTTTGGCTAAAGATAAACCACAAACTAAACCTGAACCAGAAAAACCAAAGACAATACCTGAAACTCCTAAGCCAGTAACTGTATTGCTTAATGACATAAACACACATTGGGCTGAAACTGCGATTAATAACCTGGTAACTTTAGGAGTACTATCCGGTTATCCAGATGGTAGTTTCAAACCGGAACGGACTATTACCCGGGCAGAGTTTGCCGTAGTACTAGTTAACGGATTTAAAATACCTTCCGTTCCCGGCAAGGTGTTTGATGATACAGTTGGACACTGGGCCCAGGATGCAATATCTACTGCTTATGCAGCTGGGATTATCTCTGGATACAACGAGGGTGCGTTTGGTCCGGATGATGCCGTCACCCGTGAACAAATGGCTGTCATGATAGCTAAAGCCGCCCGTCTTTCCTCTGTATCAGATGCGCAAGATTTTTCCGATAGCAAAAACATCTCCCCCTGGGCCAAAGAAAGCGTGGCTGCTGCTTACACCAGGCAGTTGATTTCAGGCTATCCTGATACCACCTTTAGACCACAAAACCAGGCTACCCGGGCAGAAGCAGTATCGATAATTAGCCGAGCCCTGGAAAAGTGATAAAGATAAAGGTATATGCAACAATTGATTTTAAGGAATTTATTAATTTGTAAAACAAGGAGGGATCACTATGAGACGAAACATAGCATTATTAATAATGGTTCTAATGATGTCGGTAGTTGTGATTGGTTGTGGTGATGGTAACGACAAGGGGAACCTTGATAAGGTTACCCCGACTGGGGGAACAATTGAGCTTGGTGATAGTAAGATAAACTATGGCACAGCAAAACCAGGTCAGAACCTGAGTCTCCCCGATGAATTCCCGGTGGATGTTTTACCCTTACTGGATGATGCTCGTATCAATTTTGTTAATACTAATGATGCCAACCAGGCTATCGGAATCACCTTTCTAACTGATAAGAGCTTTGATGAGGCAGTAGAATTCTACCAGAAAGTTATGCAAGACGGGAAAGTTACTATGGAAAGTAAGCAGGATAACAGTTATATCCTCATCGGTAGCAAAGGCTCATATGCAGTATCCATTAGTATTACTTATCAAACCGGGGAAAAGGTATTCGTATTATTAGATGTTACTCCACAATCAAACTAGATAAACTAGTGAAGGAAGACCACCCTCTGCTCTGTTAAAGAGAGTAGAGGGTGGTCCGGATTCTCTTTGTGCTCCAGGGCTTGCCGGGTCATAATTAAGATTTTCGTCTGTAGTCAAGACTTATGACTTTTGACATATTCATCAATAATAGCATCGTAGCCAGCCATGATACCGTGAATAATCTTGTTACTGCCGGAATTAATAATCTTATCATCTACCTGGCTTACCGGTAGCACCTTGGGTGCAGTTGATGATATAAATATAGCATCCATATTAAGCATCTCTTCCAGGCTAATTTCCTTTTCTACCACCTGATATCCTTGATTTTGGCAGGCGGCCAGAACCATCTGCCGGGTTATACCTTTCAATACCTTGTCCGCTGGGGCGGTATAAACAACATCACCTTTGACCATAAATAAATTAGACCTGCCGCCTTCGCTCACATTGCCTTCCCGGTCCACCAGTAAAGCCTCATAAGAACCGGTCT
The DNA here is from genome assembly GCA_002424365.1 of Syntrophomonas sp. UBA5432. Lineage (GTDB taxonomy): Bacteria > Bacillota > Syntrophomonadia > Syntrophomonadales > Syntrophomonadaceae > UBA4844. The sequence goes on along the minus strand of DIRQ01000040.1, from coordinate 10,229 downwards.
TTCGCTTAGCTTCATCTACTGTATTACGATAATCTGCCCGGTCCACTTTAGCATTGGGATTAGGCCTTTCCACATTAACCAGAACGGTTTTGATTCCTTTCTGATAATCCTCTTTGGAGGGATAACTGTGCTCTACAAAATAAGCATAAAAATCGGTCTGCTGGCCTAATTCAGGATAATTAATTACAAACTTAATATTACCTGTATCCACCTGATTACTGTTAATTAAATCCTGTAAACGTTGGCTAATCTCTTTATCATTAAGGGGTAAAACCAGATTAGTTAGCCTCGCCGAGTTTTTCAATCTTTCCAGGTGCTTTTCGAGAAACAGGGGTACACCCTCAATGACCCTTAATACTTCGTAGAGGGAAATACCCTGTTCAATAAAACCTGGCGGTAATTCTTCCTTCCTCATTTGCTGATTGTTTTTAATCCAAATATTACGATAGGAAATCTCCATTCTCAGTCCCTCCTTATCATTTTTTACGCTGATTTACGCCGATTTATTATGATTCGCACAGATGTTTTTTCAGGGGCACTTTTACTACCTTAACGTTTGACATCTTACGCCTGCCGACTTATTTGGTCTACCCCTACAATCCTACACCCTACATCTAATGCCTGATGACTTTTCCCCCTAACCCCTCACTTCTTACCCCTCACTCTAAATAACCGCTCGAGTTATAAATCAAGCGCTATTTATAGGTATTTGTTATCGACGCCTATTTTCGTATTAACTCTAGTTTTACCTGTACTGATGAGAATATTTCCCCTGTAATGAAAAAAGCGCGGTGCCATATTATGGCAAGCATAGTCTTTGCAATATAGAAAATACTAACTATTGATATATTCTGGAAGGAAGTGATGCCTCATAACCCAGCATACATGAATTTGTAAGCTAAGGCTTAAGAAAATTATACAAAAAAGGAGGCCAAACTGTGGAAAAAACCAGTACTACTTGTAAAGTTAAAAGCTGTGCCTTTCATCACCCCGATGATCTATGTGCAGCCGGCGAAATTCAAGTCGAAAACAATAGTGACGTTGCCGTCTGTGATACCTTTTATCCCCGGGATGTAAACAAACAATCGGTTAGCGGTAGAGATGTTCAAGCCGGAACCGACTTGCGTGACTCAGTAATGGCAGATGATAATCTGGGCATTAATGTTGCTGATTCCAGTCATATATATGAAAGCAGTGCCAGCAATCTTACCCCGTTAGTGGTATGTAATGCTGATGATTGCAAGTATTGGAAGCATGACGTATGTAAGGCTGAAGAGATAACCATTGATGGAGCGGAAGCTGCTATTTCTGGTGACACCCGGTGCAAAACCTATGATCCCAAATAAAAACTAGCGGTGCACCTCCTAAAGAACCGTAATTTAGTACCGAGAAGATATGAATGGAGGAATCTATAATGCATAAGAAACCAATTGTCTACCCCTATATACCCAACTCGGCTCCAGAAACAAAGGCAGCCATGATGAAAGAAGTCGGGGTAACTGAGCCGATGCAACTCTATGAAGAAATACCGGAGCATCTTAAGTATAACCAGGAAATGAAGTTACCGGAACCAATTCTGGACGAGTATTCCATCCGCCGGCATACAGATGAAATCTTAGGTAAAAATAAAACCTGCGGTGAATACCTTTCCTTCCTGGGAGCAGGATGTGCCCAGCATTTTGTTCCGGCAGTATGTGACGAAATTAATGGACGAGGTGAATTCCTAACTGCTTATGTTGGTGAATCAATGGGTGACCATGGTAAGTGGCAGGCTCTGTTTGAATATTGCAGCCTCATGGGTGAACTGATGGACATGGATATACTAAGTATTCCCATGTACGATGGTGGTCAAGCAGCCTCCAGTTCATTGCGTATGGCCAATCGTATAAATGATCGCAAAAAGGTCCTGGTGCCTGCATCAATGAACCCGGATATATTTATGATCGTGCAAAACTACCTTAATTCGGTACCGGCACCGGAAATAGAAATAGTAAAAATAGGTTTTGAGCCCAATACTGGATTGATGGACTTAAATGACCTGAAAAAGAACATCTCTGCTGACGTATCCGCTGTATTTATCGAGAATCCTTCCTATTTAGGATTCATCGAAACTCAGGCTGAGGAAATAGGCAAGATTGCCCGGGGAGCAGGAGCGGAATTTATAGTCTATACCGACCCCATATCGCTGGGAGTAATGGAAGCTCCGGCCAACTATGGCGCTACTATTACCTGCGGAGATTATCACCCTCTGGGACTACATCTGGGGGCTGGGGGATGTCAGGGCGGTTTTATTGCCACCCATGATGATATGAAGTATATTTCCGAGTTTAAAGACCTGATGTTTGGCCTGACCGACACTGTACAAGATGGCGAATGGGGCTTTGGCGAAGTACTGTATGATCGTACCTCCTATGGCTCCCGGGATAAGGGTAAGGAATTTACCGGAACAAGTACCGGACTCTGGGCAATTACTGCCGGTGTTTATTTGTCTCTGATGGGACCCCAGGGTATGGAGGAAGTGGGAACCACCATAATGCAAAACTGCCAGTACGCAGTTAAAAAGATTGGTGAACTGCCCGGAGTAAAAATTCAGTTTTCCTCTCCTTCCTTTAAGGAATTTGTAGTGAATTTTGACATGACCGGCAAATCGGTAGCTCAGATAAACAAACATCTGCTGGAATTTAAAATATTTGGAGGCAAGGATTTGTCCAAGGAATTTCCCCAATTCGGTCAGAGTGCCCTGTACTGTGTAACCGAGGTACATCAGCATAAGGATCTGGACAAACTGGTCTATGCTTTACAGGGGGTTATCTCCTGCTAATAGTACCAGTTATCTACAAGGAAAGGACTGAGATTTAATGGCAAGACAAAAGAAACTACTTAGAGATAATTACCACCAAGCAAGATGGGATGAGGCCATAATATTTGAAATGAGTGTACCTGGTGAAAGAGGAGTACTGGTTCCACTGGCCTGTCAAAATATCATTGGTCAGGTGGGTGACGGAGTTTCAGCTATTCCAGCCAACCTGCGGCGCAAAAAAGCCCCCGCCCTCCCAGAAGTTAATCAGATGCGAGTAAACCGCCACTTTTACCACCTCTCACAGGAAACTTTGGGTACTGATGTTACTTTGGGAATAAGTGAAGGTACTTGCACTATGAAATATAGTCCCAAGGTACAGGAGCATATGGCTGCTCGTCACCCTGGTATTGTAAATGTCCACCCCTTGCAGGACCCTGATACCATGCAGGGCATTTTGGAAATTTACTACCAGGTAGAGCAGTTTTTGAAAGAAATATCCGGTATGGATGCATTCAGCTTACAGCCTGGCGGCGGCGCCCACGGAGTATATGCCAATGCTTCCATGATCAGGGCGTATCATCGCGCCCGGGGAGATAATAAGAGAACTGAGATAATTACCACCATGTTCTCCCATCCCTGCGATGCGGCTACCCCTAACACTGCCGGTTTCAAAGTAATAACCCTGATGCCGGATGAAAGCGGCTATCCTGACCTGGAGGCTATGAAAGCGGCACTATCTGAGCGTACTGCCGGAATAATGATAACCAACCCTGAAGATACTGGAATTTACAATCCCAGGATAGAGGAATACGTAAAAGCAGCTCATGCAGTAGGCGCCATTTGTTCTTATGACCAGGCCAATGCCAACGGCATGCTGGGCATCCACCGCGCCCGGGAAGCCGGTTTCGACCTGGTTCATTTTAACCTGCATAAAACCTTTTCCGCTCCTCATGGTTGTATGGGACCGGCAACCGGAGCTATCGGGGTAAAGGAATTCCTTAAGCCCTTCCTGCCTGTACCCCGGGTAGAATTTGATGGCCAAAAATATATTCTTAATTCCAACTACCCTGATAGTATTGGCAAAGTAAGAAGCTATTTCGGAAATACCAATGTAGTCTTGAAGGCTTATATGTGGATCATGCAGCACGGGGCTGAAGGCTTAAAAGAAGCCGCCATTTGTTCAGTATTAAACAACCAGTACTTTATGAAAAAAATTGCTGCCATACCCGGCATAGTTATATGGTATGCCAAAGGTAAGCGCCGCCTGGAACAGGTACGCTACTCCTGGGAAAAACTTAAACAGGATACCGGAGTTGGCACTGACGATGTTAATAAGCGGATAGTAGACTTTGGCATTGAGCATTACTGGACCTCCCATCATCCCTGGGTGGTACCGGAACCCTTTACTCTAGAGCCATGTGAATCCTACAACAAAGAGGATTTGGATGAATATATAGAGGTCTTGCAGCAGATTTCCAAAGAAGCTCATGAAGATGCCAATTTTGTTAAGACTGCTCCGCATAAGGCTGCTTCCCATCGTCCTACCCATGAAGCCATTGATGACGCCGAATTAATTGCGGTTACCTGGAGACAATATCTTAAGAAACGGGGTAAAAAATAGTATCTTACACCATCTCCGTCCCCGGGACGGAGATGGACTAACTAAAAGAGCGGTGATTAGAGCATGAAAAAGCTGGGGGTAATCGTTAATCCAATTGCTGGTATGGGTGGACGGGTTGGATTAAAAGGTAGTGATGGGATAGAAATTCTTAAGAAAGCCAGGGAGATGGGAGCAGAGCCCGAATCTCCCCGCCGCGCCCTGGAGGCCTTAAAGATAATTGCCAAATTGAAGAACGAAATTGAAGTATTGGCTTATCCTGATGAAATGGGTGCTGATGAATGCCGTCAGGCTGGTCTGGAACCAGAAGTTATAGGATCTATCAAGAGTGGAGAGACTAGTCCGGAAGATACCATGGAAGCTGCTCGTGAAATGGCCAAAAAAGGGGTGGATTTGATTCTATTTGCCGGAGGGGACGGAACTGCCCGAAATATATATACCGCAATAGGACCCGAAATTCCAGTATTGGGAATTCCCGCAGGGGTAAAAATTCACTCAGCGGTATATGCGATTAACCCTCGTAGTGCAGGTGAAGTAGCCAGCCTTTACCTTCAGGGCCAGGTAGTAAATATACGTGAAGCCGAGGTAATGGATATAGATGAAGAGGCTTTCCGTGAAGGACGGGTAAATGCTAGGCTCTATGGTTATCTTAAGGTACCGGTGGAACGAAGGGTACAAAGTGTAAAATCCGGTGCGCGTTCGGAACAGGCTGAAGTCGAAGGCATGGCTGCAGAAGTAGTTGCCAACATGGAAAAGGATACCCTGTATATAATTGGTCCGGGAACTACTACTCGCGCTATTATGGAAAGATTGGAGCTTCCTAACACATTGCTGGGAGTAGACGTAGTTCTTAACCGGGAACTAATAGCCAATGATGTAGGCGAAAAACAGCTTTTTAATCTGCTTAACCAGCATGGAGGCAATACTCGTATCATAGTTACCGCTATCGGAGGACAAGGACATATTTTTGGTCGGGGCAATCAGCAGATAAGCCCTCGGGTAATCAGGTTAGTAGGGAAAAAAAATATTATCGTGGTAGCCAGCCGTGATAAATTAGTAGCTCTGCAACCTCACCCCCTGTTAGTCGATACCGGCGACCCGGATTTGGATCAGGAATTAAGCGGCTATGTACGAGTGGTAACCGGTTGGGAAGACAGCATAATGTACCGAATAAGCAATGATGCCGATTGAAAGAATTCTTAATTTTTAATTCTAAATTCTTAATTAATATAAGGAGGGATATTTTTTGGCTAGAGGTTTAGAACTATTCCAGCAAAGTGCAGTAGGCTTTACCCGGCAGATAAGCCCCTATGATACACTGGTTTACTCTACTGTTAACCCCGGTCTTATGTACGCTCTGGTCTACTTGATGTGGGCCCCGTTTCTTTATCCCGGCGGACATATGCCCTGGGCTATACTAACCGTTTCCCAGATGTTTATAATTGCTGGACTGTACTGGCTACTTTCCGTGGCTATGCCCCGGCAGGGAGGCGAATATATCTATATCAGCCGTATCCTGCACCCGGCTTTGGGCCTGATGTCCAGTTTCATGATTTCCTTTACTGCTATATCCTGGACCGGTGTATGTTCAGACTGGGCATTAAAATATGCTCTGGTGGAATTCTTTGCATCCATGGGTATTGTAAGCGGAAATCAAATGTGGCTGCAATGGGCCGCTACTTTAAATGCACCCTATGTACGTGCCATACTGGGTACCATCATGATAATTATCATCTGGATGGTATTCTACAGAGGCAGCCGGGCCATGATGAAAATGTCCTGGATGGCCTTAATTGGTACAGGTATTGGAGCCTTGACTTTTATCGTTGCTGCTTTAATGGCTGATCCTGGTACCTTTGCCGCTAACTTTACCCGCTTAAGCGGTTTAAACTATAACGATGTTATACCATTGGCAGTTCAAGCCGGGCATCCAACTAAATTTCTTTTTGGAGCCACATTAATGGCTGGCTCTACTTATATTATTCTTAACACTTTGGGGGCTACCTTTGGGGCTAACCTGGCCGGTGAAGTCCGCAGTGTACAAAAATCACAACTTCTGGCTATGTTTGGTTCACTGGCTATTTTAATGAGTGCCTGGGCCATATTTTATGGTTTAAGCTATAAGATTTTTGGCAGTTTATGGACCAATGCTCTGATGTATCTGGCGGGTTCTGGTAATCCGGCTTATCCCTTTGGCTCATATGAGCCCTTTGCTACTATATTGCTGGGTATTCTAACTCAGAGTCCCATATTTATTTTCTTGATAGCTATTGCTTTCTTTATGGCCACCTACGGTTCCTGTGCCGGCATGAGCTTTGGCCCGACCCGTAATATTTATGCCTGGGGATTTGACCGTCTGGTACCGGCCAAAGTTGCAGAGATCAACCCTAAATCAGGTTCCCCGGTTATTGCTTCTACTATTGCCTTGGCAGTAGCTGAGTTGTTTTTACTGCTGGATGTATTTCTACCCGCCTGGACAGCTTATATCGGATATACCATTTTTACCTGGTTCCTGGCCTGGATACTGCTGGGTATAGCCGGTATTGTCTTTCCTTATCGCCGGAAACTTCTATTTGATTCAGCACCTCCCGTGGTACGAGGCAGATTTTTGGGTTTACCGGTAATAAGCTGGTTGGGTATATTTACCACTATTATAAGTGTTTCCATTTGCACCTATCTGTTAATACCCTTCTTCAAGGGTGATATGCCCTATACCATGATAGTAATGTCTATTATACTTCTGGTTTTGCCACTAATAATTTACTACCTTTCCAAAGCCTCCTATGCCAGCCAGGGTATAAATATAGACATTCAGTTTTTGGAGATACCTTCTGACTAGGTTAAACTGAAATAAGGGGTGAAGCGTTTAAATGAAAATCTTTTACGCCAGTGATACCCATGCAGCGGAGAGTACATTTCGCAAATTTACCAATGCCGGACCTTTTTACAAAGCAGATATGGTGATTTACGGTGGGGATTTTGTAGGTAAAGCGGTAGTTCCTATAGTAAAAACTAAAGATGGCTATTATGAAGCCACTTATTATGGCTCAACTGTAAGGATTAAAGACGAGAAGGAACTTCCAGACCTACAAAAAACTCTTCGGGATGCTGGTTTTTATTGGGTAATCCTTAGCGAAGAAGAAATAGACCGTATTGATGAAAACGATGTTGAGCGAATTACCAAAGAACTACAGATAAAGCAGATAGAAGAGTGGACTAAATTAATGGATGAGCGCTTTAAAAAGAACGGTATTCCCTGCGTAATAACGCCAGGTAATGACGACCCATTTTATATAGACGATTACCTGAATAAAATGGAATACGTGAAAAATGGCGATGGCAAAGTGGTAGAGATGAAAGGATTTGAGATATTGTCTCTAAGCTATGGGCATCCTACCATTTTTAAGTATCCCCGCGATATTAGCGAGGAAGAACTGACTGAAAAAATTGACAAATTGGCTGAGCAGGTTAAGAACATGGATAAATGTATTTTCAATATTCATGTTCCCCCCAAGGATACCGACCTGGACCAGGATACTCTCTATGACGAAGATTTAAATCCAATTTTGGATGGGGATTCCCTGGCCACAGGACCAGTAGGCAGTACCGCCGTCGCTGAGGCCATAAAAAAATACCAGCCCCTGCTAAGCTTACATGGACACGTACACCCCAGCCGGGGAATCAGCCGAATAGGTCGGACCATTTGCGTAAATCCGGGCAGCAACTATGACGAAATCCAGTTACGTGGTTGTCTAATTGACGTTACTAACAAAGGAGAAGTTGAAACTCCCACCCTAACCTCGGGCTAATTTTTCGTAAGGGGTTAGGTGTTAAGGCATAAGGTGTAAGGATTGTAGGGGCAGACCTGTGTGTCTGCCCTGTTAAGACGGGAGTTCCCTAAGTTACTCTATCGCAATATAAGTGAAAAAAGTTCAGCTCGGGTTTCCGATCTACTTTCAAACAAACCGCGTACTGCAGAAGTAACTGTTATGGCTCCGGGTTTTTTTACTCCTCGCATAGTCATACACATATGCTCGGCTTCAATAATTACTCCTACTCCAAAAGGATTTAAGGTGTCATAAATACAATCAGCTATCTGAGAAGTTAATCTCTCTTGTACTTGTGGACGCCGGGCATAAACTTCGGCTACTCGGGCCAATTTACTGATACCTACCACTTTACCTCCGCGAGGGATATAGGCCACATGAGCTTTGCCGTAAAAGGGAAGCAAGTGATGTTCGCAGAGGGAATAGATGGGAATATCCTTGACCAGTACCAATTCATCGTGAAATTCAGTAAATGATACCTGCAAAAAATTACGCGGATCACAGTCTACCCCGGAAAAAATTTCTTCATACATATTGGCCACGCGCCGGGGTGTTTCTTTTAGCCCTTCCCGCCCCAAGTCTTCACCGATAGCTTCTAGTATAAGCTTAACTCCCGCCTCAATTTTGCTTTTATCAATATTTCTCATGATAGCCTCCATAAATACAATTAAGAATTTAGAATTAAAAATTGATAATCAAATACACGGCAAAATTCTTAATTCTCAATTATTATAATGCCTTATTTTATTATATTTATCAAAAAGGAAAACTATATAGTGTTGAATAATAACAGTTGTAACAGGTAGTATAAAGAATAAATATGTAAAAGTAGGGAAAAAATTTGAGGCTGGCAAAATATCTGGCGGAAGCAGGGGTTGCCTCCCGGCGTAAAGCTGAAGAATTGATTGGTAAAGGTCGGGTCAAGGTTAACGGACTGCTGGTACAAGAAAAGGGATGCATAATTAATCCTGGTCTTGACAAGGTTGAATTTGACGGACGTATTATTAGCAGAGAGGAAAAAATTTATATCTTACTTAATAAGCCTGCCGGCTATATAAGTAGTGTGTTTGACCCTCAGGGAAGACCTACCGTGATGGATCTGTTAAAGGATATTAAATTACGGGTTTATCCGGTAGGAAGATTGGATTTTGATACTGAAGGACTTCTGTTACTAAGCAATGATGGAGATTTTACTAATCTGATGATACATCCCCGTTATGAAATAACAAAAACCTATCAGGCGTTGGTAGAAGGGAAGCCTGATAAAAAATCGTTGCAGATGTTATGTAATGGCATACAACTAGAGGATGGTATTACCGCACCGGCTCAGGTAAATATTTTAAAAGCTTATAAAGATAAAAATTTATTAGAAATAAAAATTCATGAAGGTAGGAAAAGACAGATAAAAAGAATGTGTTTGGCTACCGGGCACCCGGTTATCAGTCTTAAAAGAACTGCCTTTGGCTTTTTAAAATTACAGGGAGTAGCCCCGGGAAAATATCGCTTTTTAACTCTCGGAGAAGTAAAAAAACTAAAACAACAGGCATGGTCTAATCGGGGGTGATGGGGAGCAATGATTTTAATTTTTACCGGTGATGGGAAAGGAAAAACTAGCAGTGCAGCAGGTACAGCCTTGCGTGCCTGGGGACAGGGGAGAAGGGTTTTATTTATCAGTTTCTTAAAAGGTAATAATATTGCTGGAGAGAATAAAGCCATCAAACGCATTAATGACCCTAATTTTCAAGTTAACGCTTTCGGTCGCGAATGCCCGTACCCGGGAACAGACTGTTGTCCGGGGCAGCAGGAATGTATAATCCGGGCTGGTAAATTAAGTGAATCGGATTATAAGCAGATTAAACTGGGTCTGGATAGGCTTTACAGTGAAATAGCTACGGCAAAATGGGATCTAATTGTATTGGATGAAATAATTAATGTTTATAACCTTTTTGAATCGTACCGGGAAGAAATATTACAGCTACTTGAC
>DIRQ01000074.1:19061-24014 GCA_002424365.1 Syntrophomonas sp. UBA5432 | reverse complement strand
CCCCCTGGCTGGCTGTAGTAAAAACCCACCATCCCAGGATAAACAGGAACTTACCAAGGTAACTGTATTACTTGACTGGCTGCCCAATACTAATCATACCGGGCTTTATGTAGCCAAAGAAAAAGGTTATTTTAAGAGCGAAGGACTTAATGTAGAGATAATGCAACCCGGCGAAGGAGGTACGTCCCAATTGCTGGCAGCAGGCAAAGGTGAATTTGGTATAAGCTATCAGGAGGAAGTTACCATAGCCCGCTCCCAGAATATCCCCGTAATTGCACTGGCTGCAGTTATCCAGCATAATACCTCCGGTTTTGCTTCACCAGTTGAAAAAGGAATTACATCACCCAGGGATTTCGAAGGTAAAAGCTACGGAGGCTGGGGTTCACCGGCTGAAACCGCAGTAATCAAGGCCCTTATGGATAAATACCAGGCTGATTTTAATAAGGTAGAAATGCTTAACATAGGCGAGGCTGACTTTTTTACCAGCATGCATAAAGGTGTAGATTTTGCCTGGATTTACTGGGGTTGGACTGGCGTAGAAGCTGAGCAGCGTAACCTTAACCTGAATTTCATAAAACTACGGGATGAAAACCCGGCCCTGGATTTTTATACCCCAGTGATTATTACCAGCGAGAAGATGCTTAAGGAAAATCCGGAGTTGGCTAAAAAGTTTATGCGAGCCTGCAGTAAAGGCTACCAGTTTGCTATAGAGAATCCTGAGGACGCTGCCGAACTGCTGCTGAAAAATGAGCCTGACCTGGATAGAAACCTGGTTATGGCCAGCCAGAAATACCTGGCCAACGAGTATCAAGCCGATGCTCCCCGCTGGGGTGAAATGAAACGTGAAGTCTGGAAAAACTACGCTAACTTCATGTATGAGAATAAGCTCATTGACAAAAACATCGCCCCCGATAAAGCCTTTACTAATAAATATCTGCCATAAGGTGTGAGGGGTGTAGGGGCGGACATATGGGTCCGTCCCTACAGATTACACGCTTCTGTACAGGAAGTGTCCGCGAAATATTTTTAGGAGAGATTAGTTTTGGTCAGGTTGAAGGTTACCAATATAAGTAAGACCCTGGAGGGAGTCCATACCCTGGATAACCTTAGTTTCGAACTACATGATAAAGAGTTCGTGGTTATTGTGGGTCCGAGCGGCTGTGGTAAGAGTACGCTTTTAAATATTGTCGCCGGCTTACTTAAACCTGACCGCGGTAGTGTTTATATCGACGGTAAAGATTGGAGCGGGTTGACCGGACGGGTCAGCTACATGCAGCAAAAAGACCTTTTACTACCATGGAAGAATATACTGGATAACGTGTCCATTCCCCTGATTTTGAAAGGAATTAACAAAAAAGAAGCATGGGAAATCGCCTGGCAATACCTGCAGGATTTCAACTTGCAGGACTTTGCCCGGCATTACCCCCGGCAACTTTCCGGAGGTATGCGGCAAAGGGTGGCCCTACTTAGAACTTATTTGTTTGCCAGTGATATCCTGCTTCTAGACGAGCCTTTTGCAGCCCTGGATGCCATTACCCGCCATAAAATGCAGCTCTGGCTTAAAAATATCCGGCAGCGCTATCAGCCTTCTATTTTATTTGTCACTCACGATATAAATGAGGCCCTGATGCTGGCTGACCGTATTTATGTACTCTCCGCTCGCCCGGGCAGCATAAAACTAGAAATAAATCTGCCTACTCCCCCATCAGGAACAGAAAAACAACGCCTAGAAGAACAGATTCTGGCTATCCTAGAGGGTTAAATAGACGCGTGTTACACCGGCGTGTTACACTCACCCCTATATCACCTGCAGCTTATCCTGACGGTTAATGGAATTCTCCCATTTTTTACAGCGGTCGCCCCAGTAAGCTAATATTTCTTGATTGCGCTTAATGCATACTACTTCACATAGATTAGGGCAGCCCTTGCATTCATGACTGCTGGATTTGAATTCTCCCTCCATAATAAAGTCATCTCCCCGGTAATTACCTGGAGCCTGGCTCTGTTCTCTTTCCTCCTGCGCTAACATAGCCGCACCTATAGCCCCCATAACCTCATATGGCTCGGGGACCTGTACCTGACTGTTCAATACCTTCTCAAAAGCCTTTTTTATCCCGGCATTGGCAGCTACCCCGCCCTGAAATACTATAGGTTCTTCTATTTTCTTTCCCTTGGCTACATTATTTAGATAATTTCTTACCAGAGCCTCGCACAGACCCATAATTATGTCCTCGGCCGGGTAACCCATTTGTTGTTTGTGAATCATATCTGATTCGGCAAATACCCCACAGCGACCTGCTATTCTTATCCCCTGGCGGGAGCGAACAGCATAATCACCAAAATCCTCTATGGCTATGCTTAGACGAGCTGCCTGCTGGTCCAGAAACGAACCAGTACCGGCAGCACAGACTGTGTTCATAGCAAAGTCCTGTACAATGCCATTTTTAAGAATGATTATTTTAGAATCCTGACCGCCAATCTCAATTATGGTACGAACCCCTGGAAAAAGCGCCGATGCTGCCACTGCATGAGCAGTAATTTCATTTTTTACAACATCTGCACCGAGCAAAACATCGGCCAGGTGACGCCCACTCCCGGTAGTCCCTACTCCCTGGATGTCCAACTGTTCACCCTGCCGGGATTTAATCTGGGCAAAACCTTCTTTAATAGCTTTTACCGGGTTACCCAGGGTACGCAGATATACCTTTTCCCTAATAATGCCGTACTGATCCATAAGTACGAAATTGCTACTGACTGAACCTATATCAACTCCAAGATAGTAATGCACGGTGATAGCCTCCCTGTAAATAAATAGACGCGGTTAAATGCCTGCGATTATTGGCTTTTCCTGGCTAACGGACGACTGCAGGTAAGACTTTCTCTGCAGCATATCAATAAAGGCCTCCAGGCGAGTATATATGCCAGTCTGACCAGAATGTTCATCAAAATACATAGTCATACAAGGTATTTTTTCCCGCTTACTAACCTTCTCTAATACTGACTGGGCTACAATTTCCGGCATACAAGTCAGAGGGCCAATCTGCACCACCCCATCATATTGTTTACGAGCAAAATCTACTGTATAACCAACTGTTTCCCGACCATGTCCGCCCACCCAGTAATTAAGATAAGGACTGGCGCAGTTGATTATTTCAGCATGCCGGGACTTCTTAATCCAGCCTCCCAGCAAATGATCATTAACCCATTCACTCATATAAATGGAACGTGTAACCTCGGCATTTAACCGCCCCATATAGCGGGCCACATCATAATTTGTGGCCGGTTCTAGAATCGTATATATTTCCCCTACCAGTCCAATACGAAGAATTGGTTGATTATGACATGGTTGTTCATGCATCTTTTTTAGGCACATATTTGTATAATCATTAACTTCTTCACGTCTATCTGTCCGATCAATGTTTTCCAGGCCTTCATCAAAAATTCTTTCAATTTCGTCTTTATCAATGGCCCGAGGTAGATAATATTCAAATTGTTTCTCCAGTGTCTCCACTGCATTAAGCTTATACCAGGCAAATCTTATTGCTTTCCAAGCCTCCCACAGGCTTACATTTTCCCCCAATGATTTTACCTGCTTAAGTAATTCAGATAGCCGCGAGTCTGGAGCTTCCAGTATAACCATGCGGAAATCATAATTTAAATTTTCAAGTATATCTCTTTCTACCTGGGCATAGTAGCCAAAACGACATGGGCCCCAGCCCCCCGCCATAACTATAGTATCAGCCCCGGCTTCTATAGCTTCGATGAAATTACCCATATTAACCTTTAGCGGTAAACAGGCAAATTCAGGAGAATACTTTACCCCCAGTTCCATAGTTCTTTTGCTTATGGGTGGGGGAGGGATAACCTCCAGTTGCAAACCTTTTAGTAAAGTCTTTATAGGAATATGGGCATTACCCATATGCGGGAAGGTTACCTTCACCACGCATCCTCCTTCTACGTAACATATCACAGAAGGCCTCCAGTCTGGTAACCAGCCCGCCTTCGCCACTATGTTCATCTATGGTTAACATCATAAATGATTTGTTCTTAACTTTATTATCAATAATTTCTCCAATCAAGGAGTCGGGTCCACAGCCAAAACAAGCCAGATATATAATTCCGTCTATGTCTGGTCGCTTATCCATATACAAGGCGCTACCCACCATTTTACGTCCCAGAGTCCAAAATACCCGTTTAGGAACCGTAGCTGCTTGTTGTTCTATACAACCGGTATCCAGAGATTCTGGAAGAAAAACGTTGCAGCCCATTTTCCTTAACCGCTCTATCAAATTCAGGCTTATATAGGAGTCGTAAAGGGAATAGCCATGACCTAGTACGCCAATGTTTAGATCGCCGCTGGCCGGATTCTGCACCTGCTGCCCTTCCCATAAGGAAATAGCTTCAGCCAAGGTATATCCTTCCCGAGCTAACAAATGACAGAAACGGTTTTCTTGACAAGCATGGGTATACGCCTGCTTAATCCGGCTGTTGTCTTTAGTAAACAATGATCCAACCCTCATAATATCCCGTTTCAGGGAGCGATCACTTTTGCTCACATCAATAGTAATGTCTATTAGCAGAGGTAGATTATCAAAGGCAGCTCTTATCATATCAGGAATACCCATAAATTTAGGGCATATATAACTTTTAGGCTCCACGCTGACCAAACGCGGAATAAATATATAGTCCAAATGTTGCTGACATAGTTCCTGAACATGTCCAAAATATATCTTTATCGGCAGGCAGGTTTCATCTACCGCCAGCTTTATTCCCTGATCCAGAGTAAGACGATTGCTTGTCGAGGATGATATTACATTGGCACCCAAATCAGTAAAAAAGGTCTTCCAAAGAGGATAGTAATAATAATAGAAAAGGCCGTGTGGTATCCCCACTTGTTTCATTTGTTTTTCCTCCTTTCCCGGGATGCCCTTAATATTATGACGTGTCCAGAGG
>DIRQ01000074.1:13406-18715 GCA_002424365.1 Syntrophomonas sp. UBA5432 | reverse complement strand
TATTATTATTCTATTCTTTAGGATTAAATATAACTGCAGCAACATATCCGAAGATTATAGCAGCCGCTATTCCAGCAGCAGCAGCTTCTACTCCACCACTAAAAGCACCCAAAAGCCCTTTTTGCTCCACCGCTTTTATAGTTCCCTGGGTTAACAGGTGACCAAATCCGGAAAGAGGAATAGTAGCACCTGCCCCGCCGATATCAACCAGGGGCTTATAAAGACCCAATCCACTTAGTAAGGCACCAGCCGTAATAAAAACCACCAAAACATGTCCCGGGGTTATATTTGGTTTAGTCAGGTCTATCAGTAATTGCCCAATCAGACAAAGACTACCGCCAATCAAAAATGCCATTAATAGTGACATTGTACTCACCTCCGAATCCCTCTTCTCACTTCTTGCACCTTACGCCTAACTCCTAACCCTAACTCTAGACAATTAGTCAAGTTCTAAATTCGGAGAAATAAACAAGCCAACTTTATTGTTTACGCCTTTTTCGTACTAATACTCAATAGCTACTGCGTGTGCTATTGCTGGAATAGTACTGCCCTGAAAACTAGTAGTAGGACTCATTAAAGCGCCGGTACCTACCAACAGCAGCTTTCTAATCTCTGCCTTGGTCATTTTCTTTAGTAGGGGACCACAAAGCATACAAGCACAACAGCCACAACCACTGCCTCCTGCACCAATCTCTTGTTTCTCATCAAATAGTAAAACTCCGCAATCACTGTGAGTAGGTGGGGGAACTACACCTTCTTTGCCAAAAAGCTGGCCTAGTATAGCCAATCCTACCTTACCCAAGTCCCCGGTTACGACTAAATCATAGTAATCAGGTAACAGGTTTAGATCCTGCAGGTGCATTTTTATAGTATTTACTGCCGCCGGGGCCATGGCACTTCCCATGTCATTAGCATCACTTTGCCCCATATCTACTACCCTGCCAATAGTGGCACTGGTAATCCTTGGTCCCGTCCCTGAAGATTGTAAAATTGCAGCACCGGCAGCAGTAGCTGTCCATTGTGAACTGGGAGGTTTCTGTACTCCCTGCTCGGTTGGAAAGCGAAACTGCCTTTCCGCTGAATAGTGATGGCTACAAGCCGCTGCCACTACTCGCTCAAAAAAGCCTCCATCAATCATCATAGCACCTGTTAATAAGGCTTGAACCATAGTTGAACAGGCTCCATACAGTCCCAGGAATGGTATAGTTAGTTCTGCCGCCGCAAAGCTTGATGCCACCAGTTGGTTTAAGAGGTCACCTGCCAGTAATAATTCAGCTTCATTTGTCTGTAGACCAGATTTATTTAAAGCCAATTCTACAGTTTGCTTAAGCATTTTGTTTTCTGCTTTTTCCCAGGTTTCCTCACCAAGCAGGTAATCCGGCATTATAAGATCAAAATCATTTCCCCAGGGTCCTTCCCCTTCCTTCGGTCCCACCACAGAAGCCCATGATGTCAGAATCAGGGGATTGTCAAATACTACTGTTTGCATACCTCTTTTCTTGGGTCCCGGCATAACAACCTCCATCTTGCCACTATCACTAGTAGCATATATAGCTCGGCCGGGCAGACACATGAGTCTGCCCCTACACCCCCTCACTCCTTACTCCTCACGCCTTACATAAATAACACCTTTATTAGCCCAATCAGAGTAGAAACGGCAAAACCGAAAACCAGGGTAGGACCAGCAATACTAAAAATACGGGCACCCACTCCGAAAATATAACCTTCCCGCTTGAACTCCATAGCTGATGCCACAATAACATTAGAAAAACCAGTTATTGGGACTATAGAACCTGCTCCCGCAGTTTTTCCAATTTCATCATAGACACCAATACCTGTTAATAAAGCTCCTAGAAATATCATAATTACTGAGGTTACTGAACTGGCATCAGTCTGCCCCATTCCACCAGCTTGCAGGAAATTAAATATTACCTGCGCTAGCGCACAGATTAGTCCCCCCACCACAAACGCCCAGAAACAGTGTTTTAACAGGGGTGGCTTTGGTTTAATCTGTTGTACCAGGCTATTATATTCATCTATTTCTGCCTGTTTTAATTCTTCTGCATTTGGTATTTCCAAAAAACTCGCCTCCTGTTATTATTGGCATTTTTTATTTTGCTTATGCTATAAAGAAAAACAACATCTCTTAAGAGATGTTGTTAAAATCGGCACCAGAAGATTACTCGACATATGCAATCTTAATATTTGCTTTGTATTCAATAATCTCATTCTGCTGGCAATCTGCTGTCCAGTTATAAACTTCCACACCGGTTATGTTATTTAAACTCCTTGAAGCCTCGCTTACTGCATTTTCTATAGCTTCCTGCCAGCTATTAGGTGACTCACCCACAAATTCAGCAACTTTTACCTGCATATTTAATGCCTCCTTCAATTTATTTGCTTGTATTTTGAGCTTTGCCCCTGATTTTTATGCAATTTAGAAGGGTTAATACTGAAAATAGAATTAATTAGACACTGAACACACTGACAACTGGGGTCCTCACCCCTCACCCCGACTGTTTTTGGCACCAATTACCTGGTGCAGGAATAGATTATGATAAGTAAAACATGATTATTAGGGGGTTTATAAATGGGTAACCCAATCGTAACTATATCTATGAAAAAATCCTACCGGATTAATACCCGTACTCAACCGCAAGTTAACCTGCGTGGAGTATCAATTATAACCTGTACCAAACGCCCGGCTTACCTGCAAAACATTCTTAAGAATTATTTACGGCAAGATTTTTCACCTAAAGAGTTGATTATCATAGTAAATAACAATGCTATTAACCTGGAGCAGTGGAAAAGACAAAGCGCCCAATACCAACAGGTTAGAATATTTAGATTAGATGAGAAAATCGGACAGGGGGCATGTCTTAATTACGCTACCAATCAAGCAACCTATGGTTATATTGCCAAATTTGATGATGATGATTATTATGCTCCCGCTTACCTAAGTAATGCAGTTGCAGCACTGGAAAATAGCGGGGCTGGAGTGGTAGGCAAAGCCAGTTGGTTTCTATACTTCGAAGGCAGTAGGACTTTGGCTCTTTTTGCCCCAGGCCGTGAAAACAGCTTTGTGGACAAGGTTACCGGAGCAACAATGCTTATTAGAAAAGATATTGTGCAGCGTATCCGCTTCCGTAATCTGAATGCTGGCGAAGATGTAGAGTTCTGCCGAGACTGTGTAAGAAACAATGTTAGAATTTATTCCACTGATCGCTTTAATTTTGTAGGGATAAGACGGTTAAATATCGGCTCCCATACCTGGCAGGATAGTGAAGCCCGCATACTGCAAGACTGCCAGGTAATTGCCCACACTGATGATTACCATTTGATAGCTAGCAGACCTTAATAAGGACACTTCGACTCTGCCAACCTGATATAACTATTTTGATTCGTGATTGCCGTGTGCCCCGGCACTCAGCAGTAACTAATTAACCTAACTAAAGATGGAGCTGAGTGCTGGTGTATAGCCCTCTCCATTTGTTAGAAGAAGGAGTTAATAATAAAGATGGTAAAAAAATAACTGCGAATTGAGAATCTGACTAATTGTCAAGAGTGAGGAAGGGAGGGGTAACCTCACTCCTCACCCTTACCTGTTACTCCTGAGGATAAAAGGTTATTCTCTCTTTAGTTTTGGCTTGGTAACCCGCAACACTGCTTACCGGTTGGCCCGCAACCACCACTATCCTCTTTTTTGTGGGTAACGGCTTTCTAACCAGTTTAGTAATAAGCGCAAAAAGATTATAGTGATCTAGTACCAGATTCCTGGCCTCAATTATTCTATCCAATGATGCTTCATAGCGCCTTTCACGGATACATTCCTCGATGGTCCGGATTGCCCCTTCTATATTATCGATATTAATTCGGGTATACGATGCGGCCGGAAAATAATCTCCCAGGTTGGGACAACCGTAGTAAATAGGATAAGCTCCAGACAGATAAACATCACCTAATTTCTCGGTCCAGTAGTGAGGATAGACTGAATTTTCCAGGGCAATATGGTATTTGTAGGGGCTAAGCGCATCCCATTTATCATCAACCTCACGGATACCGCGTCCGAAAACGTCTATATCCTCTCCGAAATAATCCTTTAATTTTCTTACAAAATTTAGCCTTCTTTGATGTCCTTCGGTGAAATCCTTGCTGGAAGTAATAACCGACATCAGCTTACTCTTGGGTAAGGTATGCATATCTTTAAAATCATCGTAGTCCCGATTTATAATGCTCTGGCAGTTTTTAATGTCTACCAGCACCCTGCCGGTATGCCAGCTAAGCCCGGTCTGGTTCAGTATCAAACGGGGATGGGATATGTGACGATGACAAGTAACGACTCGAGCAAATTGCCGGGTATAGGTAGCTGGATAATCAAGTATGCTGGGTGGTTCGCCGGTTATGAGAATAGTGTTCTGAGGGGGGCACCAAGCCGTTTCAGGCTGAGATACCCCATTATATACTACCCAATAATCGCAATCATCTATCTCGCTATTTATATAAAACTGGCAATCACCCCAAATACCACGACGTCCTGGAGTCTGGCGTATTATTGGTTCATAAGGAAAATCGGTGCTTAGCTTTACTTTAATCAAATAACAAACCTCCTGTTACATTGAGAGGGGTGACAGGGGACGGTTCCTCTGTCACCCCTGCGTTCGTTATCCTGTCACCTCTTCCGTAAACCAGCGATAAGTTGACTCGATTCCCTGGCGCAGGGTTATTTGGGGCTGCCAGCCCAGGGCTGTTAATTTACTTATGTCCAGAAGTTTACGGGGAGTTCCATCAGGTTTACTATGGTCATAAATAATTTTACCCTCGTAGCCCACAATGTTTTTTACCAGGGAAGCTAAATCAGCGATGCTGATATCTTTACCGGTACCGATATTAATAATCTCCGGTTGGTCATATCTATGCATGAGAAATATACAGGCACAGGCCAGATCGTCAACATGAAGAAATTCCCGCCGGGGTTTGCCCGTACCCCATACTACTACCTGTTTATCCTGCCTGATTTTAGCCTCATGGAATTTTCTAATAAGGGCAGGGAGGACATGGGAAGTATTAAGGTCAAAATTATCACCTGGTCCATACAGATTAGTAGGCATAACGGAAATATAATTACATCCATATTGCTGGTGATAAGCCTGGCACATCTTTATTCCTGCAATTTTAGCTATAGCATAAGCCTCATTAGTTTCTTCTAATATACCGTTTAAGAGATATTCCTCCTTTAATGGTTGGGGAGCAAGGCCGGGATAGATGCAGGAGGAACCTAAAAAAAGAAGTTTCTTAACTCCATAATTATA
>DIRQ01000074.1:11918-13103 GCA_002424365.1 Syntrophomonas sp. UBA5432 | reverse complement strand
TGATAAACAGCATCCTGCTCCAGCAGGTCCAGCCCTTCCCGGGGAATGGCTATAATATTCTGGTAGCCCTGAGCTAAAAGTTGCCGTAATATGGCTGAACCTACCAGTCCCTGGTGCCCAGCCACATAAATTCTGGCTGTTTTATCCATAAGCAATACCTCTAATGCTATTATTATGGCCTGCATCTTGTAGAATTTTTTCCTGCCGGGCCAGGTTAAGGTCGTGATCTACCATCATTTTAACCAGCTCATCAAAATTAACTTGTGGGCACCAGCCTAATTTATCCCGGGCTCGGGAGGCATCTCCTTGAAGATAATCAACTTCACTGGGCCGATAGTAACGTTGGTCTATAGAGACATAGTCTTGCCATGATAAGTCAAGATAGGAAAAACATTTCTCTAAAAAATCTCTTACGGAATAGGACTCTCCGGTGGCAACCACAAAATCATCAGGCTTATCCTGCTGCAGCATCAGCCACATAGCCCTAACATAATCCCCGGCAAACCCCCAGTCCCGCCTAGCATCGAGGTTACCCAGGTAAAGCCTATCCTGAAGACCCATTTTTATACGGGTAGCCGCCCGGCTTATTTTCCGAGTAACAAAGGTTTCTCCCCGGCGGGGAGATTCATGATTAAAAAGTATGCCATTAGCAACGTACATACCGTAAGCTTCACGATAGTTTTTGGCATACCAATAAGCAGCTACCTTGGATACTGCATAGGGACTGCGGGGGTAGAAAGGAGTTGACTCGTTTTGTGGAGGAGGAGAAGCTCCAAACATCTCCGAGGAGGCAGCCTGGTACATACGTACTTGTTTACCGCAGACATCCATATAATCCCGTAGAGCCTCCAATAAACGCAGGGTTCCTATGGCTACGGTATCAGCTGTATATTCCGGCTGTTCAAAAGAAACCTTTACATGGGACTGGGCGGCCAAATTATATACCTCATCCGGTTCTACCCGCTGTAATATTCTTCTTAATCCGGTACCATCAGTTAAATCACCGTAATGCAGGTATAGAGGTGGGTTGGATTGATGAGGGTCCTGATAAATATGATCTATACGATCAGTATTAAAGATTGAAGTCCGGCGTATAATCCCGTGTACCTCATAACCCCGGCTGATTAAAAACTCGGCCAGATAAGACCCATCCTGACCGGTTATACCTGTAATCAAAGCCCTTTT
>DIRQ01000074.1:10617-11608 GCA_002424365.1 Syntrophomonas sp. UBA5432 | reverse complement strand
ATATATTAACCTCTCAGTATGCAGTAACCGTTTCCCGAAAATCATCCACCTGGTCCATTACCCGGCAAAATCTTAAATACTCTTTCTCCTCCACCCTCCAGGTATGGGTATCTGTCTGAGCCCGGCGGATACAAGCAAAATTGTATTTGTTAGTAGAATACATTCTGACTCCCTGCTGGTTGCAATTAAGCTGGAAATCCGTATCCTCCCCCTGGTTGATATGTTTAAACCGTACCCGGTTAAATACTCTCTTGTTGATAACCATAGTTGCCCCAGCCAACATACTGACAAAACGCTCTTCATGATTTTGATGAGCTATAGCTAAAGTACCGCTACCTTCAAAATATACAAAAATACTGCATTTCCCCACTATATCAGCCCCGGTCGTCTTTATGGCATCTACTGCTTGCTGCAGATAAGGACCAGCATAATAATCGTCATCGTCGAATTTAGCAACATAACCATACCTGGCATGTTTAACCCCAAAATTAAGACATTCCCCCAGTGTAACTGACTCATCTAGTTGATATACCCTTACATTGGGATAAGACTGGGCCCATGCCTCCCATTCGCCCAGATTGGCAGCATTATTATTAAGTATGATAATGAGTTCTACCGGACCATAATACTGGCGCATATAGTTTGCTATAATCCTTTCCCGGTATTCAGGCCGGTTAGTACAGGTTATAACTGATACCCCTTCCATAAACTGCTTATCGTTCTTAAACTTTCTCAGTGGTGCTCTGGTTCTCACTCGGGACTGCATGTTGTTTCCGTATACCAGGTTAACTGGAGTAACTCGTCTCACCTTTATTTCAACCATGCTGGTATCCTCCCGTTCTTACTGAGATAAGATAGCCAAGACTAATACTAAAACCTCAGAAATCAATCCTGATATCCATAATATGAGAAAATTCCAACTACTGTGACTGCTTGAGGTTTAAAAAAATCTGACAGTTCACGGCCTGGTTATATGCAAAAAAAACAGGCC
>DIRQ01000074.1:9035-10336 GCA_002424365.1 Syntrophomonas sp. UBA5432 | reverse complement strand
TGATTGGGTTTCATCTTTAAAAAATCGCCTTAAAATCACTTCCTGTTCCCGGGGTTCCAGTTGGGCCAGGGCCTCACGTAAAGCCAGTTTTTCCAGCAACAACACATTACCCTCATCATTGGCTAGGCGGTCAATAAGAGATAACTGTTCTCTTTCCTCCCCTGGCATTACATCATGCATATAAGCAGGAGCCTGGCATGCCTCCATAGCCACAACAATATCTTCTTTCTCCATTTCCAGTAAGCTGGCAATCTCATTTACGCCCGGTTCCCGACCCAGATCACCCCGTAGCTTATCCTGGGCCCAGCGGATTTTTGTGTAAGTCTCTTTAATATTACGCTGGACCTTAACAATACCATCATCACGTAGGAATTTTTTAATCTCGCCGATTATCATAGGAACAGCATAAGTTGAAAAGCGAACATTAAAACTAAAATCAAATTTGTCGATCGCTTTTAATAAACCAATTGACCCTACTTGAAATAGGTCTTCATAATCATAAGATGAATTTTTAAACCTTTCCAATACCATGTATATCAGACCTACATTAGCCTCATATATCCGGTCCCGGGCATCTATATCACCCTCCTGAGCTAAACGCAGGAGTGCTTCATTATCCTGATAATTTGGTGAGGACATAGCCATCCCCCTTTTAAGCATAAGCTTGCCGATCTCGGTTTAAGAAATGGCGCTTTAATAGGACGCTTGTCCCCTCATGAGGCTGAGTGCTAATCTCCATTTCGTCCATAAAAGATTTCATAAAGGTAAAGCCTAGTCCCATCCGATTAGGGTCACTGGAATAGCTAGGTTGCATGGCCTGTTCGAGATTTTCAATACCTTTACCATAATCCTTCACGGTTAGTTCCAGAGAACGATCATCAAGCAGGCTGGCTATAATTTCGATTTTACCATCATTACGGTTCTCATAACCATGAATTATACAATTGGATACAGCTTCAGATACTACCAGCTTAATTTCTTCAATATCATCCAGGGTGCAATTCAATTGGGAGACGAAGGCCCCCACACAAGAACGGGCAAAAGAAACATTCTCCGGTAAACTTGGAAATTCAAAACGTACATAATTTACAATACTCATTATTTCCCAACCTTTAAGGCTGGTCTCCACCTCCCTTTTACAGGTTAATTATATCCTGTTCAGTGTTATACATGGGAACTAACCGGTTAATCCCGGAGAAATGCAAGATTTTTTCGACCGGGTTTTTAGCTCCCACTATAAACATACGCCCACTAACGGCAGATATTTTCTTGTACCTGCCGATAATCACCCCTAATCCGGA
>DIRQ01000074.1:6621-8789 GCA_002424365.1 Syntrophomonas sp. UBA5432 | reverse complement strand
GCCGGTCTATCTCCTGCCTTATCTTATCTGCGATAAGCATGTCCAGCTCACCTTTAACTCGAACTACCAGTGTATTACGAACCGTTTTATACTCTACATCCATTTACTCATCCCCTTCTTGCCCGGTTTAACATTATATAGTTTCTACAAGAAGGGGATATATCCTTCCACAAAATTCCAATTATAATAGATAGGTTTCGGCAAGCATCTTCTTTATTTGTTTAATTATACCTGCCCGGGGTACGTCTTGAGCAGCTAGCAGATTAACCTTTTTATACAACTGCCCATCGTTATATACCAGATATTCCCCTAGTTTTTGGCCTTTTTTTACAGGTGCATCAACATAGTCAGGCAGAGCCAGCTCGGCCTTAATCTTTTTCTCATCACCTTTTTTTACAATGGATCCTACATCATCTTCGGCTATAACTTCGACATTTTCCTGAATACCCTTCCCTATTTTGACTACTCCGCAGACAGTTCCCCGAGGGGTAATATTTTTGAAGGTATAACGAGCAAACCCGTAATTAAACAATTTCATGGTATCCCTAAAATTACCGTGCTGCTCTGGGGAGGCCATTACAGCTCCGATTAAGCGCAAACCATCTCTTTTAGCAGTTGAGGTAAGACAATACTTGGCTTCGTTAGTCCATCCAGTTTTAAAGCCGTCTGCACCCTGGTACCACCATAATAGTTTGTTAGTATTATATAGTACAAACTCACCCTGACGTAGTTTGTATTCTTTAATCGAGGTATACTCTAATATTTTAGGATAGTTCAGTGCATGCCGGGCCATAACCGCCATATCATAGACACTGGTATAGTGATTAGATGCGGACAATCCATTAGAATTGACAAAATGGGTATCCTTTAACCCCAGCATTTTGGCTTCCCGATTCATACGTTCCACAAAATTTTTATGTGTGCCTTCCAGGTGTTCGGCAACGGCAACACAAGCATCATTGGCTGAACCTACGGCAATTGCTATCAACATATCCTCATAGGTCATCTCTTCGCCTGGTGCCAGGTAAATCTGGGAACCTCCCATTTTCCAAGCCTCTTCACTGGTAACCACTTTGTCTTTTAAGCCTACTTTGCCATTTTGTAAATCTTCAACTGCTAAAATTAGAGTCATTAGTTTGGTCATGCTGGCCGGGGCCAGCCTTTTATGCTCATTGGCAGCCAACAATACCTTGCCTGAATCAGCATCCATCAGTACATAGGCCTCAGCTTTAACGTCTACTGTATCAGCATAAAGCATTCCGGAAGTAAATAAACTTATTAGAAAAACAAGTATAACCATGAGACCAATTTTCCTTTTCCAAGGCATAAAGGTATACACCCCCTTGAATAATCATTATTAGATTATATTTGGGTAAGTAACCTATTATGCCAGCAGTTTTCTTGAATAATGAGAGAAATAAATCCGAGAACAATCCCCGGAAAGAAGGGAAATTTTTGGATGACCAATATATATATCCAAGTGAAGTGTCTTGGATAATAACATTCCGCCCTAGCAAAGATGCTTTTTAGGAAGTTTTTAGAAGCAAAAGGTTTATCCCCACCTATTGTCTTGGCTCTGTTGGAGTTGCCTGAACTCAGTTATTACCTAGAATGAAACGTTGCCACTAGTACAACGTTTTTTGTCATCAGTTTTCTTCCTTTACCAGTTCAAAGCGGTTGACAACCTTATTCTCACGTTTTAAATCAATTTTACCGCAAAACATCTCATAGGGTCGGGCATAATCAATTCCAGTTTTTATATCCCGGTATATTACCATTGGACAATAGTTTTCAGTATATAGAGCAGTAGTTATTATTTCATAGACATCTCCCTCTTTAAAATGCCGGTAACGTTCCCCTGGTTTAATCTCCTTATCTATATGTCGGGCATTAATTTCTTTTTGGATAATCTTTTTTAACTGAGTATAAGAATCAGCTAGGGTGCCGATATTATATACCACATAATCACAACTGGTTATATCCAACATCTCATTTTTAGCCAATTCTATGCGGCTTTCCTTATCCTCTTTTTTACGGTCACTGTTTAATATGGAATTAATAATATCTTTTAAATCACGATAAATGAATATGCTTACAACATCCTGGGCTTTCATCTTCTTTTTAAAAATTCTCATACCTTCGATGTTCATTATAGCCAGGCCATTCTT
>DIRQ01000074.1:5272-6296 GCA_002424365.1 Syntrophomonas sp. UBA5432 | reverse complement strand
CGGCGGGTGGTAAACGAAATAATTGGTTCCAAGATGTCAGAGTCTTCTGATAGTAGGTAATTCATAAGCATAGTTTTACCGGATGCGGTTGGTCCATGTAAAATAAATAGCTTCATCTTTTGTCCCCCCTATACTATAAATATATTAAAATAATTGCAAAATCCTCCTTATACCTTATATCGTTATTTTTGCTGGATAAATAAAGTTAAGTTTTTGGAAAACTAATGTAAAAATAACTTATACTAATAAGGATAATTTATTATTAAGTAAAAATTCGTATGAGTACGTGCACTTAATTTATAGTGTTAATTAAAAGGGGAAGCGGATCTGGTTGATGATTACTAAACTGATAAGCCTTTAACAGTTTCGGCTCGGCTACATCAATTTTGGCTTCATCATTGCTATAAACGGTAGCAATGATCTCACCAGCAGTAACATAATCACCATGTTTCTTAGCCAGTCTTACACCAGCAGTATAATCTATATTATCACCCAACCGCTCACGCCCAGCTCCCAGCAGCATAGCGGTTCTACCTATTTCTAATGCATTAAGCCCGCTTATGTAAGCATCTTTATTAGCCCTTACTTCTGCTTTATACCTGGCCATCGGCAGCCCATAATCAGAGTGTTCATAGTCCAGGATACCACCCTGAGCGCTAATCATTTGTTTAAATTTATCCAAACTCCGACCAGATTCCAGTATCTCCCTGACATCAGTAACAGCGCTGTCCAGGGATGAGTGCCTGCCTCCTAAAACCAGCATATGAGCAGCTAATATTATACTAAGCTCTTCCAAATCAGCTGGCCCTTCTCCCCGTAATGTATCAATAGCTTCATGTACTTCCAGGCTGTTGCCTATCGTTTGTCCCAGGGGTTGGTTCATATCCGTAATTACGGCCACTACCTGCCGCCCTGCTCCCCGACCTATTTCTACCATTGCCCGGGCCAGCCTTACTGCCTCTCCCTGCTCCTTCATAAATGCTCCCGTACCAACTTTTACATCCAGAACAATACCTTGAGATCC
>DIRQ01000074.1:1483-4996 GCA_002424365.1 Syntrophomonas sp. UBA5432 | reverse complement strand
ACCAGATTTCCACTTTGTGATACTACAGCAGCCTTAACCTGGTTAACCTGCTTCACAAACTGCTGATGAGAGAGTTCTACCTGAAAACCAGGTATGGATTCAAATTTGTCAATAGTACCTCCGGTATGGCCCAGACCCCGGCCGGACATTTTAGCTACCGGCACCCCCGCAGCCGCCACCAGTGGGATTACCACCATGGTAGTCTTATCCCCTACCCCTCCGGTACTATGTTTATCTACTGTTATTCCTGCAACTGCGGACAGGTCAGCCACCTCTCCGGAATAAGCCATAGCCAGAGCCAAATCCCGCGTTTCTCTATCATTCATACCCTGAAAATATATCGCCATGGCCCAGGCAGCTATTTGGTAATCAGGTATAGAACCATTACTAATTCCTTGAACCAAAAGGTCGATTTCCTCCCGACTCAACTCCAGTCCATCCCTTTTTTTAATTATTAAATCCTGTACATTCATAAAATCAACTCCATCATCTATGTATATTTCCGCATTAACCACCCATGAAGATGCAGACGAGGTTACGTTAATTGATACGAAAGGCAGATACTTCAGAACGAGGGATACCTATATAACATTAACCTTACCCCTCACCCCTTACGCCTCACTCTAAACAATTAATCAATTTCTAAATTCGAAGTCATTTACAAGACAACTTTGTTATTACCCGCCTATTTCCATATAAAAGCTCTCCCCGGCCAGATTATAATCTACTCCCAGATATTCTGCTATGGTAGCGGCAACATCCGCAAAAGTTTCCCTGCACCCCAGGTTAACTCCGGGCTGTAACTCCCTGCCGTAAACCAGCAGGGGAACGTACTCCCTAGAATGGTCAGTACTTTCAGTAGTTGGGTCACAACCATGATCAGCAGTAATTATTAATAAATCTTGAGGACCAAGCAGTTTTATTACTTCCGGTAGTCTTCGGTCAAATTCCTCTAGTGCCCAGGCATAACCATGGGGGTCATTACGATGTCCATATAACTGGTCAAAATCAACCAAATTGGCAAAAAGGAGGCCTGTAAAATCTGTTTGTAAGACCTCCAGGATTTTATCTATTCCGTCCTGATTGTTAATCGTAGAATGGGATTCAGTAACACCCCGGCCGGCAAATATATCCTTGATTTTACCTATTCCTATTACCACCTGCCCACTTTCCTTTATCTTATCTAAAAGAGTAATATCCGGTTCCTTAGAAAAATCGTGGCGATTAGCAGTACGGACAAAGTTTCCCGGTTCACCAATAAAGGGGCGGGCTATGACCCGTCCCACTGCATGTTCCTCCTGTAAGAGCTCCCGGGCTATGGTACAGTAGTGGTAAAGGTTTTTCAGAGGTATTATCTCCTCATGAGCTGCTATCTGAAATACGCTATCAGCCGAGGTATATACTATAGGGTAACCAGTTCTTATATGTTCTGGACCCAGTTCTTTTATTATTTCAGTTCCCGAGGCCACAACATTTCCAATAGTTTTGCAGCCAATCTGCTGTTCAAACCGAGTAATTAATTCCGGTGGAAATCCTTCTGGATAGGTGGGAAAAGGCTGCCTGAGCTCTAATCCCATCAGTTCCCAGTGCCCGGTAGTGGTATCCTTGCCTGGGGATTTTTCCTGCATTTTACCATAGGCACCCAGGGGATTTTTAATTGCTGCAACCCCCATTATATCGATTATGTTCCCTAAACCTAATTCCTGCATATAGGGAAGATTAAGCCCCCCAACTGCCTTTGCCGTGTTGACCAAAGTATTCGAACCCTGGTCGCAATAAAGGCAACTATCCGGACATTCACCGACTCCCATACTGTCAAGTACTATAACTATAGCCCTTTTACTCATTTCATCACCTCAAATAATCTTAACATGACAATTGAAAATTATTTTACTGCAAAAAGTCATAAGTATGTATTCTACTGTATAATTAGACGTATCCATAGGACACTGATGCTCCCCGGCACTCAGTCCAAACTCACCCAGTTTGATGGTTGCCTCACTCCTCATGCCTCACTCTAAGCAATTAGTTAATTTCGTAGATTCGAAGTTATTTATAAGATACTCTATTATCAACGCTTATTTTCGAACTTATGCTCTCGGATGATAGCGCTGGTACACCTCCATCAACCTGGATCTGGTTAGATGCGTATATATTTGGGTAGTAGAGATATCAGCATGTCCTAGCATTTCCTGAACTGCCCGTAAATCAGCTCCGTTTTCTAACAAGTGAGTAGCAAAAGAGTGCCTCAAGGTATGCGGAGTAACCTCCTTACCCAGTTCCGCCTTTTTTGCATAAACACCCAGGATTTTATAAAACCCCTGCCTGCTCATAGGCCTGCCATTAGCATTGACAAAAAGGGTTCTTTCCAAGTAGTTTTTAACCAACAAATTACGCGCCCGAGCAAGATAGCGCTGTATCCAATCAATAGAAGTTTGGTTAACCGGTATGATACGTTCCTTTCTCCCTTTACCAAAACAACGCATAAAACCGGCTGTAGTGTTTACGTCTTCAATCTGCAGAGATAACAGTTCCGAAACTCGAACCCCAGTTCCATACATTAACTCCAGCATAGCTCGATCCCGTAGCCCAAGAGGTAGCATAACCTTGGGCTCTTGCAAAAGCTTGTCTACTTCTTCAATAGTTAATATCTCCGGTAGTTTCCGTTTTATTTTAGGCGTTTCTAAATCAGAAGTAGGATTGTTTTGAACATGGTTTTCCAGCACCATAAATTTATAAAAAGTCTTAATGCTAGATAAGCTGCGGGCTACAGTCGAATTGGCTGCACCTTCATCCATCTGGGTGGATAGAAAAGCCATTATCTGTTGCTTGCTTATCTCACCCGGATGAGAAGATTCAGAATTTTTAAGCAGGTAGGTGTTAAACTTATTAAGATCACGGCGATACGCAGCCCGGGTGTTTACAGATAAGCCTTTTTCGTATTGAAGATATTCAATAAAAGCAGTAATATAATTCTGCATTGTTAACTCCTACATTTTTTTAGTACTTTTGACATCCCGGACTATATTTCCTCCTTAAGCTTTACTCTTCATAATAAAAATCCTGAACTTTTATTACAAATTGATCTAGCATACGGTCAAATTTGTTCTCTTGATTGCGCTGCTCCACCCGCATAGGATTACCACTAGGGTGTTCTTCCTGAAACCAACCACCAACTGGTATCTGATTATGCAATAAGCCGGTTAATAAAGGTATGGTAAATACAAAAACGGTAATTATCACTACTGCTACCCCCAGGCGAACCAGTTTTTTCTTCCAGTCATTTACAATGATAATCACTCTCTAAAAACCTCCTTCTTATTAACCCCATAACTGCCGGACGCATCCAATTATGAAATAAGTGTGTCTGGTTACAGAATCAGGACGTATCCTTATACCTCACTCTAGACAATTAATCAATTTTCTAAATTCGAAGTTATTTACAGGACAACTTTGTTCTTAGTGCCTATTTCCTAATTAACCTGTCATGAGCGCCAAGCACACACAACCACT
>DIRQ01000074.1:0-1298 GCA_002424365.1 Syntrophomonas sp. UBA5432 | reverse complement strand
CCACTTATGAAAATAGTGGTCGGGTTAGTTTATTTTAAAAAACAATCTGTGAAAATCCTAAAAATCTGTGTTGTCTGTGTCTATTAAAGTCTATTTTCTTATTAAAGTATTAAGCTTAAAAACCAGGGTGACAGGTAGGCTTCAACAAAGGCTCCGGCCAGGAATATCAATAGATAGACCAGCATCAAAATCGTATAACCCATTACCGCCCGGCCCAGGGAAACTCCGCTATTTCTACCCTTAAGGACATAGATTGAGAAATTAATGGCTGTTACTGACCAGGCTAAAAAAACTGGTATATAAATAAGGTTCTGGGGCAAAATCGATATTACAGTAATAAGTAATCCAGCACCAGCTCGGTCATGTAAGAGAAAACTAATAGTAAACCCCAGGGAAAAACCTCTAAACCATACAAAACCTAGTATCAGGGGGAAACCAATTACGGTTAATCCCAAAAACCATAACAATACTGTTACCTGTACCTGTTTGAAAAATGCAGCACCTAATATCTCTGATCCGGTCGGGCTACCATCTATGCCTCCCCTTAAATAACCTTCAACCATACTCGATAGCTGGCTTTTAGTGCCTCCATCCAGGCCAAGTACCTGGTAATTACCCATAACTAACCCCACTAAAAATATAAAAATTACAATGATGTACTGTGGCCGGTTTTCACTTATGTGCTGTTTAATACGGGCTTTGAAACTCATGGCTGGCTCCTTACTGCTTTAGGTAGCGAGGTAATTATGCCACAGACTTAATTAGATATGGAAATAGACACTGATCACACTGAGCTTTTATAAAAATTACTGACTTAATAAAATAGAATTACTAATGAATTAGACCTTACGTGTATTCGGTACTCAATGGTGGTAAATTACCATTAACCTGACTAAAATGAGGCTGATTACCGGGCTGTATTTATCAAACAGCTCCTAGAAAATAATATTTTACCGGCAGCTAGTTTATGCAGAAAAGAAAAAACAGGGGGATGTTTCTTGTGGCTGGCTTGCCAGCCACAAGAAACATCCCCCTGCTACAACCCTATATCTTACATAATCTGCTGTTTACGTAAAACCTCATAAATCACGGGTACAACCTGTTTCTTACGGGACATGACTCCGTGCAAGTAAATTCTCCCCAAACTATCACTTTGTCCAAAAGCTTGCTCAACCAAATTACTTTTCTCGCCGGCGGCAATAAGTTCGGTAGCCTCCTCAAAAATATCAGTAACCATTAAGCACATAAAAGCATAATTATGCCGCTCACAAAGCGCATTCATAGCCTTTACCAATTTA
>DIRQ01000021.1:31986-39580 GCA_002424365.1 Syntrophomonas sp. UBA5432 | reverse complement strand
AGTAATTACGGTAGGCCTCCTGTTTGGTTCCTTTACCGATGTCATAATTGCCCGTATGCCGATGGGGGAATCGATTGTTTTCCCTCCCAGTCACTGCCCCCATTGCAATGAGCAGTTGAGAGCAGTGGATCTGGTTCCGGTATTCAGTTACCTGTTTCTGCGGGGGCGCTGTCGTTACTGTCAGCAGGTGATCAGCCTGCGCTACCCATTGGTGGAGATTTTCTGTGCATTACTCTTTGTGGGAATTTACCTGCGCTGGGGCTTGACCATGACAACTCTGTCAGGGTGTGTTCTTTCGATAATCATGTTAAGTGCAGCCTTTATCGATATTGACCATGGTATTATCCCTGACCGCTTGACTTATCCGGGTATTGTTATCGGATTAGTTCTATCCTTCTGTACCCTGGGATTCTTACCGGCATTGTATGGAACCCTGGCTTTTGGCGGCCTGATGTTTGCCGTAGCCTTCATTTCCAACGGAGGTATGGGCGGCGGAGATGTGAAACTGGCCGCAGCAATTGGTGCTTTTACCGGTATAACCGGTTCAGCGGTTACGCTGCTGCTGGCTTGTTTCTCCGGAGCAATATTTGGTTTAATCGTTATGGCAGTTAATAAAACCGGGCGCAAGACGCCTATAAAATTTGGACCTTTCCTGGCTGTATCAGCTTATATTGCTTTTTTATTTGCTGATACTATCGCTTTATGGTACCTGGGACTTTTCTAAGATTTTTCCCGGGACGCAAAGCTGGCTTTCTCTGTTAATTTGAAATAGGCGCTAATAAAGAAGTTGTCTTGAACATAACTTCAAATTTAGACTTTGATTAATTGTCTAGAGTTAGGGGTCAAGGGTAAGGGGGAAGGATACTTCCCTAACTCTGCCAACCCGATATACCTATTTTTATAGGGGGGGGAGGTTCTCCGGGTATGGGGGCTAATTTACCGAAACGCAGGGAAAGGGAGCTTTGCTTATTAAGCATATAAGCATTTTTATTGGTTCGGGGATAAACCGGATCGTGTACATTACATTATGGGGGGATGCTGTTTGTTTACCAGCAGGAAATCGGTGGGTTTGGATGTCGGCAGTCAGTCGATAAAGCTGGTGGGAATGAAACAACATGGAGATACCGGCACGCTTAAAACTTTTGGTCAGATTGCTACCCCGCCCGGTATGGTTGAGAATGGCCTGATTAATAATCCCGAGGAAGTGGGACAGGAACTGGGAAAATTGGCGGAGCAGCTGAGGCTTAAGGGCAGCAGGGTTATATCTGCCCTGGCCGGACAGCAGGTTTATACCCGCCTGATGACATTGCCGGCTATGCCTCATGGTGATATGCGTACTGCCGCCCTTTATCAGGCAACCAGTTTTTTACCAATAAATGTAGATGATGTTACGGCTGACATTTATCCGGTACGTGAGTTTGAAGACCATAAGGGCAAGATGGTGGAAGTCTTTTTTGTAGCCGCTCGTAAGACCCAGGCGGAAAATCTGGTTAAAACCTGCCGGATAGCAGGACTGAAGCTGACCCGGTTGGAGATTGAACCCCTGGCTTTGAAAACCTTATATCAACCGCAAATCAGCAAAGGTAAAGTTTACGGTATTATTAATATTGGTGCTCAGCGTAGTTATTTATCGATTTTTCAGGATAATAACCCGGTTTTCCTCCGCTCCATCGCCTTTGGCTGCCTGGCCTTTTACCTGCAGATTCCCCGCATTGCTAAAAACGAATGTCGGTTGGATGACTTAAACGTGGAGGACCCCGAATGCAGGAGTTTGCTGCGTAATCTGATTGATGAACTGGTGCGTTCGCTGGATTATTTTCGGCTGCAAAATAAGGAAGATAGCATAACCAATATACTCCTGTGTGGCGGGTGTGCCCGTTTGGGCGGCATTGATAAACTGCTCAGCCGAGAATTTAATTTACCGGTTCAACGGGGAAGTATTGACCAGCACATCAAGCTTCCCCAAACGATAACCGAAGATCAGATAAATGACCTGCGTTTCGATTATCCGGTAGCACTGGGATTAGCTTTAAGGGGGGGAGCATAAGCAATGACGGTCAGAAAAGAATCTCGGATTAACCTGCTGCGCTACCAGCAGGAAGAGGCCCTGGAAAGTAAAAAAAATAACCAGTTTGTGTTGATACTGGGTTTGGTAGCTCTGCTGTTAGCGGGTGCTATGGGGGGAGCCTGGTGGTCGCAGAATCAAAACCTGCAGACTGTGAAAGCCGAAAATATACAACTGCAGCAGCAGGTAGACAAACTGACCAGTTCAGTAGTCTCCACCGATACCGTAACCAAAGGCTCAGGTGAGGTAGATAAACGCAGTTCTATGATTAATACTCTGCAAAAACAGGTAAGAGTAAAATCCAAACATTTTCAGGATATTTATTTGTTAAGCATTCCCGGTATTACCATTGGGAAAATGGATGTCAAATCCGATAATAATTTTGCCATGTCGGCTTATTGCGGTAGTCAAGCAAAATTTATTAAGTTTTTAAAAGAGCTGCGCGAGTTGGATTTCATTAAGGAAGTTAAAAATATATCCTCCAAGTGTAATACCAAAACCGGGGAAGTTAATTTTAATATAATCCTGGTATGGGAGGAGGTTGAATAATGAATTTATCACGTCGTGATCAATACCTGCTGGCACTGCTGGTCGTAATTCTAATTGGATTTGGATTTTTTCGCCTGGCATATTTGCCAATGAGTAAAGAGATTAAGACTGTTACTGACAGCAACCAGCAGCTGGAGATGGAAAAAAAACGTCTGCAGGCAGAAGTTAAGAAAGCCCCGGGTAAAACAGAGCAGACTGAGGATAAATTTGCCCACCTGAACAAGTGTTTACCTACTGAAGACGAAATGATTCCGCTATTAACCATGCTGGATGAAACCACCGGTAAATATGGCCTGCCTTTTGCTTCGCTGGATTACAAAGGTGCAGAAAAACCAGATGAGACCGGAGCGCAGACCCTGGTATTTACCGTAGGCACCAGAGGCAACATAACTCAGCTTTTTAATTTCCTGGATGAGTTGGAGAAAGCCGAGCGGTTAATCAGCATAGAAGATGTTTCTTTTAATGCAGTCAAGGCAGAGGCGCAGGAAACAGCGGAAACAGTTGAATCGGGACCTCCGGCGTATTACATAGTTCCTCCGGGAATCCCAGAGGCCAAACTGCAAAGAATAAAATTTGAAGTCGTGGAAGAAAAAGCAGAAACTCCAACTGATTCTGAAAGACCTGTAGCAGAAAGCTTTATTCCAGGCAACTTTGAAATGAAAATGACCATTAAGGCCTATTATGCTTCCACGGAAAAAGTTGCTCAGGCTCAGGAGGCTGATAATAAGAATAAATCAACTAATGATGCCCAAAACACAAAGGGGGAGGTATAGATGGTGAGGACGCTGAAAAAGCAATGGAGAAATCTTTTTAAAAGCATAGCTATTATTTTCTTCATGATAGCAATAATTGCCGGTTCAGCAACGCTTACTTGGGCTAGAGATCTGCCCGCATCTACCTTCCTGCCGTTTAATAATAAACAAACCATTAATTTTAATACAACTGAGGATATTAACCGCGGTATATATCCAACTGAGGGTAGTTATATATTCATATCCTATAAGCAGGACATAATGACTGGTGATCAGGATATTAGAGCGCAAAAATTGGACAAAGACGGTAAAGAGCTGTGGAATAAAGTATATAACCTGAAGGGCCAGGATACATTACAGATAATGCATATGCTAAAGAATGGTTTTGTAATGGCAGTTAATAGCCAGCAATCGAAGCAGAATATAATTCGATTATTGGCGATTGGGAGCAACGGAGAAATAGTGTGGCAGCGGGAGTTGCCCTTAAAGACGGTAAACACCATTGCCAGTACCAATGATGATGGACTTGTAATAGCCGGTACTGTTAATGATGATAACCTGGATATTCGCATTATTAAAATGGATAAATCAGGAATTTGGGCGGGTGAAGAAAAGAGTGCTGCTAAATGGGAAAAAACTTATTCCCATGCCGGTAACCAGCAGGCCAGTCAAATCATTCAAGTATTAGACAAAGAAGGCTACAATGATGGCTATATTCTTACTGGTTATACCGATAGCAATACCAATGGCAAGCAGGATTTATATCTGGTCCGTCTGAATGCTTATGGAGAGATAAAATGGAGCAAGAACTATGGCAGTAAGGATGATGATCAAGGAATTACCCTGGGTGTAGCAGTGAATAGTAATAATGATGAGGTTATAGGGTTTCTTGTCGCTGGGAACACAGTAAGCCGCCATGGTGATAAAAACATTTATCTGATTTATGTGGATACTTATGGTACATTACAAAGCTGGCCAGGACATCAGCGTGTTGTGGACGGGGTAAAGGAACGTCAATTTGGTGGACCATTTGAACAGATAGCAATGGCACTGGTAGCTGTACCGGATGGATTTAAGGAAAGCCGTAAACTTCGGGGGGAGAATATTGATGGACAGGGTGGCGTAGTATTAGTTGGATATTCCTCCGATAACGAGAAAGTACTGGTAATTAGAATTAATGAGTATGGTCAACTTTTATGGCAACAAAGTTTACCCATACCCGGAGATAATCTTATTCTCAGAACTCTGATTAAAGGAGACAGCCAAAAACAAGAAATAGCCTATAGTGTACGCTATCCGGGTGATAAGGGGGCAAATTTGGAAGTTCATACATTGAAGGTTTACCTGGAGGGCGTACTGGAACAGGATAAGTCTATACCAAAGGCGGACCAGCTGGAAACTAACGGTGAAAGTGTACGA
This sequence comes from Syntrophomonas sp. UBA5432, assembly GCA_002424365.1. Classification (GTDB taxonomy): domain Bacteria; phylum Bacillota; class Syntrophomonadia; order Syntrophomonadales; family Syntrophomonadaceae; genus UBA4844. The sequence continues at coordinate 34,795 of DIRQ01000021.1, read as the reverse complement.
TGGGAAAAGTGCACATTAAAATATGAAGCCATGCGTAATATCAGTAAGGAAATTAAAGACCTGCTATATCAGCAGCCATATGCTCCCCGGACTGCTGCCAGCACTGGCCGTGGAGAGATAAATTGGCCGGATACCAGCTATTATCTGGGTAATTTAGTAATTGGAAAAGCTGATGGTGAAGGAACACTGTTGTTTCCTAATGGCGTCTGGTATAAAGGTGCCTGGAAAAACAATATGTTCAATGGCAAAGGCTACCTGCGTTTCCCCACCGGAGAGTATTATCAGGGCGAGTTTAAAGACCATATGATGCAGGGTAAAGGCATAATGAAATGGCCTACCGGTGAAAAATATGAAGGTGAGTTTCTCAATAATCAGCGTGATGGCCAGGGGAAATTCATCTGGAAGAACGGAACCTTTTATGAAGGCGCATTCAGCAAAGGTAAAGCCTCTGGCATGGGTCTTATTCGCTGGCCCAATGGTGAACGCTACGTTGGACAGATGGCTGATGGCAATGCCACCGGTCAGGGCAGTTATTACTTCCCCAGCGGCGAGTGGTATCGGGGAGAAATAAAGAGCCTTGTTTTTGAAGGTGTGGGGGTTTATCACTGGCCGGATGGTTCGTACTATGTTGGTGAATTCAAAGGGGATCGCCTTAATGGCGAAGGTTATTATGTATGGCCTAATGGCGTGCAACAGTGGGGATACTGGAAAGATGACCGTTACCTAGGTACCAATCCGGAAGCATTAAAGGAAGAAAACCAATGGAAGAGTAAGTAAAATGAATAGTAATTACTGCTAAAGGGGGGCTAAGCCCCCCTTGATTATAGTTATAAACTAAACTGTTTTTGAAAAGCAGAACGAGAAGGCTTGACCAGCGGAACCGAACCATAGGCAAGTGTTTCCAGAATTGGAGCATCATCACCTTTTTCATATTGCTGGAAACCGGTGTCAATCATTTCCTGGTCTATTAAATACTGCAGCGACATTTCCATAGTAAGCATTCCAAACTGGCTGCCGGTAAAAATAGCGTTAGGTATCTGGTGATACTTCGCTTCCCTGATTAGATTGCGGATGGCATTGGTGCAAATCATCAATTCAGTTGCAACAACCATGCGCTCGTTGGTTATATTGGGAAGCAGGCGCTGAGATATAACTGCCCTTAAGCAGTTAGATAATTGTATGCGCACCTGTTGCTGATGAGTGGAGGGAAACACATCTATCATGCGCTCCACTGTCTGAGCAGCATTAATGGTGTGCAGCGTGGCCAACACCAGATGTCCCGTTTCTGCTGCGGTAATAGCGGTAGAAATGGTCTCCAAATCGCGCAATTCTCCAATCATAATTACATCCGGATCCTGACGCAGCGAAGCCCTAAGGGCCTGCGCGAAATCTTTACTGTCTATACCCATTTCCCGCTGGGTGATATAACTCTTTTTATTCTGGTGTATGTACTCTACAGGGTCTTCCAGGGTGACAATATGACAGGCACGTTCACTGTTAATGATATCAATCATACTGGCCATAGTTGTTGATTTACCATTACCGGTAGGTCCGGTTATTAGAATAAGACCACTGGAATAGCGTGCCAGCGAAGCGATCGTTACCGGTAATCCCAGGTATTCCAAATCAGGAATTTTTGTCTGGATAATACGCGCCGCTATGGCCACCATTCCCTGGTGACGATAAATATTTACGCGAAAATTTCCCACACCTTCAATTCGATAGGAGGTATCAATTTCACCTTCCACCATAAACACTCGATGGGCCTTATCCCCAAGTATTCCCAGTGCCATTTGCTCTAGTTCTTCTTTTTCTAAAACAGTATCATTAAGTTCAATTAAACGGGTATTAAAGCGGATAATCGGTGGTGTCAGGGGAGACAGATGAACATCTGAAGCTCCGCGGTCCACCGCTGTCTTGAGAATTTCATTCAATTCCATAACTTCACTCTCCTTATTCAATTAATACTGATTTTCTAATCTCAACTATCTTAATTAAGAGCACTCCCAGGCTCAGGCCGGCAATTATTAAATACAACCAGGGCAAAAAATGAAGAAAGGTTCCGGTTTCAGGGTTGGCTCGCAGATAAAACAGTCCCAATCGTGCCAGTGAATATAATCCTGCGGTAAGTAAGAAAACTAATCCAGGCAGGGCTTTTTTACGAAGCAGATACAAAGCCAAAAATAAAATAATAAGGGCAATACCACTTTCGTAAAGTTGCACCGGGTGAATTCGGTCCGAATAGACTTGCCATGATTGCTGTAAATGGTCCAGAGCCTGAACTATATAGTAGTTATAAGCCTGGCTTCCCGGAGCGTAAGGGATTCCCCACGGCATAATGGTAGGAGTCCCAAAACAGCACCCATTGAGAAAACAGCCGGTTTTACCCAGAGTTGCACAACCTATTAATCCTGGGGTATGATTATCCAGCCAACTCCATACCGGAATACGGCTAAACCAGGCTGCTGCGGTTGCATAAAGAACCACCATGAGCAATCCTCCATAGAGGGAAAAAGCATATAGTTTCAGATCATAAAGATGAACCGGCGGGTTACTTAAGTTAGCATAGAAAAGCATATAGAATAAACGAGCGCCAAAAAGAAAGACCAGAGGTATACCCGTAATATAAAGTAGTGTGTTATACCGGTTAAGCCTATTGTGTTGGGCAGCATATCCTGCAAACCCCATTAAAAGGAGCATACCCGCGATGTTTAAAACAAGGTATTCCCAATTCTGAAATGATTCCATCTGTATTATAGCTACACCTAACATAAATTCTCCTATTAACCCGTCATGAGCACCTGGCACA
>DIRQ01000021.1:3618-31678 GCA_002424365.1 Syntrophomonas sp. UBA5432 | reverse complement strand
CATAGCGAGCATCTGTGTCCCCTTGGGGATGTGCCCTATGGGTATATCAAAAAAATTCTATTTTCTTATTAATAGTTTCTATAAACCACAGGTAAATCCACCGCCGGGAGCACCGGGGTTAAAACGCTCTATCGTAGTTCGGTAGAGGACACGGTCACCCGGAGTACAATTGGTGGCTTGTGAGTATAGTGACTTATCGCTAACAGGAAATCCGCTGCCTTCGAGCATATTGCTTATCAGTACTGCCGAGTTGCTGGAATAAATAACCGCCTTTTCCGGAATCCCGTCTCCATCCTCGTCTACTCCATCCTTATCTGTATACCGGGCCTTGACGGAAAACTTGAGTGAATTATCTAAATAAGAAGCAGGAATATTATTATCGACAGGTTTAGAAAAGGAAAGTTCCAGGGTGCTTTTTTCCGTATGGGCAATGGTTGTATCAACATTACCGGCAGCAGTAATTGCGCGTAAAATTATGTCCCCAGCGTTATTAATAAATATAAGGCGGTCATTTCCCTGAACCTCAGTGCTGGTCCAATCATCAGCTTTCTTGCGAATTTCCAGGTAACTGGCGTAATTTATTTCATTGGTAATCACCAGACTGGTAAGCCGCACTGCTGCTTCCGCTTCCTGTCTGATCACATAATTTTCCCAGGCTTTTATCCCGTAAGCAAACGCATTGTAACCGATTGCCAGGACTACTGAAACCAGAATAATTGTTAAGAGAAGTTCTACCAGAGAAAATCCACGCTGGTCAGCTTTCAACAAAATAGTTGCTCCCCCCTTATTGCAGTTCTATACTGTATTAGCGCAGACAACCGGCTAATAAATCGGTAGTTGTACCTGAATTTCCAGATTCCCAGTCGGCGGAATTATCTTTGGCATAATATATTTTGCCGCCGCTGCCTACGACCAATAAGGTTTTTCCGTAAGGATAATGAAAAATATCATTTAAAAAACAGTTGGAACCTGAAAACGCCTTTTCACGTGTATGTTTTCCTGGCTCCTTTAAGTTGACGATATAGCTCCTGGTTTCATGTTTATCATTTAAGAGGGCTACAAAACGGTTCCCGGTAAAGAGCATATCTTCCGTAGTATATTGAACCGGTTTGGCCATGGTTGCATTTAACTTTTCTTTATCCTGTTTGATATTATTAGGATTATCGAAATAAATCAGGTTGCGGCGATCTCCTCCGGTATATAGTAATCCGTCATCGTCACAGGCTACAGCATTCAGTGGGGCCCCAACGGCGGGATTGCTATTACTGCCATTACTGCCGGGACCGGAACGATCTCTCCATACTGTAACCTGGTTTGCATCCGCAAAGGTTAAAGAGTTCGCATCCAACCAGAGTGGAAGTGGTACCCCCCCCGCTGGATCCAGATGCAGACCCGGATAATTGGTGGGGTTTGTTGTAAATGGCCAATATCTTTTCAACATTCCGTCCTGCCATGTAGTCCAGTCCATTGTCCCTAATCGGGGTGAAGAATAAGCACCATTATAATATAAAGCATTAATCTCAGCCTCATTCGCTAAATTAATACCGTACTTGAGGGATAAATACTTATTGACAATATCCATCTCGGAGGCATATTGTCCGCTTAAAGGCCATGGTCTTGGTTCCGTGTTAATACTAAGGGCCCTGTCAAAGATAAAGACCTCGGCTATTGAACCTTCAAACGGCAAGGGTTCAGTATAATGGGTCAGGGGATTGCTGCCCAACTGGGCAGGAGCATCAGCAGTGTCACCGGGAGTTATACTGCCAATATCAAGGTTATCTGTCGCTGTTGTCGAACCATTTTTATACAGACTTGCCCTTGGAATTCCGGAATCATCATAATACCGACAGGCTATAATTGCGGCTTCAGTGGTACCCAATTCGGGGGTTCCCACAAAAACATTATCAGGGCTGGTTCCCACTACCAACTTTTTATCCTCATTTGTCCTTAAGGTAAAATAACTGGCGGGTGGCCCCAGGGTCAGGAGACTGGTATTGACCGGGTCCCCAGTTGGTTTGACAACCATAAAAACAGTGAATTTATTATCTGTATTGGTTACCGGGTTTTTGCGGGTTTTTAGATATTCACCTTCACCAGAGAAAGCTACCGCTTTTTTGTTATTAATATAATCTGTTGCCGCAACCATCAGGGGATTACTGTGTAATCGGGTCCATGTTTCGGTATTGGAGGAAGTCAGCATAATCCCGTCATCGCCCACACAAAAATATCTACTACTTTTTTTATTATAGGTTATGGCACGCAGGTTGGAGGTAGTTCCTGAGTTTCTTGTAACCCAGCTTTTGCCATCGGTGGAATGAAGAATTAACCCGCCATCCCCCACAACCAGCCAACCGCCGGCACCAACTGCCATGATGTTATTCAAATTGGCAGTGATACCTGTTAAAGTTAACCTCTCCCATTTCTTTCCGTTCTCCCACAGATAAATACTGCCGCTATCACCTACAGCAATAAACCGGGCCGACCGGTCTGAAGCACCGGCGGAAATAATTTTATTGATACGGTAAGCAAAATTGGTTTCCTTCTTAACCCAGTTGCTGCTGCCTCCACTAACCCAGTTGTCAGGATTGGGTGATGAGGCCATCAATAAGTCTCCATTTTTATCGGCAATGATTGCACGGGGCAGATGAACCATTAGCAGAGACGTTAGAACTGTTCCATCAGTGGTTATGGTAATGGTATACAAGCTGTCGGGGTTGGTAAAACGGTTGCTGTCAGTGGGAAGGATAATGGTTACTTTTTCTGCGCTGACTACAGGAAAGCCGTCAAGATTACCCGTAACATCGGAATTATTTTTATCAGTAACTTTTACGGTGGAGGTATTTGTAATGGATTTGTCCCCTATAGTGATAATGGCTTCTTCAGCGGTGTATCCTTCATAGCGTTCAAACAGATCATACTCGGAACCAAGGTTTGAAGCCAGGAAGCGTATCAGCTTGGATTTCTTTATCGTCATACCCGGAACCCAGGTTGTGTCTCCATCCAGTAGAACCGGGAAAAAATCTTTAGGTACAAAGGTACCGTCTATTAAATAAGCGCCGTCTTTGGTTACAGCTATTATTTCAATATCCTCCTGAACCCCAAACAACTGGGAGGCAATGGTGCTGGACTGATTAACAACCTGCAAACTCTGAGTAACCAGTGGGAAAACAGCAATCAATAGCATTCCTAGTATCACCAGGGCTACCAGGATTTCCACCAGGGTCATGCCGGAATAGTTTTTTAATGGTTTAACCACTTTTTGCATATAAATCACCCAGCCTATTTATAGTTATTTATAGAAAAACAGAACATCATAATAGGAAGCTACATCATCGTTGGTTGCAGGAATGAGATAGCCTTTGTCCAGCAGGGTTTTCAAACGGCAATCGTTTTCGGTTGCTGTCCAGCTAAACAAATCGGCTATATCGGAGAAGGTATTAGGTTCAGTACCTATGCCCAGGGCTTTTTCACCCATGACACGGAAGAAAAATGACTTGTTTCTGATTAGTGCGGGATCATTTGATTCACCGTTACCAATTAAAGAACCATTAATCACTACATTATTAAACCTGACCAGCCCGTATTTGGCATTTAAATCAATTTTTTTTACATCAACCTTTTCCTCGGCAGGTCTTGTCGCATTAGCATCTACCACTCGTTTATGTACGACTTCTCCAGGTATTCCTGTTCCTGGAGGAATGCTCAGGGTCAGGTTACCGAAAGCAGAATCGCCTATGGTAAGATTCTGCTGAAATACGATGGTTTCTGCACAAACAATGAGACTATGCGGATTAGGAACAGCCTTAGCATTGAGCGGTAATAACGAAGTATTATAATAAAGGTTCAGGGGACAGTTAAATCGGATGTGTTTGGCCTGCAAACCGGTAACAGAATAGCTAAATAAGTCCTGATTGAGTAGATCGGCATTTCCTGCGAGTGCTTGCAATATAAAAATTATTACGTTTGCCATATATAAAGACGCATCTACAAGATTTCCTGTCCTGGCAATAATCTCCTCCCGCAGGGTACCGTTGGCATAGAGTGTAAGCCCAGAAGTATTTACCGGATATGTACTAATATTTACAATACCTTCGGTTACGTGGTAGGTGGCAGTATATTCCTGACCATTCTTGTCAGTGACCTCTCTGCTGGATGGACCCGGTATAATAGTCCAATTATCCCATGTATAGAGGGGACCGCTGCCTAATACACTGGTTAGGCGAGATTCGTATTTGCGGCATTCATACCACGGAGTAGTACCTGCAGAAACATCTGCGTCATTCAATTTTTCCGATTCAGCGGTTACCGTTGCCGAATGGGAACCTATACTAACTGTAGAAGTTACCGTACAGATACCTTCACTAGCGTCAAAGGTTTGTACAGTTGTGATGACGCCATCTTTGCCTGCATTAGCAGCAGTCTCCTCTTTAAATTCGTTATCACCGGAATCATATCGGGTATAAAATGTAAAATTTTCGTCTGTTGCACCAATGGCTGTATATTTACTGGGATTGGCAAGGAATTTGGCTGTCCAGGCTTCCTTGGTGGCGTCCACGGCTGAGCGGGCCAGGTATTTGCACCGCAGGTCAGGATTCAGCCTGGTAGATTGCTTAAGCGAACTCTGGCTGGCGGTATAGGCGGCTGTGCCCAGCAGGGTAAATACCACCAGCAACATTAATACCAGCGGCAATGCTATACCGTAATTATTAAGCAAAGGTGATTTTTGCCTGACCCATCTATTATTTACCAAATTCATTCTCCCTTGCATAAAGGTTTTAAGCTACATAGCCCTGGATATTAATAGATGATATGTAGTAATCATTAATACCATAACTAAGATTAAGTGTAATTTTTGAGAGCATTTTCCTCCATATATCATGATAACATCACTATCTGAAGAAATAAATAGGTTTTTTTATATTATTTACCAATAGCAAATATTCTGATATATGGGACCATAGGCCTAGGTGCGGTATGAAAATAGTATTTTTTTTAAGTATATGCGGCATAGAGCGATTTGCTGATAGTTATTTATTATAATTAATAATGGTGGAGGATTTTGGTAAAAAAAGTGGAATAACAAATAAATGGGATTTAATATGTTGATAGGGTGTAGGTTAATGAAGGTTTTATTGTTAAACTGGCAGGGCCGCAGGTTAAGGAATAAAGAGGACGGAATTAGCCTGCTGGAAGTGGTGGTGTCCCTGGCACTGACTCTGGTACTGGTGGGGGGATTATTAAACTTGCTTATGCTGGGGGTAAATAATGTGTCCCGGGGCGGAGGGAGGACTGCTACCTGTATTTATGCCAGTTCTTTGCTGGAGGAAATGAAAGCTCGTCCGGAGCTATTAGCAGGGGTAGTTGATTTGGGTACGGTTAGGGCTGACAGCTTGCCATTTCTTCAGTCACATCCACCTGGAGCTGAGGCTATGATTGAATTTAAACCCTTGGAGGGAGCCCAACGATTATGTGTCGTCAATGTTAAGGTTTTAACGACCGGGGGGAACCATCAGTGGGAAGAATGCCTGGTAGGAGTTGTTCCAGTGCCTTGAACCTGTGTAAATTCTTTTATGGTAATGAACGGGGAATGATGCTAATGGACCTGTTGTTGGGATTGGCATTAGCTCTATTATTGATAGGAATTCTGCAACAGGTAGCGGGGTTGGTTTTTAGTGGATATAACACCAGCAGCAATCGTGCCCAGCTGCAGTATTCATCACGTATGGCAATAGATTGCATACAGCAGGATATAAGAACTTCACGGGATTTTCAGGTTAGTGCGGATGGCACCCGGCTTAGTATTACCGGTGCTGATGGTGATAACTTCAGTATATATTCCAATTATGGCAACCTTTATCGTACTTATGCGGGCACCGCCGTTCCGGTAGCGGAAAACTTGTATTCAGTTAATTTTATAAAGTCCGGTTCAAAACTGCAGGGCGAATTGAAATTGCGTAGTCAGGATGATGATTATGAGATCAATTTCTTTTGTTTTTCCCGGGTGTTGCAGGTGCAGGAGTAGGCTTACGCAACTATTAAACCCGGCCAGACATGAAGGCTATGTGCTGGTCGGGGTCCTTTTTTATTTTCTGCTTTTGTATATTATTGCAGTAGCCTTTGTGGATTCTTCTTTCCTGGAGGGGTTAATAAGTATTAATCATCGGCAGAATGCTCAGGCTTTTGAAATGGCAGAGGGGGGTGTGCTGGTCGGGGTAGAGCAAATTTATGCTATTTTGGAAAGTGATTATAGTCATAGTCAGGATATTCCCACCGAGCTTATCCTATCCAAAAAGGAATGGATTCTGCATGAGTCCGGAAAGGAAATGGGGTTTTCTCTGGAAAATCCGAAGTGTACTTATGTCAATGGTGGTAAGTGCCATTTTAAGTTTACCAGTAAAGGAGTCAGCCTTCCGGCGCAGAAAAGTTTGGTAGCAGAAGTACAGGTACAATTTTTGGATATTTACAAAATCGCAGCTGATGGAGGGCTCGTATTTGACCGCCGCGAGTTTATTCCTCCGGCGAAAATCATTTCGCTCCAGTATAAACGTTAATAAATAGGTCCGGGATGATCTCTAGACTTATTACTGTACCTGGTCTGCTAGAACGTGATAGAATCTATATATCACCATATTATACCATGCGGGAGGGATACTACATGATTAAGTGGAAAGATGAGTATAGCCTGGGTGTGGAACAAATTGGTGAGCAACATCGTAAGTTGTTTGAAATTGCGGGACGTGCTTATGACTTCCTAAAAGATGAGTTTTCTATCGACAAGTACGACCAGGTGGTAGCGATTTTGGAGGAACTGAAGGATTATGCGGTTTATCATTTTGAAACTGAAGAAGGGTATATGAAAAGTATCGGCTATCGCAAGTTTCTGTCCCATAAAGTGGTACATGATGATTTTATTCAGAAAGTTAAAGACACCAACTTAAACAAAGTAGATGAAAATCCGGAGCAATACTTGCTGAAAGTGCTTAATTTTATAGTCAACTGGATTGACGGACACATATTGGGCATGGATAAAAAGATAATAGCTGGTTAGTTTACCAGGTCGTTAGTTTAATTAATTTTGGTAATTACGGGGAAAACTATGAAGGTTAGATTAAACCTGGTAGTTGGAGGGAGTATACTGGATAAAGCAATACTGGAAAGAGTACTGGAAGAGGCCCTGAAAAAGGGCGGAGATTTTGCTGAGATATATATTGAAGAAAAACAGCTTAGCAATGTTTTTTGCGAGGATAACCGGATTGAAAAGGTTAATAGCGGCAGGGAAAAGGGTGCCGGGATCAGAGTAGTTAAGGACGGCAAAACGGCCTATGTCTATACCACCGATCTGAGCGAAGAAGGCTTGCTTAAAGCTGCTGGGGTAGCCCGGCATGCATCTGCAAACGGCAAGGAAACCAGTCCTATAGCGCTCTCACCTAAACAGCCTGCCTTTACCATCAGCTGTAAACGTCTTCCGGATACAGTAAGTTTTGATGAAAAAATAGAAAATGTGCTGGCGGCTAATAAAAGTGCTCGTGATGTTTCTGAGGAGATTCGCCAGGTTACGGTGGCAGCAGGGGATTTACACAAGAAGGTGATTATAGCTAATAGTGATGGTGAGTTGGCTGAGGACGAACGCACTCGCATCAGGGTGATAGTTAGTACCGTAGCTGCCCGTGATGGTATTATTCAGACTGGTTATGAATCGGCAGGAGGAGTATGTGGCTGGGAACTGCTAGAGGAGATTGCTTTTGAAGATATGGCTGAGAAGGCTGCCCGGTTGGCAGTTAATATGCTTTCAGCCCGGCCCGCCCCGGCAGGGCGCATGCCGGTAGTAATGTCATGCGAGGCTGGGGGAACTATGGTACATGAGGCTTGCGGTCATGGCCTGGAAGCTGATTTGGTACAAAAAGGGCTGTCAGTTTATAAGGACAAGATAGGTGAGAAGGTGGCGGCGGAAGGGGTAAGTGTTATTGACGATGCCACCCTGGATGGTAAGTACGGCACCTTTCGTTTTGATGATGAGGGCAACTACGGCCAGCGTACAGTTTTAATAAAAGATGGGGTGCTGCAACAGTATATGTATAACCGTTTGACGGCTATCAAGGACAGCCGTGATTCTACCGGAAATGGTCGGCGTGACTCTTACCAGGATAAGCCTATTCCCCGCATGAGCAATACCTTTATTGCTAGCGGCAGGGATGATCCGGAAACAATCATTAAATCTACCCCCTCCGGTTTACTGGTTAAAAAAATGGGTGGGGGACAGGTTAATACTACTAATGGTGATTTCGTTTTTGATGTGCAAGAAGCCTATATGATTGAAGATGGAGAAGTTACATACCCGGTTCGGGGTGCTACTCTGACTGGTAACGGCCCTATGGTGTTAAATGGCATAGATATGGTAGGTACGGATCTGGGCTTTAGCATCGGGGTCTGTGGTAAGGATGGACAGGGCGTGCCGGTCTCGGACGCCCAGCCTACTATTCGTATTAAAGAGTTAACCGTCGGAGGAACCGCCCCTACTGGCGGCCCAGCAAAACGCAGAATCAGAAGAGTGTAGGTTAAATAATAGACACTGATAACATACCCATAGGGCACATCCCCAAGGGGACACAGATGCTCGCTATGCTCGCAATTATTGTTGCAGATGCTCCCTATGGTCGCCATTAAGGTAGCTGATTTACTATGATTTACACTGAAAACAATTAATTGATTTACCTATAAAAAAAGTTCCAGGCAGCTACGGCTTCAAAAAAAGGCGCTAATCTACGTTGAACAATTATAAGGGGTTTCATAGTTTTAATCAGTGTCATCAGTGTCAAAATAACAGGTGGTGCAATAATGGAAGATTTCTTAAGGAATACCGGAGAGAAGGCCCTGGACTTGGCCCGGAAAAAAGGAGTGGAGGCGGAAGCTTTTCTGCTCCAGGGTCGGGAATTAAGTATTGAGGTTATAGACGGACAGGTTGAGACTTTTAAGGAAGCGGAGGAAGCTGGCCTGGGACTAAGGGTAATCAACCAGGGGCGGCTGGGTTTTGTTTTTACCAGTGACCTGTCGGATGAGGCGGTAAAGCAGGTAGTAGAAGATGCTATCAGCATTTCCCATTATACCGAAGCTGATCCCCATAATTGTTTACCCTCGGGTAAGTACGAATATCCGGTTTTAGAGGTCTATGACCCGGCAATACCTGCTGCCAGTCTGGAGGCTAAAATCGAAATGGCCCGGGAGGTAGAGAAGGTTGCCCGGTCTAGTGACCACCGTATAAATATTATTGAGCGAGCTGGATACGAGGATAGTGAGTTTATTAGTGTCATTATGAATACCAGGGGGGTTTATGCAAGCGGCAGGGGTAATTTCTGTGGCATTTATGTCTTCGTGGTAGCAGAGGAAGATGGAGATGCTCAGAATGGATTTTCCGTAATGATTAAAAAAAACTATAAAGACCTGGATTCGATTTTTACCGGGAAGGAAGCTGCCGGCAATGCAATAAGGGCACTTCATGCCCGTAGTATAAGCTCAGCGCATTTGCCCTGTGTAATGGAACCCTATGTAGTCACCCGCTTTGTAAGTTTGCTGGCACAAATGGTAGATGCCGGGATGGTACAAAAAGGGAAGTCAATGTTTGCCGGGAAGCTGGAACAAGCAGTAGCCGCACCAGTGGTAAATTTGGTGGATGATGCTACCTGGGCCGGAGGGATTGGAACGTTTCCCTTTGATGGTGAAGGGGTTCCATCTCGAAGAAATACAATAATTAAGGATGGGATTTTAACTGGCTATCTTTATGATTGCCATAGTGCCAGTAAAGCCGGGGTAGAACCTTCCGGCAATGGGCAGCGGGGATCATTTCGCAGTCTCCCTTCAGTGGGAACCAGCAATTTTATCCTGCAGACGGGCCGTCCTGGCTCGCAAGAATTGTATGATGATATTAAAAAGGGGCTGTATATAACGGAAGTGATGGGTATGCATACGGCTAACCCGATATCAGGAGATTTTTCTGTAGGTGCAGCCGGAATTATGATTGAAAACGGTAAATTGACCTATCCGGTACGAGGGGCAACTATTGCCGGTAACCTGGGGGATTTTTTCTCTGATATTGAATCATTAGGCAGTGATTTGAGATTTTTCGGGGGCAGGGGTGCTCCCAGTATACGGTTAAAAAGTCTTAGTATAGCTGGAGACTAGCAAGGAGAGTGATAATTTGAGCGGGGGAATTCTGGTAATAAACGGACCTAATCTTAATTTACTGGGTCAGCGGGAACCGTCTTTGTATGGCACTCGGAGCCTGGCAGAAATTAATCAGGAATTAGAGAGTATGGCAGCTACGGCTGGAGTAAGGATTGATTTCTTCCAATCTAACCATGAGGGCGAGCTGGTGGACCGGATTCAGCAGGCCCGGGAAGATTATGAACTCATAATTATTAATGCCGGAGCGTTATCCCATTATAGTATTGCCCTGCATGATGCACTGCGGACAGTTAATATCCCGGTTATAGAGGTTCACTTGTCCAATATTTATGCCCGCGAGGAATTCCGTCACTACTCCCTTATTTCGCCAATAGCACAGGGAGGAATATTTGGGTTCGGAGCCCTTTCTTACCGCCTGGCCTTTCTAGCAGCTTGTGAGTTTATTAAAGAAGTAAGGAGTAAGACAGGAGTCAGGAGTTAGGGGCGGCTTACCCTACGAATTAGGAAAATTGAGAAATGTAGGGGCAAACCCATGTGTTCGCCCGGGTCTGCCCCTACAATCCTCAGCCCTTACCGCTTACCCCTCACTCTAAGCAAGTTATTCATCAACAAATACAACATTATTTACCAGAAAACATTGTTTAGCATTATTTAATTATTTTACATATAGCCCTATTACGGTAAAATAAGAAAAGTAAACCCACCCCGAAATGAGGATAGTTGATGAACGAACGAATTAAGAAGATGCTGCTATATATGGAAGAGAATAAGCTGGAAGCCTTTCTGGTTAGTAAAGGGGAGAATATCCGCTACCTCTCGGGATTTACCGGGGGTGAGGATGCCCGTTTGCTATTAACTCCACAGCACCGCTATATATTTACTGATTCCCGCTACTTCGAGCAGGTAAAACGGGAATGTCCTGACTGGAAGCTGGTTGAAAGCCGACCTCCCGGTGTAGAAGAACTACAGAAGGTTTCTTCCAGGCTCAACCGGATTGGGGTTGAGGGTCACGTTATTAGTTACAGCTTTTTTTGTGAACTGGAACAATCCCTACCGAATAAATTAATCCCGCTAACTAATGTGGTAGAAAAGCTGCGCCAGGTAAAAGACGAAGACGAGCTGCAAATGATGCGGGAAGCAGCCCGTATTGGGGATGAGGTTTTTAGTGAGCTCTGTCGCTATAAAATCGCCCCTCGAGTTAGTGAAAGGGAGTTGGCCAGTCAGATAGTATATCTCTTACGAAATAAGGGTTGTGATAATGAAGCCTTTGCTACTATTGCTCTGGGCGGGGAGAATGCTGCTCTACCTCATGGTCATCCTGGTGAATATCGGTTAAGGGCAAGGGATATGCTTACTCTGGATTTTGGTGGTTTTTACTCGGGCTATGCCGCAGATATGACCCGTACTGTAGTCATTGGTGAAGCCACGCCGGAATTTCAGCATAGATACCAGCAACTATTAGAGGCGCAGAAAATGGGGGTTTCGCTGGTCAAGGCGGGTGCTATCTGCAGGGAGATTGATGCTACGGTTAGAAATTGCCTGGACGATTATGGCCTGGCAGACTACTTTCGGCACAGCACCGGTCACAGCCTGGGACTGGAAATACATGAAACACCCGCGATTTCGTCTCGCAGTGATGCCGTTTTAGAAGAGAATATGGTAGTAACGGTTGAACCAGGTATATATATAGCAGGATGGGGAGGAATCCGGATTGAAGATACCGTAATAGTAAAAAACGGGGGATGCGAAGTCATAACCCACAGTGATAAAAATCTATTAATTATTTGATGGAGGGATAAGATGATATCGGTTAATGACTTTAAAACCGGGGTAACTATTGAAATGGATGGACAGGCCTGGCAGGTAGTGGAGTTTCAGCATGTTAAACCAGGGAAAGGTGCTGCTTTCGTCCGGGCTAAACTGAAAAACGTTAAAACCGGAGGTTCGGTAGAAAAAACCTTCCGCGGAGGGGAAAAAGTGCCCCGCGCTCACCTGGATAAAAGGGAAATGCAGTATCTTTATAATGACGGTGAAGGCTATGTATGTATGGATACGGAAAATTATGAACAGATAACTATTAGTGCGGAAGCCATAGGTGATGGGGTTAAATGGCTGCTGGAAAATATGAATATACATGTGCTTTTATATCAGGGCAACATACTCGGCCTGGAACTCCCTAATTTTGTGGAGTTGGAGGTAGTTGAAACTGAACCCGGGGTAAAGGGTGATACTGCTACTGGGGCGACTAAAAACGCTACTCTGGAAACTGGTGCCACGGTCAAAGTACCTTTATTTATTAATACTGGTGATAGAATCAGGATAGATACGCGTGTTGGCGAGTATTTGGATCGGGCCTAAGGGAGATAGGGGGCCATAAACATAGATCAAATTGGCATAGGGGCAGACACACGGGTCTGCCCCTACACCCCCGACTCGTAACTCTTAACCCTTGCGGGCGAATAACTGCTCCATCATATCATAGCTGTTCTCCAGGATCTCCATATAGAAGTCAAAACCTTTTTCCGGATCGGCCATCTTGGCACGGCCGTTACCCAGGTACAGGCCATAGGGGTCAACAATGTGCATAATTTCCACCTGTTCCCGGGTAGGTGCTTCCGTCACCGTGCAATCAGGGTGGATTTTTAAATCCCAGGAGACATTAGCTCTAACCTCTTCTGGTTCCAGGCCGGGATGGCAACTGGCCAAATACATTTCCTTACTATCAGACTCAAACCGAAATACCCCCATATCAGTTATAACTGCCGCTGGACCACTGCCGAGTAAGCCTGCTTTTTTCCGGGAATCACCGCCAGAAAGAAAACCTGGAGTGGTAAGATAATCTACTCGCTCAACAAAGCGTCTTTTTTCCTGGCGCATCATTATAAGCAGACGGCCTACGGAGGAACCAATATCGTTTCCCCCACCACTGCCGGCTACCCGAACCTTAGGCTGCGGATAGCCCCCGATGGCGGTAGTATTTAAATTGCCATACCTATCAATTTGAGCAGCTCCAATTAAGCCGACATTAAAGAAACCTCGTTGCTGGTCACCAAATAATCGCCACATAGGCAGGCAGCTATAAGCTCGTTCATCTATGGTACTATCAGCGATACAGGTGAGAAGGCGGCGGGGTGCAGAACCGATAGCTCCTCCTTCTACGGCTATAGTCATATTGGGAGCATGGGTAAACTTTGCTAGCATAGCAGCGATTAATGGTGGACCAATACCAACAAAGGCGGTTTCCATATCCTGAAATTCCCGGGCCATGGTAGCAGCCATTAATTCCATCAAGGTATAGTCACTGGCATATTCACTGTTGATCGTCATGACTACCTCACCTCCCCATATTTTTGGTAACGTTGTTCAATGCAAGCCAGGCGCATTAACCTATCCCAGCCGATTTTCTGGCAGTAACCCTCCCAGTCATTAACTCCGTAAATCCATTCCTCGGCCCAGCGTTGGAAATCTTCCTGTGTGGCCCAGGCTTTATTAACTTGATTACCATAGGGTACATCCATAGCATAGTAATATGAACAGCCCCGGCCATGAGAGCCGAAGGGAACATGTACTACCGCATCTACGCAATAATAAGGAATACAGGTGAGGTTGGGGTAACGACGTATTTCGTCGGTAGGAACAATTTCTTCGGTAGTAATAATAACGTGTTCAGCGGCCCGAGCCAGGGAATCGTCATCGCCAATGTGCCCCAGAATCTGGGCATTGCCCATCTGGTCACAGCGCTGCACATGGATAAAAGCTACATCGGGATAAGCGGCCGGTACCAAGGCTACCGGCTTACCGGTATAGGGATCATCAATTATTTTAATTTTAGAATTATGTACAGGAATATCCGATCCCAGCAGAGATTTTACCGGCATAAAAGATAGGCCCATGGAAGCAGCCAGGAAACGCATACCGATAGAAAGGTTGGAGTATTCTTCAATTTCAATCCGGTGAGGGATTTCCTGTTCCAATGCCCGGCGATAGACTTCATCCGAACCCCAAATGCCACCCCAGTTGTAAGCAATTTCGAATTTGTCTACCAGTCCCAGACCGATAAGTATAGAATCATGTACAAATGAGGTCGATGTGTCACTTACCAACTGTAAATTTTTTTTGCCTTGCCGGGCCACTTCATGTACTGATGCAGTTGGGCTGCGGTCGCCAATTCCACCAAAACTCAGATAAGCGCCATCCTGGACAAACTGAGCTACTGCTTGTTTAAGGCTCATTACCTTATTAATCGGCGCAGTGCGATGTTTTTTCTGCATTTCCCCTTCCCCCTTATCTAAATGTCATCTAAAACCGGCAATGGAAAGTAATAATATATCTTACTCTATTTACCACGATTGTATATCTTTCTATATTTTTTGACAATCCTTGGGAAGAATCCTCTCCCTTACCCCTAACCCTAAAATAGTGTTCAAGTTAAAAATTCGACGTTATTTACAAGAAAAATTGTTATTAGTGTATTTCTTACTACAGGGATTATTTCTTTGTTTTTTAGCAATAATATTAATGCCAAACATTATTTCATTTTCTAAACAAAAAAGGAGGCAAGGTTGTGAGGGATATTAGTGAAAAAGTTAGCTATCTTCAGGGGTTAAGTGAAGGGTTAAATATTAGTGATGGTAACCCGCAGGGCAAGATTATTAGTGGTATTCTAGGGGTACTGGATGACGTTTCCGGGATACTGGTAGATATGCGTTCAGAGTTCAATATAGTGAAAGATTATATTGAAAGCATTGATGATGACCTTTTTGAGTTGGAAGAGAACTTTAAGCAGAACACAGATGTAATTGAGCTAAGATGCGATAATTGTGGTGAGGAACTTTGTTTTGATGCTGATTTAATTGAAGATGATGATGTAATCGAAATAATATGCCCACGCTGTAATGAAGTGGTTTTTATAAATGATGGCTCGTTTGACTATGAATACAGTGATTATGATGACGCGATAGGGGATGAGCACGATAATGGAATGAACGTTGACTCCTAATCATTTAACGTACTAGTTGCAAAGGGCTACTGCGGTAGCCCTTTTTTAAATACTCTTAACTCCTAAAACCTAACTTCTTCTCCCTTAAGCTACACTTTTTACCCCTGACCTTTGACCCCACCCACTGTCTTTTTTCTCACCATTTTTAAGGTATAACTGGCATATTTTCCACCACAAACCAATATTTATGGTAAAACAGGGAGGTGTTAATATTGCCAGGTTCTGGTAAAGAACTACTGAGAAAAGAAATACTTCCCTACTTTACTCAACCGATTAAGGATTTGCTGTTAAGTTTGGGGGAGGATAGATGTCGGCAACTGGAAGAAATACGCCTACGCTGTGGCCAACCTTTGTTATTAAAGGTGGGAGATAAGGATTTTACTATAGACTCGCGGGGGCGGCTTAGTGAGGACATTTTAGGTGGCTACCAGGTGGGCGAGGAGGATATATACCGGGCCATTGCCTCTATTAGCGATAATTCGCTTTATGCATTTGAAGAGGAAATAAGAAGAGGTTTTATAACTGTAGCGGGTGGACACCGGGTAGGATTGGCGGGACAGGTTATATTGCAGGGAGAGCTGGTTAAGACGATAAAAGACTTTTCCAGCCTTTGCTTTAGAATAGCGCGCGCAGTAAAAGACTGCGCTCTTCCACTACTTCCCTATATAAATAGCAGTAACGGTGGGACTAGCGTTAATACTTTAGTTATTTCTCCTCCCCGCTGCGGCAAGACTACTATCTTGAGAGATTTAGCCCGTCTCCTAGCTTATGGTAGTAAACGGTATCCGGCTCGTAATGTAGTTATTGTTGATGAACGCTCGGAATTGGCCGGCAGTTACCGGGGGATACCACAGTTGGATGTAGGCCCACGAACTGATGTACTAGATGCTTGCCCCAAGGCAGAGGGAATGGTTATGGCTTTACGTTCCCTTTCTCCTCAAGTAATTATTACTGATGAAATTGGCCGCCAGGAGGATGTTGTGGCGATCCAGGAATGTATCAATGGTGGGGTGGCAGTTATTAGCAGCGTACACGCCAGTAGTTTGGATGAACTGCAGAGGCGCCCGGTGATGCGGGAATTGTTATCAACCCAGGCTTTTAAGCTCGCAGTTATACTATCGCGGCAAAATGGCCCGGGTTACATACAAGATATAGTCAGGTGGGATTAGTACGGAAGTAGGTGCTGATAATTAAGTTGTCGTGAGAATAACGCTGAATTTAGAAACTGACAAGTGTCTAGGGTGAGGAGTTAGGAGTAAGGGGTTCGTCCCTACAGATTACGTGCTCCCCGTATAGGAAGAGCACATCAGGTTATTTTCGTACGTACGTGTACCCGGTAGACATGGAGGGGTAGTATGTTATTTAAAACTTTAGGTATTGCTTTAATAATAGGTGGTTTTGGTGGTTTCGGGTTAAATGGAGCGCGGCGCTTCGAGAGGAGAGTAGAAGAGCTGAAGAACATGAGGTTAGCTCTGGGATTCCTGGAGAAGGAAATTACTTGCACTTATACCCCGCTATCTCGGGCTCTGAACCGGACGGCAGTTTTCAGTGAAAAACCAATATCTTTGCTGTTTCAGGAAAGTGCCGGACTATTGCAAGCAGGGGAGGGCATTACTGCGGGGGAAGCATGGAGGCAGGGGTTGGAAAAGCTGGTCCGGGATTCCTCCTTAAACGCCGCAGATTTACAGCTTTTAAACAGTGTAGCAGCACAATTAGGAATGTCTGATGCTGCAGAGCAGAAGAAGGTATTTAACCTGTTGCAGGAAGAGTTGAAGTTGCAGGAGGAGAAAGCCCGGGAAGAACTTAAATCGGGCCGCAAGCTCTGGGCTTATGGGGGATTCATAATGGGGGCTGTGGTGGTGCTGTTGCTTATATAGACAGCGGAAGTCGGAGGTCAGAAATCGGAGGTCGATATTAAATATCGGATGTCGGAGGGCAGACCTCAGACATCAGGTATGAGCCAGGTCTATTTATTAAGTAAAGGGGTGGTTGGGGTGAATATTGATATTATTTTTCGTATTGCCGGTATAGGAATACTAATTTCAGTTTTATCAATAGTACTTAAGCAGGCTAAGAAGGAAGAACAGGCTGAAATGCTGACCCTGGCCGGGGTGGTAGTAGTTTTAATTATAGTAGTACAGTTAATGAACCAACTTTTTACTATGGTAAGGTCTGTCTTTAATCTGTAAGGAGCGGTGCCATGGAAATTGCTCAAATTGTTGGATTAGCTCTGGTAACGACTATTTTGCTTTTAATTTTACGACAAGATAAGCCTGTTCTAGCAGTACTATTAAGTATAGTTTTCAGCATTATTATCTTTACCGTTATGATGGGCAAGATGGTTTCTATACTCAATGTTATGCGGGAACTAACCCACCGCGCCGGGGTAAATTATTTTTTCTTTGCCACCATTTTAAAAATACTCGGAGTAGCATACTTGGGGGAGTTTGCCACCGCTATCTGCCAGGATGCGGGTGAACAGGCAGTAGCAAAAAAGGTGGAATTTGCCTCAAAAATAATTATTGCGGTGTTGGCTCTGCCGATTATGATAGCCATACTGGAATCATTAATGCAGCTAATGCCCGGATAGTACGGAAGTCGAATATCAGATATGCCAGATATCTGATGTCAGACGTTGGGAAGATAAATTCGTTAGTAGTAGGTCGTAAGGAGTGGGGCGTGGGATATACAAAAGTGTTCCCCTTGTGTATAGGCGGCATAATTTGACAGGTGCAACGTATCACACAACAGAACCGTCCCCCTATGTGGAGGCAAAAGTCAGGTGCCAGGGGTGGAGTAAGGAAATGAGGGAGGGGAGATTGTGCTGAAGGTAAGGGCAAAAAAAACAGTAATGACTAGAGAACACTCCCTAACTAAATCCCGGTGCTGGAGCTTGATGGCTGGTTTTCTGTTAGTTTTCCTTCTTATTAATAATATCCCCCTGGTCGCTGTTACTACTAGTGAACCGGTTTTCTCATTTGAGGATACAGTAAAGGATTTAGATTTGCTGGCCCTCGAAGAATACCGGGACAAACTGGATAATGAAGTGGCTTCCATGATGGAGGGTAAGCCCCTTAAGCAGTGGTTGTTGGATTTCATTAGGGGAGATTGGAAATTTAATATAAAGGAAATAGGGGAAAGTTTTTTACGTCTCCTATTTAAAGAAATACTGGCTAACTCTAATCTGTTAGGTAAAATATTAATTCTTTCCGTTATATCGGCTCTTTTAATTAATTTACAGACGGCTTTTTCTTCTTCAGTAGCTCAGATGTCTTACCTGGCTTGTTTTATGGCTCTATGTGCTATAGCTTTGAGCTCTTTTAGAATTGTCCTGGGTATTGGCCAACAGACTATAGATAATATGGTAGGTTTTATGACTGCTATGCTTCCTCAGATGCTGGTTTTAACTGCCGGTCTGGGTAATATAAATGCTTCGGCTATGCTTTTTCCATTATTAATGACCGTATCTACGGCTTTTGCCACTACGATTAAAAATGTAGTATTTCCCTTGATTATTTTATCTGCCATTCTTAACCTGGTTAACCATATGTCAAATACCCTGAAGGTGGAGAGAATGGGTAAGTTTTTTACCCAGTTGGCGCAATTATCATTGGGGTTTTTCCTAACAATTTTTGTTGGAATTATAACTCTGCGGGCAGTTTATGCTGCAACCTTGGACAAGGTCGCTTTGAGAACTACGAAGTTTGTGACCGATAACGCCATTCCGGTAGTGGGAAAGATGTTTTCCGATACGGTTGAGGTAGCAGCAGGTTATGTCGTAATGATAAAACAAGCCCTGGGCATATATGGGCTACTGGTTATTGTAGGGATGATTTTAGCACCTCTGCTGAAAATTGGGGCCATTGCGCTTATTTATAAGGTTTCCGCCGCTATCGTAGAACCTCTGGGAGACTCACGTACCGCAGGGATACTGGAAGTTATGAGCGCCCACATTTTTTTAATGCTGGCTACTGTAGCGGCCGTAGGGCTGATGTTTTTTATCATGATAGCCATAGTAGCGGGAATAGCTAACAATCTGGGAATGTTGCGGTAAGGAAATAGACACCGAAGAATACTGATACCTTAATAGTACCGATAGGTATACATCCGTGTCCCCGTAGGGGGGATACTGTGAAAAACGCTAAAAAATAATCAGTGTTGATCTGTGCCCGAAGGGTCTGTGTAATCTGTGTCTATTCCTAAACTATTAAATAGGGAGGGGCGAAATGGCGGTACTTGCCGGAATGGTAAAGAACGTACTGGTAATAATTATCCTGGCCAGTTTTTTGGAAGTACTTCTACCCGAGGGGCGGGTTAAACCATTTGTTCGCTTTGCTATCGGCCTGTTTATCATCATAGCAGTATTAAATCCGATATTAAATGCTTTGTTTGATAAAAGGGAGTTTGAAATAAATCTTTGGGATTATCAGGTCAGCTCCGAGCAGGAAAGAGAAATACTAGAAAAGGGGAATCGCATTAACCGGCAGATAGCTATAAGCACTGAGACTGGTATCAAAGAAAAAATGGAGGGGCAGGTAAGTGCAGTAGCTATGTTGGTACCGGGGGTCAAAGAGGTTAAAACTAGTGCAACTATTAATGACGAAGGAGGGCTTAATAAACTGGATTTAATCGTAAGGTTGGAAGAAAGTGAACATCTGCAGAAGGGGGGAGACACAAACGTTTTTCTTGGTGGTGGAGATGCTACCACCACTAAAGATAAAAAACAAATAGAAGAAAAAATTAGGGGCGTGATTAGTAATCTATATAGTTTTGAAGACTTGAAAATAAATGTTCGGTTTGAGGGGGGATAAATATTGTTGTATGAATGGATTAGGGGAGAGAGTAATGATGGCGAGGGCCGATCTCTGTTTCCGGGTAAGAAAAGCAAGTATATTCTGGTCATTGCCATTTGCCTGGGGCTATTGGCCTTAATTTGGCCAGTTACCCGTACTGATAAGTCAGCTAATAATAAAACCGGACCCATAAGTAGCCAGATTACTAGTGACAAAAAGCTTAACCGGGAATTGGCACTGGAACTAGAATACATATTATCGCGTATTGACGGTGCTGGGAAGGTAAAAGTTAGTATCAGCTTGGCTTCAGGGGGATTAAAAACTTATGCTGCTAATACCCGTAATGAGAGTCGCTCTGTCGAAGAAAGCCAGAATGGTGCCAATAAGAAAACTACTGAAACTAATGTAGCCCGTGACTTGGCAGTATCTGCCGGAGCGCCCCTTTTAGTAGAAAACAAAACACCGGAGGTTATGGGGGTGTTGGTTGTGGCCGAAGGAGCTACGTCACCAATAGTTCAGGAAAAACTGGTTCAGGCGACTGCAACCTTATTAAATATATCACCCCATCAAGTGTGTGTTATGCCCGGACGAGATATTTAGGTGAAGGGAGAGAAGGGTTGTGGTGGTAGAAATTAATAAAGTTAAAAAAATAGTGCTAATTACCGGTTTACTGCTAGTAGTTGTAGTGGTGGCAAATATCTTGTGGGATGGAAAGATTTCTAAAGAGCCTCCTAATAGTCCAGATAACATTTCTGATAAAGCTGCAACACCGCCAAAAAATGAGACTTCCTCGGTAGAAACTCAAGGTGAGGCGGACTTTTTTGCCGAATACCGCCTACAAAGAGATCAGAACCGCAGCCGTGAGTTGCAGCTTTTACGAGAGCTAACTGGTAGTGAGGATCAGAGTAAAACGACCCGGGATACAGCTTCCATGAAAATCATACACATAATGGAAGATATAGATAAAGAAATGAAAGCGGAAAATTTAGTAAAATCTCAGGGTGTAGAGGAATGTGTAGTAATAAGTGAAGCGGGGATGAGCACGGTAGTCATAAAAGGGTCAAAATCAGTAATTAATGAGGATGAAATTAAAGACCTGGTTTGCCCGGTTCTAAAGCTTAACAAAAACGAAATATGCATGGTTTTCCGCAATAAGGAGCAGTGATTAGACGCCGAAACCTTAAGCCGAATATTTTGACGCGGCAACCCTAAATATGACCAACGGGAGTATCAGTGGTGCCCATAGGATGAACCCACAGAATCCGCGTCTATTTCCTTATTTATTGTATACATAGCGAAAAAGATTGAAATAGAAGGGTATTATTTTTATAATAGTAACAAGTGTTGCAGGACTAATTTGCTCAGGCCACTGGCCTGAGTATATTTGTATATAGACACAGAGCTTGGCTAATGTGATAAGGTTGTAGTGCTGGGAGGTAAGTAATGGGAAGAATTAAGATCACCGACACCAGTTTAAGGGATGGGCACCAGAGCCTTTGGGCTACCAGGATGACTACTGAAGATATGCTTCCTGTACTTCATAACATGGATAATGCAGGATATTACTCACTGGAAGTATGGGGTGGTGCTACCTTTGATGTGTGTATCCGCTATCTTAACGAGGACCCTTGGGAAAGGCTTAGAACCATCCGTCAGGAAATAAAGAAAACTAAACTGCAAATGCTATTAAGAGGACAATCATTAGTTGGATACAATCATTATCCCGATGATGTAGTGGAAAAATTTGTTGAAAAAGCAGCAGAAAACGGTATAGATATCTTCCGGGCCTTTGATGCCCTGAATGATATTCGTAACCTGGAAACCTGTATGAAGGCTATTAAAAAGACAGGTAAACATGCCCAGCCCTGTGTGGTATATACTATTAGCCCGGTTCATTCTGTACAACATTTCGTGGATACCGCCTTGCGCCTAAGGGATATGGGGGCAGATTCCATTTGTATCAAAGATATGGCAGGATTATTAGCACCTTATGCTTCCTATGAATTGGTGCAGGCCTTAAAGGCTAACCTGGATCTACCTATCCAGTTGCATACCCACTATATAGGTGGATTAGCTATTGCAACTCTAATAAAAGCTATAGAGGCGGGAGTAGATATTGTTGATACCGCTAGCGTACCAATGGCTTTTGGTTCTTCTCAGCCACCGGTAGAGACCATTGCTCGTGCCTTGCAGGGGACAGAATGGGATACTGGTATGGAGTTGCATAAGCTCTTTGGAATTGCTAATCACTTTGAACAGCTACGTAAACATAAGGGGTTTGAACGTGGGGTTACCCGGATTTCTGATATGAAGGTATTTGAACACCAGGTACCAGGTGGAATGATTTCTAATTTTCATGCCCAACTGGAACAACAGAAGGCTTCCCACCGTATTGATGAAGTTTTGGAGGAGATACCTCGAGTAAGGGAAGATATGGGCTATCCCCCGCTGGTTACTCCTACCAGCCAAATTATAGGAATTCAGGCAGTATTAAATGTACTAATGGGGGAAAGGTACAAACTATGTCCAGGAGAAGTTAAAGACTATGTACGAGGTTACTATGGTAAGCCACCGGTACCCATTAAAGAAGAGATAAGCAAAAAAATAATAGGAGATGAACAGATAATCCAGATTAGACCGGCTGATTTGCTCGAGCCCGGGTTAGAAAGGGCTCGCCAGGAGGTAGCCCATTGGAGCGATGAAGAGGAAGATGTTTTAACCTATGCTCTCTTCCCCCAGGTAGCAACCAAGTTTTTTGAGTACCGGGAAGGGAGAATACATGAAGATATTCCCCAGATATCATCCCGCGACGAATTGGGAGAGGAATTGCAGGATGAACAGCAGCCGGTGGTTAAACTACCATCAGCCAAGGTAATTGAGATGCAAAGCAGGGGAGATAGTGAAATGAACATTGACGAAATAAGAGAATTAATTTTAATGTTGGATCAAACCAGCATTGCAGAACTGGAATTGCAAAAAGATGACTGTAAACTTAGCCTGCGTAAAACGGTTTCCACCGGGCAGGATAAAATAGAAAACAATAATACTAATCCGGTTTCTGGTGAAGAAAACATATCAATCACCGGACAAAATATCACCGAAGTAGTAGCCCCTATGGTAGGTACTTTTTATGCAGCTCCGGCGCCAGATGCTTCTGCTTTTGTTAAGCTTGGAGACCGTGTTGCTTCGGGGCAGACGCTTTGTATTCTGGAAGCTATGAAGTTAATGAATGAAATTAAGTCTGAATGTGCCGGAACTATAGTTGATATCCTGGTAGGAAATGCAGAACCGGTGGAATATGGTCAGACATTGTTCCTGATAGAAAAAGATGACTAGGGGTGGTAGATTGTTTTCCAGGGTACTAATAGCCAACCGTGGTGAAATAGCTCTTCGGGTTATAAGGGCCTGCCGGGAATTAGGTATAAAAACGGTGGCGGTATACTCAACAGCGGATAGAAATAGCCTGCATGTATTGGCGGCAGATGAAAAGGTATGTATAGGTGGGCCGCCCGCCCGGGAAAGTTATTTAAACATAGCCAATATAATAGCGGCAGCGCAGAATAAAGGGGTGGATGCTATTCACCCCGGTTATGGTTTTCTGGCTGAAAACCCTTACTTTGCGGAGCTTTGTGAAACCCATGGAATTAAATTCATTGGCCCCCAGCCTCAAGTTATCAAGCTAATGGGAGATAAGGTTAAAGCCAGGGAAGTAGTTAGCAAAGCAGGAGTACCCCTGGTACCTGGCAGCAATGGAGCTGTAAACAACTATGAAGAAGCAGTGGCGGTAGCTGGGGAGATAGGATATCCGGTAATGATAAAGGCCTCTGCCGGAGGTGGGGGTAAGGGAATGCGCCTTGCTCATAGTAAAACTTCTTTGAAGGAATCTTTAGAAATGGCTCAGATGGAAGCAGGTGCGGCTTTTGATAATAATGAGGTATATATTGAAAAGTACATAGAAGAACCACGGCATATAGAATTCCAGGTATTAGGTGATGAACATGGTAACATTATTCATCTAGGAGAGAGGGATTGCTCCTTGCAGAGGCGTAACCAAAAGCTATTGGAAGAGGCACCATCAACCTTTTTGGATGATGAACTACGTGATCGCATGGGAACGGTAGCAGTTAATGCTGCCAAGGCGGCCGGGTATTTTAGTGCCGGTACGGTAGAGTTTTTGGTAGATAAAAACCGCAACTTCTATTTTATTGAGATGAATACTCGTGTACAGGTGGAACACCCGGTAACTGAGATGGTAACCGGGGTAGATATAGTGAAAGAACAGATTAGGATTGCTGCCGGCCTGCCCCTGCGCTATACCCAGGAGGAAATTAAAATTAATGGCTGTGCGATGGAATGCCGAATTAATGCCGAAGACGCTGAAAATGATTTTCGTCCTTCACCGGGTATTGTAGGTCAGTACTTAATCCCCGGTGGGCCTGGAGTTAGAGTCGATTCCTGCGTATATTCCAATTACACCATACCCCCTTACTATGATTCCATGGTAGCCAAGCTCATAGTCTGGGCTCCGGACCGACAGGAAGTTATCAGCAGAATGAGAAGGGCTTTGTTGGAGTTTAAGATTGAGAATATTGCTACCACCATACCATTTCACCTCAAAGTGCTGGATAATGCTTTCTTCCAGCGGGGAGAGGTATACACTAACTTCATCCAGAGAAGAATGAGTATATAATACAAAAATAGGCGCTAATTACATGGTTGTCTTGTAAATAACCTCAAACTGAGAACTTGACTGGTTGTCTAGAATGAGGTGTGAGGGGTTAGGGGTAAGAGTACGCTTGATCCTATAGAATTCACCTAAGAATTATTAGCGGATTTCGGAATAAGCTAAGGTGTTATTTGCTAAATCCCTTTGGCATGTTAAAATATCAAGTAAATAATAATATGGAGGTGGATAAATATGGATGACGCTAAACCGGAAATTAACAATGAGTTCGGAGCGATAAGAATTGCTGATGAAGTAGTATCCACGGTTGCCGGTCTGGCTGCTGCTGATGTTGAAGGTGTTGCTTCGATGAGTGGTGGTTGGAGTACCGACCTGGTAGAAAAGTTGGGTAAAAAAAATTTTGGTAAAGGGATTAAGGTTGAGGTAATTGATGAACAGACCAAAATTGATATTTATATAGTTGTGGAATTTGGTTACCAGATTCCTGATGTAGCCGAAAATGTTCAAAAAGAGGTTAAAGTAGCAGTTGAAACGATGACTGGTCTATCGGTTACTGCGGTTAATGTGCATATTGTGGGTGTATCCATGAAGAGGATAGCTGGAAACAGTGATGAAATTAGCAGCGAGCTGATTATAGAATAAGGCTGTTAATATTTATATAGACAACCCCCTGCTTTTCCCAGGGGGTTATCTATATTATAACCTGGAAAGAGGTGGAGTTATGAACAGTGTCTGGCGTTTTCTCTTATTTTTATATAACCTATTGCTGATTATTTTATCTGGTTTGCTCATAGCCGCGGCCATAGGTCGACCTGAACCACTAAAGTACATAGAAATTGCCCTATCTACTACCCAAAATCGAATAATAATGGGAGTGACAGGTGTTTTATTGCTTACCCTGGGGATTTATGTGTTTATATCCACCATCAAATTGCAACCCCGGGTCAAGTCAGTGGAGATTGATCATAGTCTAGCCGGGGAAGTTTCCATTACTATTCCAGCCATCAAGCTCATCATAATGAAAGCAGTAAAAAACGTAGAAGGAATCAAAGAAATTAAACCGACGGTTAACAGCCGCCCTGATGGGTTGGAGGTTTATTTGCATATGATGATAAACCCTGATATAGGTGTTCCCGAACTCAGCAAAAATGTTCAGGATGCAGTAAGAAAGTACTTGGAGGACATAGGAGGCCTGAAGGTTGCTGAAGTTAAAGTTCTGGTTGATGATTTGAGCCCGGGCTTTAAGACAAGCACCAGTTAAGGGGGGGCATTACTTATGTGGGAGAATCTTTTCCGTATCATATTTGAACAGCATAGAGGTAAAGCTATAGGCATAGTCCTGGGATTACTAGCCAGTATCCTGTTTATCAGTTATGGTTTCTGGCGTACTATATTTATTATTGTTTGTATTGCTCTAGGATTCTTTATTGGCAAGGAAATAGATGAAAAAAAGAACTTTGACCAGTGGTTAAAAAATATATTTAAAGACAAACACTAAGTACTAAAATAAGTGGTAATAATGAAGTTGTTGTTAATAACTTTGAAATTCGGACTTGATTAATGGTCTAGAGTGAGGGGTGAAGATTCTTCATATTACTGCAAACCTAATATAGCTATTTTCACTCATGGTAGCGTGTGTTTGAGCAGGCATGGGTGATTAATTAAGGAAGGAGAGTAGTTTTGAGCAGGAGAAAGGCACGGGAATTTGCATTTAAGGTATTGTTTCAAGTTGATCAAGTTAATGCTGACCCTCACCGCGCATTCCAATACCTGCTGCAAGAGACTACCCTGGCAGAAAAAGACCAGGAATTTTCCTGGGATTTAATTTCCGGCAGTCTAGCCCATTTGGAACAGATTGATAAGGAAATAGGAACATATGTTACGAGTTGGTCGATAAATCGCATGTCAGCCGTAGACCGTAATATTATACGAGTTGCCGGTTATGAGATTATGTTTTATACAAATTCGCAACCAGTAGTAGCTATAGACGAAGCCCTGGAAATAGCCAAGAAATATGGTGATGATACTTCCGCTGCTTTTGTAAATGCTATATTGGATAAAATGCTGGGAGAAACAAAATGAATCTCTATTTGGGTATAGATACAAGTGCCTATACTACATCGCTGGCGATTGTTGACGAAGATTATAACATTATAAGTGACCAGAGAAAAATACTGGAGGTTAGACCGGGAGAGAAAGGGTTGCAGCAATCGGAAGCACTTTTTCAACACCTGAAGAACCTCCCTTTTTTATTTACACAAATACCAGCGGGGGTTGCAGAGAAGGTGGCAGTTATGGCCGTAAGTGCATTTCCTCGCAATGTAGAGGGAAGTTACATGCCGGTTTTTATGGCCGGTCTATCCCAGGCTCAGGCTCTGGGTTTCTATACCAGTACCCCGCTATATTTGCTTAGTCATCAGGAAGGACATATTATGGCCGGGTTAAAAGGTAATGAAGGATTAATGGCAAAAGATGAATTTATAGCCTGTCATTTTTCCGGGGGAACTTCAGAAGTATTACTGGTGCGTCGGGGCCAAAACGGGTTTTTTAATATAGAAATTACTATGGTTGGTTCTGACCTTCATGCCGGTCAACTGGTGGACCGGGTGGGGGTGGCGATGGGATTACCCTTTCCCGCGGGCAAACACATGGAAAAACTAGCTCTTACGCTTAAGCAGGATGATTTTCCGGTTATACCATCAGCAGTAAAGGAAAACTCCTTCTCCTTTTCGGGACCGGAAACTAGTGCTCTGAAGTTACTAAAAGAGGGAGAGCCAGCTGCTGCCGTAGCCAGCAGTGTGTTCCGGGTTATAGCCAACACCCTGGAGAAGTGCCTGCTTAAAGCAGCTCAAAAGAGTAAGTTAAAGGAGGTATTGCTAGTAGGAGGGGTTATGGCCAACACTCTTATACGGCAGCGCCTGTTGGATAGGCTGGAGCACCCCGCGGTAGGGCTAAAGCTCTATTTCGCAGAGCCTCATTTGAGCACCGATAACGCCGTAGGCATCGCCATGCTTGCCGCCTGCCTGGGGCAGAGTGAAGAATAATCACAGAGGGAAATAGACACGGATTTACGTAGAATTTGTATAGAGGTGTTGAGATGGAATTAATCAGTGGAACCAGGATTGCTGCAGAGATTCGGGATAATTTACGGGAGTCCAATGAGAAAGATGGTATTCAACCGGTACTGGCTATAATTGTAGTAGGATACCACAAAGAAAACATGATTTATGTGGAATTGAAGGAAAAGGCTATTGCCTCTATTGGTGGAGAGACCCGCCTGATTGTAATGCCGGAAAATAGCAGTAAACAAAACCTAATCAACATCATTAACGAGCTTAATCAAAATGACAGCGTAGATGGCATTTTACTACAACTGCCTATGCCTGATCATTTAGAGAAAGATAA
>DIRQ01000021.1:0-3295 GCA_002424365.1 Syntrophomonas sp. UBA5432 | reverse complement strand
GCAAAGAGTAGTGCTGGCAGGAGATTCCTTTGATGTTATTGTTCCCTTGGCTATTATTCTGCTTAAACGGGGTTGTCCGGTTAGTATATACCCCCATTACCAGGAGGATCTGGTTAACCGTGCTGATATACTGGTAGTTGAGAAAGGCGGACGGGAAATAATTAAAGGTTCAGATATAACGGGGAGTCTGCTTATTATTGATGCCGGCTTTTATTGGGATGCAGGCCATAGCTACGGTAATGTACAGCGTGATTCGGTAGAATCTAATGAGGGTTATCTACTGCCGGTTCCTGGTGGATTGGGTCCGGTGCTAATTGCCAAACTATGCGAAAATTTGTCCCGGGCGGGACGCATAAACCGGGGAATAATATGAACGAATACTTGAGTGTAAGCCAATTAAACAACTATATAAATCGGTTGCTAATCGGTGATACGATATTACAGGATTTTTGGCTGAAAGGCGAAATTTCTGGTTTTAGGCTATACCAACAATCGGGTCATGCCTATTTTACCTTGAAAGATGAGGCATCAGCAGTAAGCTGTGTAATGTTTAAGAGTAGAGCCCGCCACCTGAAGTTTAAACCCGAAGATGGAATGGAAGTATTAATTAGAGGATCTATTGCCGTTTACGCGCGCCAGGGGAAGTATCAGATTTATGCTGAAGATATGCAGCCTTACGGAATTGGAGGGCTGTTTTTATATCTGGAAGAACTTAAAAACAGGTTAAAAGCACAAGGCTATTTTGACCAGGAAAAAAAGAAGCCCATTCCTGCTCTGGTTAATCGGGTGGGAGTGGTCACTTCCCAGGATGGAGCAGCTTTTCAAGACATATTAAGGGTTTTAAGGCAGAGGCATTCAGGGGTGGAAATTATACTGGTACACAGCTCGGTACAGGGGGCAGATGCCCCCCTGGAATTGGCTGCCGGAATCAGGATGCTGAATGAACATTCTACGGTAGATGTTATAATTGTAGGCCGTGGAGGCGGTTCTTTTGAAGATTTAATGGCATTTAACAGCGAAGAAGTGGTAAAAGCCATTTATGAATCAAAGCTGCCCGTTATTTCAGCAGTAGGGCATGAAGTCGATTACAGTCTGGCTGATTTGGCGGCTGACCTAAGGGCAGCGACTCCTACCCAGGCAGCCCAACTGGCGGTACCGGACATGCAATATTTACAGGCAGGCATTGATGATTATCAACAACGACTTTTACGAGCAACCAGCAACCATATAAACAAATGCAGTGAGACCTTGGATAGGGTAATGATGCGCCGGGTATGGCGGGAAC
Source organism: Syntrophomonas sp. UBA5432 (assembly GCA_002424365.1). GTDB lineage: Bacteria > Bacillota > Syntrophomonadia > Syntrophomonadales > Syntrophomonadaceae > UBA4844. The sequence goes on along the minus strand of DIRQ01000021.1, from coordinate 2,010 downwards.
CGGAAATAGTACTAGGAAAAAGCGAAGAAATTTTAGCTAACCTGCAAAGCGATTTGTTGGATGCAGTTTTGGAGAACTGGAAGGTAAAGGAACGTGCATTTTCGGTAAGCATTACCGCTCTGGATAAACTTAGTCCCTTGAAGGTATTAAGTCGGGGTTATGCTGTTGTTCGCCAAGGAGATAAAATTGTTCGGCAAGTTGACCAGATTAACCCAGGTACCCAACTGCAAATTGATTTGTCTGATGGAGTAGTCGATGTTACGGTAGATAACAGGGAGAGGGTGGAGCGATGGAAGAGATGAAGTTTGAAGATGCGCTGAAAATGTTAGAGGATATTGTGGAAAAACTGGAGTCAGGTAGCCTGGAACTGGAAGCCTCTATTCAGTTGTTTGAACAGGGTGTTAAGCTATCACTTTATTGTCAGCAGCAACTAAAACAGGCAGAAGGCAGGGTACAGCGCCTGGTGAAAAACCTGAATGGCGAATTCGAGCTGTTCAATCTGGAATAGAATGAAGTCAGAGGTCAATGGGTAGAAAGGAGACTTCAATGAATTTTAATTTAGCACAGTTTAAACAGGAATTAGAGAAGCGAAAACAATATATAGATAACTGCCTGCAAAAACATTTGACCCGTTTAGATGCTTACCCCCCAGTTATCCATGAAGCTATGCATTATGCCATCTTTAATGGAGGAAAGCGGCTCAGGCCTATCATGGTTTTGGAAGGGGCCAAACTGGTGGGTGGAAGCCAGGAAAATGCGGTTCCGGTTGCATGTGCTTTAGAGATGATACACTCCTATTCTTTAGTTCATGATGACCTACCGGCAATGGATGATGATGACCTGCGCCGGGGTAAACCTACCTGCCATATAGTATTCGGTGAAGCCAATGCTATATTGACCGGAGATGCCTTATTAACCGGGGCTTTCGTAGTAATGACTGAATCTGCCGGCATGCCGGGAGTAAAGCCGGATAATTTAATCCGAGTAATAAGAGAAATAGCTGAGGCTGCCGGAAGCCAGGGGATGATAGGGGGACAAGTTATTGACCTGCAATCAGAAGGTCAGGATATCGACTATGAAACTCTTAAAACCCTGCATAGCTTGAAAACCGGAAAGTTGTTTCAGGCGGCTTTAAGGTCCGGGGCCATTCTTAGTGATATGAACCAGCAGGGTTTGCAATTCATTGATATCTATGCCAGGAATTTTGGCCTAGCTTTTCAAATTACCGACGATATGTTGGATATAAACGGGGATGAAGAGGTAATTGGTAAACCTGCAGGTAGTGACGCAAAAAATGCTAAGACTACTTATCCTGGTTTATTTGGCCTGAAGAGATCCCGGCAATTGGCTGAGGACTGTGTTAAAGCCTGTATAGGCAGCCTGCAGGAATTTGGTCCTGAGGCTGATTTCCTTCGCCAACTGGCTTACTACACCTTGGAGCGGCAAAACTAGAACAGGGAATGGACGCGGACTTGTTTAGACACTGAAAAACACTGAATTTTTAGGATTAACACTGAAATTTCTTAATATTATTTCTATTAATTTTAACAGTATAAAATCTTCGTTAAATATAAAAGAATATTTCGCACAATCCTTACAGAATCTGCGTGAGCGAAGCGAGCCCGCGTCTATTCCCTGGGTCTATTCTCTTATTAACCCTCCATGGCCCGAGGACGCAACCATCAATGAAAATAGCAGATGAGGTTAAGTTATATTAAAAAAATCAGTGTCCTTCATAAGTTTTCAATGTTTATCAGTGTCTGAAAAAGTTTTGCGTTCTTCTGTTTCTAATAATTTTGGGGTAATTTTGAAAGAAAAGTGATGGCTATGATATAATATAATACTGATAAGCGACCTGGCGAAAGGTTGCAGTATTCTAGTCAACCCTATTAGTTTTGAAAACGGGGCTAAAAATCCGTTAAGGGCACAACGATGAAGCTTCTGGTTTTGGCTTTTGACGCCCAGTCAGGGGTCATTGCTGGGAGTTAAGGGTATGGGGGCAATCCGCAA
>DIRQ01000044.1:14769-36420 GCA_002424365.1 Syntrophomonas sp. UBA5432 | reverse complement strand
TTCAAAATAAGCGCTAAAACAACGTTTTCTTAAAAATAACACCGAATCTATGACTTAATCGGTTGTCTAGAGTTAGGGGTAAGGGTGCTTTGTACATCAGTCTGTACATACTACTCCCCACTCCTTACTCCTCACTTAGTTATAGAAGTGTTGTCCTATGTTGGTAAAAGTCTCATTCATACCTAGTTCCAGGGCGCAATCTTCACAGGTTCCGTTTAATTGTATGGCTCCTTCGGGGCCTTCGACTTCAGTTGTGGAATAAACCTGCTGGCAGTACTCGCACACGTGATATATCTTCATTATGCCTGCTCCTTTGGGCTTTTCTTATATTTTGTCTGAGATGGCAGGCAAATATACTCCCAATCAATTATACTCATTCATGGCCTGGTCTATGCCCTGTTTTATCCAGCATTCAACGGCAGCGACAGCCTGGCTAATTACCTCTTCCATAAGTTTCTGTTCGGATGGGCTAAATCTACCCAGCACCCAGTTAATAGCTTCATTATTTGGGCGACCGATGCCAATTCTGATGCGGGCAAATTCCTGGGTACCTAATCGTTCGATAATTGAAGCCATACCTTTATGGCCTCCGCTACCACCCTGGGCTCGTAGACGTAGAGCTCCGGGAGGTAAATCCATATCATCATAAATTATTATGAGGTCGCTAAGATTTAGCTTAAACCAGCGTGCCAGGGGCTGAACTGTTTTGCCGCTAAGGTTCATGTAGGTAAGGGGCTTAACCAGCAGGACTTTTTCCCCGCCAATACGGATATGCCCAATAATAGCGTTGAAACGGCTTTCTTCTTTTTCAATGGAAGAACGCCGGGCTATTTCCTCCAAGACCCGGAAACCAATATTATGCCGGGTATCACTGTATTTTCTTCCGGGATTGCCCAAACCTACTATAACTTTCATAATTCTACCTCAAGGATGAATTTTTAATTATGGTTGAGATACTCTTTGGTTCTCTCCATTTCAATGTTTTTTGAATCCTTAATGAATCTGCTACCTTAATGGCGACCATAGATAAAGCCTCAATAGGTAAAAAAGGATTGAGCGATAAGGCCCAATCCTTTTAAAATAATCTGCTTTATACGCCTTCGGTTGCCTCGGTCTCTTCGGCTTCAGTACCTTCGCCCTCAACTTCTCCTTCAACTTCCTCATCTTCAGTAGTTAAAGTTGGAGCCAATACGGTAGCAACCATTGTATCTAAATCGGTAACTATTTCTACTTCTTGCGGTACCTGCAAGTCAGCCACCGTAACTTTATCCCCAATTTCCAGAGCAGCTATATCATATACCAGGGTTTCAGGAATATCCTGGGGCAGGCAGTAAATCTCGATTTCTTTTGTGCCTGTTTGCAAGATACCACCTTTTTTCATAATCTCTTCTTCACCAACTATTGAAATACCTACGGTGCTGTTTATCTTCTCATCCAATCTTACCTTCCAGAAGTCAACATGGGTAATCTGTCCGGTAATAGGATTCCTCTGTATTTCCCGGACTACCACCATTAAGCCGCTATCCCCGTCTATTTCCAGTGAGAACAGGCCTCTGGAGCCATGGACCTGAAAAATACGGGAAAGCTGCTTTGATACCAGAGATATGGCTTGATTTTCTATTCCTTTACCATATAACGTTCCAGGTACAAATCCGCTACGCTTTAGCTCATTTAGATAGCCTTTAGTTTTTATATCGCGTTTTTGGCAGCTTATTTTTTCTGCCTGCGCCATTATTATCACTCCTTAATCAACCTGCAGACCAGGCTGCTTTTAATTATCAAGTAGTTATTATACCAGTTTAGCCTCATTATGTCCAAAACTACTAACTTTCAAAAAGTTTACTTACAGATAGGTCTTCATGAATTCTAAGAATAGCCTCTCCTATCAGCGGCGCTACCGAGAGAATCGTAAGATTGGGGAGTCTTTTCTCCTCGTCCAGGGGGATGGTGTTGGTTACTACAATTTCTTCAAAGGGTGCACGCGCGAGCCTCTCTATGGCCGGCCCGGAAAAAACCGGGTGAGTACAGCAGCCATAAACTTTTAAGGCACCCTTTTCTTTCATGGCCTCTGCTGCCATACACAGGGTACCGGCAGTATCTATAATATCGTCAATAATTATTACTGATTTACCCTCTACGTCCCCGATAATATTCATTACTTCGGATACATTTGGTTCTGGTCGACGCTTGTCCACTATAGCCAGAGGTGCCCCCAGTTTTTCGGCTAAATCACGGGCTCGGGTAACTCCTCCAACATCAGGGGAGAGAACCACAGAAGTTTCATTCAGTCCCTGGGTCTTCAAATACTCGGCTATAGTTGGTACTCCAGGAAGATGGTCAACTGGTATGTCATAGAAGCCTTGAATCTGGTTAGCGTGTAAATCTACCGCTACTACCCGCTGGGCACCAGCTTCAACTATTAAATTGGAAACTAGTTTGGCGGTAATTGGATCGCGGGCCTTGGTTTTGCGGTCCTGGCGAGCATATCCATAATAGGGAATCACCGCATTAATACGAGAAGCAGAAGCCCGCCTGAAAGCATCAATCATTATGAGGAGTTCCATCAGGTTATCATTAACTGGTGAACAGGTTGGCTGTACTACAAAAACGTCTACTCCACGTACACTCTCGTCAATTACACAGTTAATTTCACCATCGGAAAAACACGATACTTTAGCATCACCCACCGGCATCCCGAGGTATTTCGCTATTTCTTCAGCTAGGCAGGGGTTAGCATTTCCGGTAAACAGTTTCATCCTCCACCTGGATGCTTTCATTTTTTTAACCTCCTAAAATTTTTGTTTCTGGTTACTAAGAAAATAGAATTAATTAGACACAGATAACACTGAATTTTATAATTTTTAAGGAATGTGAAAGCTAAAGCTTAGTTGCCTTTTTTCCTAATGTGTTTTTGTTCGGCCCGTTCTACGGCCAGGGTATGAGCGGGGATATCATGGGTAATGGTAGACCCAGCCCCTGTCATGGAATTTTTACCTATAGTTACAGGGGCTACCAGATTAGTATTGCTGCCGATAAATACGCCGTCTTCCAATATAGTATGGGATTTCTTCTTACCATCGTAGTTGCAAGTAATGGTACCGGCACCAATATTGACTTCCTTTCCTAAAAGGGCATCACCTACGTAACTGAGGTGAGGAATTTTACTCCCGGCCCCAATAATAGATTTTTTTATTTCGACAAAATCGCCCACTTTAACGTTGTCCTGCAGATTGGCCTCAGGTCTTAGATAAGCAAAGGGTCCGATGTTACAGTGATTACCTATGCAAGCTTCTTTTACTCGTGAATTTTCGATCACTACATAGTTACCTATGGAGGAATCATTTATGCGAGTGGAAGGCCCAATAGTACAGTTCTCACCAATAGTAGTCTGCCCCTCAATAATAGTAAAGGGATAAACAACTGTATCCATACCGATTTTTACTGAGCTATCAATAAAGGTTGTTTCCGGAGCCATAATAGTTACCCCGTTTTTCATAAGTTTCTGGTTATGTCGCTGCCGGATTATGGTTTCGGCCTGAGCCATCTGCACCCGGTCATTAATTCCATGGATTTGGTCTATTTTATCCGTGGCTAGTACCGCCACTTTATGTCCATCCTTCTTTAATATAGGTAAAACATCGGTAAGATAGTATTCTCCCTGAGCATTGCTGCATTCAATCTGGGAAAGTGCTGCAAAAACAGCTCCGGCCTGAAAGCAGTACATACCGGTGTTAATTTCTGTTATTTCTTTTTCTTCCGGACTAGCGTCCTTTTCTTCGATAATACGCTCCAATCCTCCATCGGCCTGGCGAATAATACGGCCATAGCCATAGGGGTCAGGTAGCAGACCGCTGAGGACTGTAGCCAGGGCTTGCTGCTGCTGGTGGAAGTCCAATAGTTTTTTTAATGTGTTACCCTCCAGAAGCGGAGTGTCTCCAGATAAAACAACCAGGGTATTGGCTGAATTAATACTGCCCTGGGCCTGCATCAGAGCATGACCGGTACCCAGCTGCTGTTCCTGGACAACAAAACGCAGGGTTTCGCCCGATAAAGTCTCTTCTACTATTTCCCGGCCATGTCCTACTACCAGGGTAATGTCATTAATGCCGGCTTCTTCAACTGCTTTAACTACATACCATATCATAGGTTTGCCCGCTACCCGGTGTAATACTTTGGGTATCTGCGAATGCATACGCACCCCTTTGCCGGCGGCCAGTATAACTGCTGAATAATTCACTCCAATAATTCCACCCTTATAATTTAAAATTAGTTTAATATATGCTTTTACATATCAGCCTGCTAATAGAAAAATACAGTCACTTGTATTATACCTTTTATCTGAAAGAATGAAAATTTTTTATGTTGCTTTCCTTAGCTGTGGATGAATGCCCGGTAAGGGTATTAAGATAAGGTGATTGATAATGCCTACCAGCTGCTTTTAGTGGATGATGAAGTTAAAGTTTTGGATATGATTGATAATTATCTTAAACAGGAGGGGTTTGATACTACCTGGGCGGGTAATGGTAATGAAGCTCTGGAGCTTTTTCGCATGCAGAGTTTTGATCTTGTTGTTCTGGATTTAATGCTATCGGAACATACGTATTGATCTAAAATCTTATACTTTCCAGGTGTTTTTGAGCTAGTTCCAGGTCACTGGGCTTATCTACGTCTACACCTACTTCGGCATAAGGGGATATTATAGCCTTGCCTTTGATACCCAGGGTTTGATAAAATCTTTTCTCCACAGCTTCTATGTTTAAACGGCGGGTAATATATTTCCATACCAGACCAAAGCCAAATAGTTTAGCCATAGCCAGGGGATTCTTCCTTCGCTCTACCAGTTTTAGAGCTATTTCCAGGACCTCATCAAACAATTTAGAGCGCAGGATAAAGAGGTTACCCCCGGTGAAAATCCCGTCTTTAAGCTTTACATAAGTCCGGCTTACCCCAGGAAAGCGTGCTTCGTTTACTTCCTTTCGGGTTACCGGGTAGTAAAATTCAGCATCATATTGTTCTGCCTGGTTTATAAAATCATTAATAGCATCGGTGGTAATAAAGGGTATGTCTGAAGGCATGATTAAAATTTGCTCACTGATACCTTTTTCCCGCAGTAATTCAACCCCGTGAGCAAAACTTTCAATGGCATTCCGACCTCCACTAACAAAGAATAACTGCTCTTGTCCGCTAAATATATTGCGTAAAGCTTCAATCGGACCACTGATTACAATGTTTCTAATAGCAGGAGATTGGCGCAGAGCCTGATAGACATAGTAAATCATAGGGTAATTCCCTATTATAATCAGGGCTTCATTATCATAGGGAGCTATTTTTTTTAGCTCACCACTACTCTCTCCCCCGGCCAGGATAATAGCATCATATTGCATTCTTATACCTCCGTTAATCAGGGAATCCGTCTTTTTTTATAGATTCAATCATGCTATTCTCAGCATTTTCTATATGCTCCTGAGCTGCCTGCCTAGCACCCTGGACATCTCGTGATTGGATGGCTTCTACTATTATACGGTGTTCTTCCAAAGATTGTTTCATTCTACCTGGATAAGCCAGGGAGGTGGCTCTAAATCTTTGGATTTGCTCACGTAAGTTATTAATTATGGCAAAAAGACGTTCATTACGGCTGGCCCGGTAGATAGCTTCATGAAAATCGGTATCGATGGCCACAAGTCGTTCCATGTCATTTTGGGAAATAGCATCACCTTTTTCCACCAGATGCCTTTCCATGTATTCTAATTCCTCATCAGTTATCCTTTCCGCGGCTAAACCTGCAGCTAATGCCTCCAATGCAGCCCGAATTTCAAATACATTAGCAATATCCTTTAATGAAAGGTCCGCAACATATGCTCCCTTCCGAGGAACCATCACTATAAAGCCCTCTAATTCTAATTTGCGCAGGGCCTCACGTACAGGAGTACGAGAAACCCCCAGTTCTTCCGCCAGTTGTATCTCCATCAGCCTCTCTCGCGGTTTTAAGCTGCCATTAATTATGGCTTCCCTTATTGCCTCCAGAACCAGCTCCCGCAGGGGTTTATAGGATTCAAGATTTACTGGTAACAGTCTTTTAGCTTCCATTTTAATCACCTCTTTTATAGGATGAAAGCAGGTATACTTCCTGGTAGTCTTTTTTAAAGACCTGGTATGCCTTAAGGGCCGTTTCATTATCCGGGAAGATAGCGAAAACACTTGGCCCACTACCTGACATTAAAGCACTAAGCGCCCCCATTTCTATTAACCGGGATTTTATTATTCCTATCTCCGGCTTTTTTCTTATGCTTACTGATTCCAGTACATTAGCCATATAAACGGATATGTTTATAATATCGCCTTTATTCCATACTTGCAAAAAACTCCTGGTATCGGGGAATTGTTCAATTGCTTTTAAATCTAGTTCAGAATAAACCTGGGCGGTTGATAGCTCAAAGTCGGGTTTTACAATTACTATATTAGGTATGATTCTCATCGGCAATGGTTCCAATAGTTCCCCCCGCCCCCGAGCTATAGCGGTAAAACCTCGGCTCACTAGTTCTCCGGGTTGAGACTCAAAATACTGCCCGGACAGACAGAAAGCCACATCGGAACCAATGGCGGTAGCCATTTCAAGCAACTGCGGTCGGGAAAATCCACAGTTATATAAATGATTAATCCCTGCCAGTACCGCAGCCGCATCAGTGCTTCCACCTGCTAGCCCCGCACCTACCGGTATGTTCTTTTCTATAAAAATTTTAACTCCCGCTCCTGGTTGGTACTCCTGTAAAATCACTAGGGCTGCCTTATAAGCCAGGTTCTCCTGACCATGAGGAATGGAGATACTGTTAGTGTCTATCTTAATCCCTGAGGGCCTGGGTTCTATGGTTATACGGTCAAAAAGGTTAATCTGATGCATAACCGTTTCCAGCTCGTGATAGCCGTCGCTACGTTTGCCTTTTACATCCAACGTAAGGTTAATTTTAGCGGGTGCTTCTATAGTTACTGTCTGCATTATACTACTCCTGTATTTCTTAATTATATATCTAAAGTTCCATACGACCAATATTTTTCCTTTATACTTAGACCTATCTGTAAAATCATCAAAAAAGGGGGAACGGCTTAGCGCCGTTCCCCGCGATTAGGGGGGGAATGTAGAGATTTAAGTAAATTAGCTTTAATATATTATTTCCCAGAAAGTTTTACTTTAACTCCCTGTGGAAGTAATTCTAAACATTTCAGGCTAACCTGAGCTTCAGCAGGACTATCCAAACTTAAACCTTTATCAGATGAAGATACCATACACAGGGGTGGAAATAGGACACACCACCAGTTTTTGCCTTCACCTTCGCCCAATACTATCCTTACGGCTTCATAACGACCCTGGGGAAATACCAGATTGCCGTAGCTTTTGGTGGGGAAATCAAACTCTCCTACATAAACTTCTACCGGATAATCATATCCCCGGGAAGTCACCATCGTTTCAGCCAGTTCCTTAATTTCAGCTTTTTTGCTTATAGCAATACGGCGTGCTTCCTGGGCCGAATCTACATCTTTAAATTCTTTGCCCATCTGGGTAACTATGCGATCCTTTATCTCCAATTTTAAGGCCTGGTCAGCAGGTAAATCGCTGTTAGCCACCACGTGCAGCCGTAGTACACTTCGGTTTAAGGGTTGATTATATTCCATATAAGCATAAGAACCCAGTAAGATTGCGAATAATACCAATAAGATTGTAAAAAAGTTTTTTTTCATCAAATATGTCCCCCTCTCTGTACTAAAATTATTTCCTAAAAATCATGATTTAAACCTGGCAAAAACATAAGCATTGATAACTAAGTATTCATATAAATAACGCCAAATTAATAACTTGAATTACTTGTTGGGGTGAGGAATGAGGATACCGATTTACCATCCTCTTTCGAGTATTTGTTCCAATTTGGCTAGAATTTTAGCGTATATTGTCGTTGAAAAGCCCCTGGTTTAGCTATAAACTAAAGCTTAAGGGGGTAATGAATTCTAGGAGGTATAATTTTGCAGTACAGCATACAGGTTTTATTTGATATGGAAATAACGGCTTCTCACCCATCTATACCTAAAAGTATTATTACTTATATAAATCGCAGTATGGTGCCACAATGTTACAAGAAACCAGAATTGCTCCCCATGGAGATTAGCCGTATACTCAATAATAGAAGCAGCAGATACCATATCATGGATGTAGTTCCCCAAGAACTGGACGACAAGCAGCTTTATGTTGATTTACAGATGGAAAAAAGCGATGAGCTAGGAGTAATGTACCTGTATGGCAAATTTAAGGTGTTTGTTAGTAGAATGGAGAACCCCATAGTAGAAGATGTTTTTCACATTATCCTTAACCAGGGATCCAGGGTGGAGGCCCTAAACCGACGGGTCTATTTAAACGGGGAGTCGGTGGATTATAAACTTTATCCCCGTAATAAAAAACAGGCGATTTCACCTGTTTGCGAAAATATTCCCAGGTTGGCATAGTGGGTATAAACAAGTCCGGGACTGTTCCCGGACTTGTTTAGTTTAAAATACTATTTCGCCTTTTATGAAGGAACGGGTTCGTTTATCCTGGGCATGTTCAAACAGTTCTTCACTCTCGCCCTTTTCAATGATTTTTCCTTCCCACATAAAGAATATTTCTTCCGATAGGCGGCGAGCTTGAAATAGGTTATGGGTTACCATTATTATGGTGGTTCCCATTTCTTTGTTTATATATTGGATATAGCGCTCAATATCCAGGGCACTGGCTGGGTCGATATTGGAAGTAGGTTCATCCAAAAAAAGTACCCGGGGCTTTACCGCCAGGGCACGGGCAATAGCAACTTTTTGCCTTTCTCCCCCGGACAGATTGCGGGCAGGCTGGTTAATAAAATCCATCATCCCCAGTAGTTCCAGGCTCTCATTTACTGTTTTTCTTTCTTCCGCTGCGGGTGTATTCCTTACCCGTAAACCATAAGCCACATTATAGTAAACACTACCTTCAAACATAAAGGAAGTTTGGGTTACCATAGCCATCTTGCGCCGCAGACGTACTACCTGGTTTTTTTGCCAGGTAACCTCCTCACCCAATACATGTATTTTGCCGGTATCATTTAAGGTTAAGAGTGACATAATGCGGAAAAGGGTGGTTTTACCGGCACCATTGGGGCCCAGAATACAGTAAATCCGGCCTCCTCCTATTTCCAAGTTATCTATGTTTAAGACCTCACGCTGGCCATAGCGTTTGCTTATATTAAACAATTTGAATTCTGCGTTCATCTTTAAAGGTCCTCTTTTCCAAACTAAGTATTAACAGCATGATTAAGAAGGCAATTAACAACAAGACCATACCTATAGCCAGGGCGGAACTATCATTTCCCATCCTGGTTTCTAGTACGATAGAAGTGGTAAGCACCCGGGTTTCCCCTTTAATGTTTCCCCCTACCATCATAACCGCACCAACCTCGGCAATTAACCTGCCCAGAGCAGTAGTCAAAGCTGCAATTATGCCCATACGCGACTCCCTTATAATAACCCAACTAGCCTGCCGGCGAGTAGCTCCCAGGGTAGCAGCAGTATCAAATACCTCCTGGGGCTGAGCCATAACCGCCCGGGCAGTTAAACCACAAACTATAGGGAATCCCAGTAAAACCTGAGCTGTAATCATGGCGGTGGGGGTAAACATGAGTTGAAAATATCCTAAAGGGCCACTGGTACTTAAGAATAGAAAAACCAGTAAACCAGCCAGTACCGGGGGTAACCCCATAAAGGTATAGGTGATATTAAGTAAAGTTTTACGTCCGGGAAATTCTTTTAAGGCTAGCACGGTACCCAGGGGAATACCCATAATAGCTGCTAATAATAAAGCCGACACAGAAACCTGAATAGAGAGCAAGGTTATTTGTACTAGTTCCGGGTCCATTGCGATTATTAATAAGAATCCTTCTTTTATGCCTTGCCAGATAACATCCATTTATCATTCTCCAAAACATAATTTATTAGAAAATAGACACTGAACATACTGCTACCTAAATTGTACCGATAGGTACAATTCCGTGTCCCCGTAGGGGGATAAATATGAATTACATACCCATAAGGCAAACTGATGTAGCACTAACGCACTAACACGCTACTATTAGGGGTGCTATTTAATTCTAACAAGATGTACCCCCATCTGCTATTTTCATCGGTGGTTGTATCCTGTTTGCGGCCTTCGGTCCCCTTCCCTTTATCCTTGCGAGTATGGGGATTAATTATTTTGAATAAACAGGAGAAGGGGTTATAGGTCCCCATCTCCTGTTTTTAAACAATTAGTTATAAATTATTTGGCATCAGGAACAAATAGCTGCTGCCCATATTTATCTACACCATACTCGCCTATCATTTTCTGGCCTTTTTCTGAAACCATCCAGTCGATGAAGGCATTGGCACCTTCAAAGTTGGTATTCGGGTACTTTTCGTTATTAATGGCAATAACGCCATAGGGATTTAAGAGACTGGCATCACCTTCTACTACAGGTACTAGCTGGTATTTATCCTTAAGTGCCAGGAAGGTAGCCCGGTCAATCAAGGTATAAGCTTTCATTTCATTGGCCATGCGGAAAGTGTCGCCCATGCCTTTGCCTACAGATTTATACCAGTCACCCTGCGGGGTAATACCTGCTTTATCCCAGACTGACTTCTCTTTTTTATGAGTTCCTGAATCATCGCCCCGAGATATAAAAGTAGACTTTGTGTCAACTATCTTTTTCATAGCTACTACTATGTCTTTTTCACCTTTGATGCCTGCAGGATCATTTTCAGGTCCAACAATTAAGAAATCGTTATACATCACATCTTTACGATTAACGCCATAACCCGCAGCTACAAATTCGTCTTCGGCTTTACGGGAATGTACCAGCAGAACATCAACATCGCCCTTTTCGCCCATTTCTATAGCTGCACCTGTGCCTACCGCAATAATCTGTAAATCATAACCAGTGTCTTTTTCAAATTCCGGTTTTAGGACATCCAGTAGTCCGGAGTCCTGAGTGCTTGTAGTGGTAGCCAGTTTTAGTTTGGGATTGTCCGGTGTGGGAGTACCCTGCTCAGCAGCTTTGTCAGGAGTTTTCTCGGGTTCAGTGGCCTGGTTGCCGCACCCAGCCATGACTCCGACTAAAAACATCATAACCAATAATAATGCAAGTAGTTTGTTCTTACCTAATTTTCTCATACTTTTCTCCTTCCACGATAGTATTATGGTAATACATAAGTAAAAATCGGGTTAGCTAATCATATAGCAACCCGACAATTATTACATAAGCATCCTCTCCTTTCCATAATGGGAGGCATAATCGTTTCCGATTATACCCTAACGGTTTATACCCCATGATTTTGTGTCAATTTTAGGCATATAAACTCGGAGATTATTCATCTGTTCATAATTATAGTATATTTTCGCGACAGCAGCAAAAATGTCGTTAACATTTATAATATAATTTGTTTATACTACTACCCTATCATAATTCGATTTTATGGTTATAAACTAGCACTGCAGCAACAAAAACTATTGCCGTGCCTGCCAACATAATTAAGGTGTTCATCCCTACTAACTGGTTGAAAGCAGCTATGCTGAAATTAAATTGGCTCATATGCAGTTGGTTGTAGTTCCCCAGTTGCTGCCAGATAGGAGTCATCAGTTTGTTCATCAACCAGAAGGTGGCTATGAAAACGATTGCAGTTATCAGGCCGGAAAAGCGCGTTACCAGTTTACCTAGTAGCTGGCTAAAGAAACTGATAGCAATTATATAAGCCATTCCTACCAAACTCATCAGGTAAAACAACCCTCCAGAACTGATTATGGTCTGTAAACGAGTATCTATACCCGATGCCTGCACCTGTCTCAAGGTCTCCGCTAATCCTGGTTCGGGGAATAGTAGAAAGGTCAGGATAACGCCACCAGTTGTAACTACAACCGTACCAATAAGATACTGGGTGAGCAGTGCCAGCAGTTTGGAACCCAGAATGTTTCCTCCCTTTACCGGCAATGACAGCAGCAGGTAAATAGTATTTGAATTCCATTCCCGCCCCAGTAGTTTAAATGAGGATATAAAAGGCAGAAACCCTGCCAGACCCAGCATCATCATGGAAGGAACTATTACCATGGCAGGAAGCTCCTGGGCTTTGAAATAAAAGAATAGGTTAAGCACCAGAGTTGCTATCAGCACTACTAAAATCTCCGGACGCAGTTCCCGCATTTCTTTACTATAGAGCTTAAAAAATTTCTTTAGGCTGCTAGTCTGCATTTCTAAACGCCTCCTTCATCAATTCTACCAGGGACATATTTCTTTCCACCCGCAAATCCTCAGCATTGCCACTCAGCTTAACCTGGCCCCGATCCAGAAAAATTACCTCATCTACCAGGCTTTCCACCTCAGCGATTTCATGGGTAGAAATAATTATGGTCTGCTCCCCTTCCCGATAATCCCTAATCAAAGTATTAATAATCTCTTCCCGGGTTAAAATGTCAATGCCGGACAAGGGTTCATCCATTAGCAAATAAGGTGCCCGCCGGGAAACGGTCAGAAGCAGTTTGGTTTTAGCCCGCTGGCCTTTAGAAATCTTGGAAATCTTCATGTCCTCCTGCAAATTGAGAAATTTTATTAATTCCTGGTATTTGGCCTCATCCCAGTCGGCATAAAAAGTACGGGTAAAATCCGCCGCCTGGGCGATATTCATCCAAGGGTAGAGATGGTCGATTTCGGGCAGATAAGCCACATCCTGTTTCTTTTTCTGGGGGTTTTCCCCATCCACCCTAATTTCGCCCCGGTCAGGACGGTTTAGTCCCATAATGAGCTTGATGCTGGTGGACTTGCCGGCTCCATTAGGGCCAAATAAACCAATTATTTTCCCCCTTGGAAATACAAGACTGACATCGTCTAAGGCTACAGTGCTGCCAAAGCTTTTGCTTACGTTTTTAAACTCTATCATTATCGGCGCTCTCCTTCCATGCGGGATTGTTCTTGCTCAAGTATCTTAAACATATCCTTTTGTCTATATCCCAAGGACTCCATTTCACTAATAAAATAGTCAACCAGGTTTATGGCCATTTCCATCTTAATCTCCTCCAGTCGGTCAGCGGAAATGCTTATATAGGTTCCCTGCCCTCTTAAGGTTTCTACCATATTCATACTTTCCATTTCCCGGTAAGCCCTCTGTACAGTATTAGGGTTAACCCTGACCTCTTCAGCATATTCCCGCTGTGACGGTATCTTATCCCCCTCTTTCAATTCACCGCGGATGAGCTTTTTCTTAAAATCATCAATTATCTGTTTATAAATTGGTTGAGAAGAATTAAACTCCACATCCGGCCACCTCCTCTAGTGCATTAGTTGCCTAGTACACTATTATGTTAGTCCTGTCTTCCTCTTTTGTCAATATAAATTTAAAAAACCCCGTAAGATTTACTTACGGGGTGGAAACTTTAAGTTAATGCTGGCATTTTCCATGATGATGGTGGTCAGCGCAACAGTCACATCCTGTTTGGTGTATAGGTTTCACCCGGCTATCCAATTGCGTTTTTACCTGATTACGTATGTGACGTAAATATACCGCATAAAGCTCCTTCTGCTCCTTTAGTTCTTCAGGTGTTAACCCCTGTTCTTTCTTCTTTTTAGCCAGTTGATTAATCCGCTTAATCATATCTTGATTCAAAAAGAGTTCCTCGCTTTTCTTAGTAAAATAATTTATCCTATATATTATCAAATGAAGCTCATCAAAGCAATTTGGACTCCGCCTCATTTTTAGAGAAGGATGATAGATTATGCTTATCAAATACAACCTTATTAAGGGTTTTTGGGGAACAGTTTTCTGTATTGCTCTGGTTTTGGTTATACTGGAGCTTGCAGCAGGAACAAGCGGGACGGCTAATGCAGCAACAGATATAGTAGGAATATGTGTAGACGGGAAAATGGTTGTTTTTGCCGACCAGAAGCCGATTGTTGATGATAATAACCGTACTCTCGTACCCATCAGGTTTCCTGCCGAAGAACTGGGAGCAACGGTTGATTGGTTGAATGCAAGCAGACAAGCAAAAGTTAAAAATAAAAACCACGCTACCCTTCCTGATAGCGATATTTTGTTAACTATCGGCAAGAAAGAAGTTATGGTTAATGGTATGACCAGGGTAATGGATACCACAGCTGTTATTATGGGTAAACGTACCATGGTACCTTTAAGGTTTATCAGTGAGTATATGGGGGCTAGCGTTAAGTGGGATGCTAGTACCAGGATTGCATTTGTCTTTACCCGGGGGCAAACCGAGGAAGAAATGAACCTCATTATGACGGAGAAGGCAGCAGACCATCACATACCTGCAGACAGGGTCAAGAATATAAAAATATTAATGTATCACGAAGTAGCGATACCGCCGAAGTATGCTACCGAAAATACGAACCAGTTGTATGTTGAACCTGCAATTTTTGAACAACATTTAGATATATTGAAAAAGAACGGCTATAATACGATTACTCTACGTGATTTATACCAACATTGGGAATATGGTAAACCGATACCAACTAATTCGATTATTTTAACCTTTGACGATGGCTATAGGAGCATGTATGACTTTGTCATGCCGGAGTTAATTAAAAGAGAGATGGTGGCAAGCTTTTTTATTATTACCGATAAATTTAATCATTCTGGATATGTAAATGAGAGTATGATCCAGGAAATGCATAGAAATGGGATGGAAATTGCCTCCCACTCGCATTCCCATTGTGATTTAAGAAATGCAGATTTGGAAATAGAATTAAATCAATCTAAAACGCTACTGGAAAACATAATCAATGACAACGTTTATTCCTTTTGTTATCCCTGCGGTCTGTATGATAAAAACACTATAGATTATCTAGCGAAATGCGGGTACAAGGTGGCTATAACGGTTAATTACGGTGAAGCCTTGATTAATCAAAATATTTATGAATTAAAGAGAATTAGAATCAATAGAGAGGATCAGATAGAAACCTTCAGTAAAAAAGTAGCTCCACCGGGAAAACCCTAAAAAAGTATATGAGTGCATATACCGTGCCGGGATAGTAAAGATAGAGTATAATAGGGAATAATCGCCACAAAAAAAGATGCTTGCACCCACATTACAAGCATCTAACTTAACTCCTGTACCCCTCATAAATGAAGCCTTACTTTCCTTTATCTTCCCCCTGCCTGGCCAAGTATTCCCTTATAATCATTCGCACCAGAGCACTACGAGATATTTGATTGGTTTTTGCCAGTTCTTTTATCTGATTTACCTGATTTTTGGTCAGGTAGAAAGTAGCATGTTCGAATTTATCAGTAGCCATTTTAACCTCCTCCCTGCCTTGACCCGCTGTATCGGCTAATCTTATGCTTTGTCGTTATTATATGTAAATTACTGTCTGTCTGTTACACTATTAAGCAAAGAGGGCCTTTTTTAATTCATCAATTCTTTTTTTCATAACCCGTCGACCAATTCGAATAATTTCTGGGGCCCGGTGGAGATCGTGCAGTTTTACTTCACCTATCCGAGGATAAATAACCATATGGGCGTAAATTTTTTGCTCCGTAGCTGAAGTTTCGTAGGCCAGGATACTTATAGTTCGATTGATTATCTGAGGTATTCCTTCTACCGAATGGTCATATACCTCCTGTCCCAGATTAATGGCCAGGACATACTCGGCACCTAGAAGCTTCTGAACCGTCACCGGCACCATGCTGCGAACTCCCCCGTCCACCAACTGCATTCCCTGCATGTGATAGGGAATAAAGACCGCAGGTATAGCTGTACTGGCCCGTACAGCCTGACTTAAGCGGGCATCTTCTATAAGCAAGACATCATTACCTTGCAACGGAATTTTCCGACTGGAGAAAATAATCTCCCGCCCGCTATCTATATCACAGGCTATAATAGCCAGTGGGATTTTGCTATTCCGTAATTCTCTGCCTCCCGTTAAGTGATTTACTGTTTTTTCCAGGCGCTTACCCTTTATAATGCCATCTATATTGTTATCTATGGCTGGGAAAAAACAAGCTAGAAAATGTCTGATTAATCCGCTGATATTATAATCTAAATAATCACGTGGTTTTAATTTCATAACCTCGTGCTCCATTTGATAGGCAGAAAAGCCACTAACGTGAAGAGCTGCAATTATGCTTCCTACACTAGTTCCCGATATAATAGAAAGCGGAATATTATGATCCTCCAACACCTGTAATACACCTATATGAGCAAGTCCTCTAAGGCCGCCACCACCGAGTGCCAGTCCCAGTTTCTTCATGTTTGTCACCTCAAAAGGCCAACTGACCCCGCCAGGTTATATTCAGCGATTGCATTTTCGAACCATGAAGCGAGATAGTCTCTGCATGGTTTCAACGTTAGTAGTCCTTAGCTCTTCCCAGAACTGCTGGTATTCAGGTACTTCAGTATCTTTGCGAAAATTATCTATTTTATGGTCAATTTCTTTCTGCATTTCCAGCACTTTCTCAAGCTGGCTACGCATTATATTTTTTTGTTTACGGTCTATTCTTACCACTGCCACCTGAGCACCTCCATATTGGAAAACTTAATGCCCGGCAGAAGCCGAGCATTAAGTGGACAGGGGGTTCCCTAGAATTCTACTTCCGGATCCAATTCACCATATACAATAACATCGTGCATCTTACCCAGTTTGTCGATAATATCTACATATACTTTGAGTCCGATACAAGTTCCCCTAACGGGGGTGGTAAGATTACAGGGGTTGCCAGGATCTTCGCAATTACCCTTGATTTCATAATCAAAGGTCCAATTCTTTAGAATTAATTCGGACTGTTCGATTTCCTCTCTGAATTCCTCAGAGGTAAGGGGCGGATCAAACTCATCAAGCTCAATGTTCCTTTCAAACCGGTCAGTTACGGTGATAATCTGGTATTCGCCATCCACTATAACAAACAGAACTACTTCGTAATCGATAAAGATTTTTACTTTGTTAAAACATGCAACATCCTCAAATTTCTGGATGACTTTAACTTTAATGTCCTCTACACAGGTTACTTTTCCTCCTACCTGCTCATCCGGCACACAAAACACGGTATCCAGAACTTTTACTTGTTTTTCGATGAATTTTGCCTTTATTACCTTTGCCCACAAATCTAATCTACAACCGTCCGGAAATTCACACTTTAGTCCAGCCATGTTACTCTCCCCTCCTTTGTTCTCTTTTTTTCTTGCCTGCAAGGGCCTTTGTTGAAATTTGTAAGAGCAAATTTCTAGCTTATACTATGAAAGAAAGGAACAAAGTGTGATTATCCAGATTAAGAAAAGCGACAATTTACTCGGATCTTTTATTAAAATTTTAAAGGAAAGCTAAAGCTACTGTGTACTAAGATAATAGACATAAATAACATAGTTTCCCTGTAAATAACGTCAAATTAGTAAGTTGATTTATTGTTTAGGGTGAGGGGTAAGGAGTTATGGCAATCCCCTTACACTCAGCAGCTGTTACCCCTCACCCCTCCTGCATGAGGTGTAAACATTCCACCCGGCCATCGCAAAAGATATTAAATCCCCGGTTGCTTGCAGCTTCACAAAAAGCAATGTCCTCTCCCCCTCGCTGGTTGGAATAGCGGACCCCGGCTGTTATTACTGCTCGTTTAATCAGGTAAGCCGCCCCGGTGCAATCCACCGGAAATATTTGATCCCGGGGGAAATCACGTATATGTTTATAGCTGCCATCACTACTCCGTTGTAAGATGTTATAAATGCCGGGATCTCCAATTTCATGACCATTACATACCAGAGCCGATACTATGTCACAATCATCTTCTACTAATCGGCTAAGGGTACCTGGGGGTACCAGGATGTCGCTATCCAGGGAAAATAGATAGTCACAATCTGATTCTAGAAAGGCTTTAAGGAGCAGGTTGCGTAGTTCGGCTAATCGTCCAAATTTATATTGACCCCGACGATGACCGCCAGGATAATCATAATTTTTTTCAATTAATCTTACTATTCCTGGTTGCCTGTGGACAAATTCAGCTAGTATTTGGGGGCTGTGGTCAGTGCAGTCATTAATAATAAAACAATATTGGGGCTGGAATGTATTTCTATGTAGTTTTTCCAGACAATCCAGGTAACGTGGTAAAATCCAGGCCCGGTCACGCAGCGGGCAGCCTATCATTACCTTTAGCATAGGTATTCACCTGGCAAATATCGTTTCTTGTTTTTATAGCGGAAGGTTTTTGGGTGTTGGCCGGAGATCGTCAGATGCTTATTTCCGCTCCCGTTCTCTGATAACACCGGGGTTGTAGCGCTAATAGCTATATCTCTATTCCTCCTCTGCCGTGGCACTGCATATTGTTTAGCCGGACTTTGGAAGCGAACATGCTCCCCTTTGAAAAACCAGTTTTTGCAGTGATAAGGAGTGGTCCTACCGGGAACCGGTAGGGTTTCCTGGTGCTTAATACCCTTTGCGTTTAGACGCTCCTGTATAGCTATAAGCATTTCTTCAGCCCTGGCCATCCAGGAATTTTCCTGAGCCAGGGTCATTCTGCGCTCACACCGTTCCCAGTTTTCTTGTTTTAGAGCCAGCCTGACATTGTTAATAAAATCTTCTCGCCCAGGCGAATAATATAGCTCTTCACTGTATTTCTGGGTTTCGGGCAGTGCTGTAGTAACTACCGGAATACCCATAGCCATGTATTCCCACATCTTGATAGGGTTAACCGCCACCGTCATATCGCTCTGTTTAAAAGGGATGATACCCACATCGAAATAACTGGCATAATAGATTAGCTCCTCGTAAGCTTTATACCCAAGCCAGTGGATATTGGGGCGTAGGGGAATATTACGTACATTATATAAAGGGCCAATTATTATTAAGCTACAGTCAGAAAAAACCTGGGCTAACTTATCCAGCAGTTCTAAATCACACCAACTGGCAACTGCTCCCATGTAACCAATTACCGCCCGTTTAAGTTTGGGCAAATCAGGGGGGGCTAATTGATTGCTCCTAGCCCTTTTAAAGTAATTAAAATCGCACCCATTGGGAATTAAGCAGGTGTGGGGATTAATTGCTTGAGCGCGGGTATATAGCTTGTCTGAGGCTGCCAGTACCAGGTCGGCTGAAGCGACCGCCTGGTAGTAAAACGGCTGCCAGGCGGAGAACTCGCCCACTGGTTCATCCAGACTATCAAACACTATCAGGCAAGGGTTATAACCGCGAATGATGTCAATCTGAGATGGATTACTATAATATACTATTGGCCTGGTAGTAGCCGGATAAGAAGGCTCCATATGGTGAAACAGGAAGAAGTTCCGATTATACTTTTCAATTCCCTGGTAAAAGGCTTGATGATAAGCTGGACGGTTTAGGAAATAAACGATTATCCCCAGCTGGGATATACTCTTAAGTAATTGCTGTGGACGTTGCACCAGGTATTCAAAGTCCAGGGTGGGAGGATAAATTATTCCAGGTATAGTATTCATACTTACGTCCTCCTGTCATGAGTCAAAAAAATACATCTCCGAGTCAAGGCGATTCAAAGGAACCGTCCTTGACTCGCCCCGCTGACTTACTCGGCTTCACAATCATGGTCCTGCAAACACTGGCTGCAATAATCACCACCACAGTCAGGGCACTTCTCAAGTTCTTGTTTTTTTATTCGTCCCCCGCATTCAGGGCAAGAATAGTTCATTTCGATATTACTCTTACGGGCAGTGGTAACCATAAACATGCTCTCTTCGCGAGCGTTCTTAATAGGAATGGCCTGATATGTCTTAGTTTTTACGTTTATTTCCGGAGTTCGTTCCTCCTCTTTAACCTCTCGTTCCTTAATTGCAAACACCTCCCGGTAGATTAACTTTCACTTCCGTTTTTCGGCAGTTATCCTATTCTATGAAAAGTGTTCACATTTGGTTACAAAGTATTTAGAAAAACCCGTTGGTGATAAAGCTATCTAGTAAATAACTGCGAATTTAGAATCTGACTAATTCAAGAGTGAGGGGTGAGGGGTGAGGGGCAAGGGGCCTCTGGCCAGGACGGTTTAATACTAAAGGGACGGACCTCACAGTTAAAACCGTAAAATCCGTCCCTTTTCCTATTTCTATTTCCTATTTCCTTTTCTCTGATGTTTAGAGCAGGTTGTTCAAAAACAACTTTTTTATCCGTCGCCCCAAACCAGGTTCAGCTTCTGGCATTTCCTCCAAAGTCTCGGCTAGTTTCGGATTGGACCAAGCCCCGGAGTACTGCTGCAAACGGTATATCCGTGCCTCTTTCTCCTGTAGACTTTTTCGCAGGGTTTCTGATTCCTGCTCTCGATATGTTACTTCTTTAAGCAATCCAGCGTTCCGTTTTTCCAGTTTACGAATGCCCCTTTTGAGACTAGATATATCCCGCTGATAAAAAAATATTTTTCTATGTAATTCCTGGTTCTCCCCTGCTAACCGGGCTACTTCTTCTTCTAGGCGTTCAAATAGCTGGTTAAGGGATTCTTTGCTTATCTCACCCTGTTCTCCAACCCACAGCCTAACCACCTGTTCCCTGGTAGCAATAATATTATATTCGATAAAGAATCTAACTCTGATTTTTCCATTGCTCAGCTCTCCATCACAGGAAATATCTTTGATGTTAATAACAAAACGTATAGACTCTTTACGTTCCAGGGCTTGATCAAAATCACTGTAGGATACTCTTTCTTTTAGGGTTTCTTCTTTCTTGACCAGATGCATGCTACCCTGATCGTCTTCTAACAAACATAGTATATCTACTTTGACCCGCACTTCCACTGCCTGCCCCTGGGATAGCACTTCTGACTGCTTTATTTTTACCCTAAGATCCTCCAGGCTACGATGAAATCGCTCAGAGGGATAACTATGTTCCCCCCCCAGGTGGCGAGGTGTTTTGAGCTGAGCCATGATTACCGGTGACCATATAGAAAAGGCCTGTTCCACTCTTTCACCTTCTTTTCCCACTAATGCTAATTTATATTACGAATTTGGGTGAAGTATGATTAATACGTAAATCAGCGTTAATATTAAGTTGTCGAGTGAATAACTTCGAATTTATGAACTTGACTAACTGTCTAGAGTGAGGGGTAAGGGTTGTACGGGCTTAACTTGTGTATCTGCCCTGTTTACTTTGATCCTGGGTTATATCCTGTAGATTGAAAGATGCGAAAGCTGCTATGTGCCTTTTAGAGCAAAGCTTTCGCTATGGGATTAGGAAGGAAATAGCGATGGAATTAATACGAGTAAAGATTGGGCTGAGTATTGCGAGAAATTAAGCAAAAAAAACTGCATGAGGTTCATGCAGTAATTACTACCTTATTTATTGTTTAATTATTAGCGGAAGCTATACGGATTTCCAGGTCCTGTTTATCATAAACGAAGAGTTCAACCGTTTCAGTAAGAACATCGGCATAAGTGTATGAAACCCGCCGCTCAATTTTTCTCTCGTTCAATTTTATTACAAATATATTGGGGTATATGGACTCCAAGACACCTTCTCTTTCTACGATGCGGTTCCTTCCCCGATTGGCCTTTAACCTAATCTTGCTACCCACAAAAGATTCCAGGTCTCTTTTTATATCTGATAAAGCCCTGGGAGAACTCACACTACCACCCTCTTTATAGAAATATCACTTACCATTCTATATCAGAGCAGAGATAAA
>DIRQ01000044.1:0-14583 GCA_002424365.1 Syntrophomonas sp. UBA5432 | reverse complement strand
AAAGTCAATAGTGAAATAAATAGTATATTAGAAAACAATTCTGATGTCAACTCGTAAATCGACCAAAAATCTCGCTAAATACAAGGTTTTTTCGCCAACAATCTATAAAAATATCTCCTTATTTAGTATATTTGTCGGCTACTTTGCTGGCAGCACAGGCATTAGGTTTAATCCTGGCAGCAAAACCACTATTTACTATCATTCCCGTAACCTCTTTAATCAGTTCTCTAGTTTCACCGTGGGTACCAACATCTAAATGTATTTCCACTTTCATATCTTCCCGCCCGTTTTCTTTAAGGAGGTGAGAAATTTGATCAGCCAGGGTCAGGCTAAGAGAAGCTTCATAAAAAATGCGCTGACGTAAGCTTTTAATTTTTTGCTCCATAGATTTGTTATAGTAGTAGCGGGCACCCTTACCCTGACGGTGAATTATAATGGCACTGACAAAACAGGTTCCCTGCTGATGGGGATGTGAATCACTGCCTACCAGGAGTTTATAAGACCGTGTAACATCTTCGCTGATATAGTCCAGGATGTCTATTATTACTTCGTTTAGTTTCATTTTACCTTTACTGGGACTGTGAAATACCATAATTACTCCTCCTGTAAGGGCAGGTTATTGGCCAGTACAACGAAGTCATTCAGGCTGAGGTTTTCCGGCCGGGACAAGGGCGATATCCCCCACTGCTCCAGCCATGCCCGAATCTGGTTTTTATCCTGTCCTGAAAAATCAGTACAAATGTTTAGCATAGTTTTTCTGCGTTTCTGGAATGAAGCCCGCAACAGTTGCTTAAAAAGCATATCGTTATTCACTTTTACCCGTTCCTGCCAAGGTGTTAACCGTAATACAGCTGAATCAACCTCTGGCCGGGGATAAAAGCAATTACGGGATACATTCATAAGCAGCTTGCTATGAGCATAATAAGAAGTGGTTAGAGTAAGTAAGCCATAATCCTTCCCTCCAGGACTCGCCATAATCCGATCCGCTACTTCTTTTTGCATCATTAAGGTAGCAGATTGTAAATGAGGACATTTTTCCAGGAGGTAAAAAATTATCGGAGTAGTTATGTTATAAGGGATGTTAGCGCAGACTTGATAAGGCTGGACTGTAGAAAGAGCAAAGGCTTTTACTAGTTCTTCTTCCAGGTTTACATCTAATATGTCAGCAAATAATAGTTGTACGTTATTATATCCGACCAATACTTCTTGTAGCATCACCTGCAAATCCCGGTCTATATCTATGGCTAGTACTCCGCGGCTATTTTCAGCCAATTTCATGGTAAGGGTACCTAGACCAGGGCCTATTTCAACAACATAGTTATCCTGATTTAAATCACAAGATGTTACTATTTTATTTAATATATTGCCGTCTATAAGAAAGTTTTGACCCCATTTTTTACGGGGGAAAAATTCATGGCGACGCATCAATTCTCGGATTTGTGATAAAGATACTGCTTGTATCATTCCTCTCATCTTCTTTTAATTATTATACTATAAATCACTATTAAGCAAAAATTTTCACTTGGCACCAGTAGTGAAATCCCCAGCCTGGGTAAAAAGGTACAAAAAAACCCCGGATATTTATACTCCGGGGTTAAAGATTGTTAAAATGCTGTTCGCTGTTGTTTCAGTTTGCCACTTATATCATTAATATCTTTCTGAAAATTCTGTATTGGTTTGCCTTCAATAATACCTGCCGCCACATCGTTAATCCGTTTAATTAAATTAGGATCGGTTGTCACCAGAACTTGGGAAATGCGCCGGTCACTGGCCTTAAGTTTATTGGCTACTGTGCTTTTAACCTTATTAAGGGTAGCAGCATCTCTGGTTGCAGTTGGTTCCAAGGTTAAACCTACCATTACCACCTGACCGCTGTAATTAGTTCGAGCAGCATTAGTATTGGTCATTTTGTTAGTGGTTGCGGTATTTCCAGTATTAGTCATACCTATACTGGAAACTACTACACTGGCCCTTTTTACTCCTTTTACATTCTCGGCCATTTTGGATAGCTTATTAGCCATTACCCGTCTCTCGCTGGCAGTCATCTCCGTAGTGGGTTTCTTGGTTGTAACACCAGGTTTACGTTCTGGAGTCATAGGCTTTTTTGCTGCAGTCTGGCATCCCATCAGACTTATAAGTAGGAAACTTATGCATAATAATAGTGTAAAGATTTTACGCAATGATGGATCACCTCCTTTTTTATTGCCTGTTTTATTTTGGGGTCATTACAGTATTTTAAACCGAGGAAAAGTATGGAAAATTCAAAAAAATAGCATAAAAAAACCTCCTACTTCTAAATAAAGCAGGAGGTCATTTTTTTAAAATTAGTCTAATAAATAAACCTTCACGGTTCTGCGCCCCCAATTCAAGCATTGGGAACGATCTTCCAAAAATATATCCAAGCGATTGCCTTTTATTGACCCGCCCGTATCAGCTGCGCGAGCAAAACCATAGCCTTCAATATACATTCTGCTACCCATAGGGATAACCTGTGGATCAACCGCTACCATTCCTACCTCGGGATTTCTCCCAGTAGCAGTCCGGTTTCCGGTATAAGTATAGGCTGAGGCTTCCATATAGCGAGCTTCGCGGAAATTGAGGAGTTGATTTCCACGGGAAACAGCAGTAATAGTTCCCATAGCAATAACCCGGTTTTTAGGTTCTACCAGGGTTTCACTATTAATTACCTCCCGTTTTACCTCCTGACCATTATGATAGGTAATTCTTACTGTGTTTTTGGTCAAGCCGTCCTTTCCCGCACTTATAGTTTTAGTTAAGCCTCTTTCCAGGGTGTTGTCGCTGGTCCGCTCAACCCCACAGGGAATAGGTTCCTCTACTTTAACCTCGTTCTCAGTAACCCTTATTACTTCTATTTCCTGATTGGGAACAGTCTTTGGAACCGGAACCGTTTTTACGATATCCTTTTCCCCTAATTCAAACCCGGCCAGGCGAATGGCTTCTTTGATACTTATTGGAGTGGTAATTATTTCTTTACTGCTTCCATCGGCAATAACTTTTACCGGAAAGGCGCG
Organism: Syntrophomonas sp. UBA5432; assembly: GCA_002424365.1. GTDB lineage: Bacteria > Bacillota > Syntrophomonadia > Syntrophomonadales > Syntrophomonadaceae > UBA4844. The sequence continues at coordinate 11,551 of DIRQ01000044.1, read as the reverse complement.
GGTTACTACTATACGTGTACTCTTCTTTACTTTACTATTAAGAGAAGGCTGTACCCTATCATGATTACCCAATTCTATAGCTTCTTTTTCCAACACTGCATCAACTGTACTTGTAAAAAAAACTCCGCTTTTGATTATTTTACCATCGACTGCAATAGTAACTGGTTTTTGTAAGGCAAAAAAGAGACTTACCCCTAGTACGACTATAAAGAGAATCGCGGCTGCCAGGATAGTCCTCTTCCTAGACCAGACAATCCCCATAACTCTCCTCCCTTTCATTCAAACTACTTGTTTGTAAATAGTTTGAATACAAACAACATTTTAGCCATAACCCCGGTCATAAGTCAAACTTATTGACATTTGCTGGCTAATGTTTACTTTTTATGGTTACTGCCCCATAAAAAGCTACTTACTTAATTATTATCGTCCTACTCTTATTTTATTCCTAAAGGTGTAAAAACTTTGCTGAAAAACATTTTTTTCCAATTACTAAATAAGTCGAATTTAATTAGAAAATAGACACAGATAACACAGACCCTTCGGGCACAGATGAACACTGAATTTTTATAAAAACATAAATCAAGATCTATTAGACCAATCTCTATTTTCATAAGTGGTTGTGTGTCCCGCATTCATGGGTGGTTAATACGTAAATAAGCGTAATAATTAAGTTGTCGAGTAAATACTTCGACTCTGTAAACTTGACTGCTGTTTAGAGTGAGGGGTTAGGGATGAGTATTGTAGGGGTAGACCCATGTGTCTGCCCGGTTGACCTGTAAATCCAGAACAACTGCTCAATCCAGGGGTGAACACACGGGTTCGCCCCTACAGGCTATTATTTTCTAATTGTTTTGCGGGTTCCGCGCCAAAAAAAGGAGCCTTTTAAGGGCTCCTTAGTCATTTATGCGAAAGACTTGTTTAGTGTTTAGTGCGGTAAGGTAGGCAATTTCTTCGACGGGTTTGTTTCTAATTGCTGCCAGTTTTTCAGCTATATGGCTCACATTAGCTGGTTCATTACGTTTTCCCCGTAGTGGTTCGGGACTTAAATAAGGACAGTCAGTTTCAATTAAAATCCGGTCTAATGGGATTTTACCTGCTACTTCCACAGTTTTTTTAGCATTCTTATAGGTCAAAGGCCCGGCAAAGGATATGTAAAATCCTTCCTTCATTAAATCTATGGCCAGGGGCAGGTGTCCGGAATAGCAGTGTAATACTCCTTGATTGCGGCCTGCTTTTTCTTTTTTGATTATACTAAAGACCTCCTGATGAGCATCACGGTCATGTATAACAATAGGCTTGTACAGTTCCTGAGCCAGTTTTATCTGTGCTATAAAGGCTTTTTCCTGTAAATCACGAGGAGACAGGTTGCGATAAAAATCTAACCCGATTTCCCCAATAGCTACCACCTTGGGCTCGCGGGCTAACGTGTATAAACCTGCTATGGTCTCCTCCTTCAGGGTTTTGGCATCATGTGGATGTACCCCTACTACCGCATAAACCTGGGGGTGTTTTTGTGCAAGTTTTACTGCCTCTGCGGATGATTCATAATCATAGCCAATACATATAATTTTCTCCAGACCGGCTTCATTAGCCCGCTGTAGAACTTCAGGCAGATCATCCAGAAAGGCTTCATCCTGCAAGTGAGCATGACTATCAATTAACATTAATTAACCCTCCACAAGAAGTAACTACAATTATGCGAAACATTTTTTACTGTGATTATTTTACCCGGTTACCAGACGCTATGCGATCCAGGGTTAAAACCTCTATATCTTTATCATCAGGATCAGATGCAGCCAGGATCATACCCTGGGAAAGTGTTCCTCTCAGTTTGGTGGGCTTAAGATTGGCTACTAAAACCACTTTTTTACCTACCAGTTCCTCAGGCTGATAGTGTTTTGCTATGCCTGAGACTACGGTACGTTCCTCATCACCTAAACGTACTCGCAAGACCAACAGTTTGTCTGCTTTCTCCATTTTTTCACAGGCTATTACCTCGGCCACCTGCAAATCTACCCGAGCAAAATCTTCTATGCTTATATATTCGGGCTCTTTAGTTTCCTCTTTTTCTTTTGTGGTCTTATTGTCGGTATCTACCTTGTTTTCATTCACGGTATTATCCTCCTCCAACGTTTTTAAATCAATACGGGGAAATAATATTTCACCTTTTTTAACTGCAGCACCGGCTTTAACCAGGCCCCAATCTCCGGCTTCTTCCCATTTAATTTGGCCAGGATTATCGAAAACTTCTATTTGCCGATTGGCCCGCTCAGGCAGTGTAGGCATAGCCGGAGCCAGCATAGTTAGTATTATTCGTATAGATTCTGCCAGATTATACATTACGGTAGCCAATCGACTCTTTTTACTTTCTTCTTTAGCCAGCAACCAGGGCTCGGTTTCATCTATATATTTATTAGCCCGAGAAACCAGCTTCATAACCGTAATCAGATAGGCAGAAAAATCAAGGTTCTCTAATTTAGCAGTAGCTTCCTGGTATACCTGTTTGGCTAAACTTTGCAATTCCAAATCTACCGTTTGGCTATCATTAGCCGCCGGGATTTGCCCATTAAAATAGCGGATTATCATAGCGGCTGATCTGCTAATTAAATTACCCAGATCATTGGCCAGGTCAGAATTAATCCGGTTAACCAGCATTTCTTCTGAATAGATACCATCCTGGCCAAAGCTCAATTCTTTTATTAGGTAATAGCGTACCGCATCTACCCCATATTTTTTGATAAGAATACGAGGGTCAATGACATTCCCTTTTGATTTCGACATTTTACCACCTTCCAGCATTATCCAGCCATGGGCGAAAACCTTCTTCGGTAAGGGAATGTTCAGGGCCATCAACATGGTTGGCCAGATAATAGCATGAAAACGGATGATATCCTTGGCCATCAGATGCACATCAGCGGGCCAGTAACGGTTAAATTTCTCTTCATCACTGCCATATCCGATAGCGCTTAAATAGTTTATCAGGGCGTCAAACCAGACATAAACTACATGTTTTTGGTTAAAGGGTACCGGTACTCCCCAGCGGAAAGTAGTGCGGGATACGCACAAATCCTCCAACCCCATCTTAATGAAGTTAATTACTTCATTGCGTCGGGATTGGGGTTGAACAAATTCAGGGTGATTCTCAATATGTTCCAGCAAGCGATTAGCATATTTGCCCATATTGAAAAAATAGCTTTCTTCTTTCAGGAGTTCTACTTCCCGGCCGCAGTCGGGGCATTTACCGTCCTCAAGTTGGCGCTGGGTAAAAAAGGTTTCACAGGGGGTGCAATACCAGCCTTCATATTGTGATATAAATATATCCCCCTGGTCATAAACCTTTTGAAATAACTTCTGGACCACTTCTTCATGACGTTTTTCCGTGGTGCGGATAAAGTCATTGTTAGTTATTAACAGGGTATCCCACAGGTTACGGATATTCCCTACTATCTCTTCTACGTATTCTAATGGTTGTTTGCCCTTTTCCAGAGCTACTTTCTCTATTTTCTGACCATGCTCATCCGTTCCGGTCAGGTAAAAAACATCATATCCCTGCATTCGCTTAAAACGAGCCATGCAATCAGCTGCCACCGTGGTATAGGCATGGCCTATATGTAAATTATCACTGGGGTAATAAATAGGGGTAGTGATGTAATAACTTTTTCTGTTCTGCACTTTAGTCCCTCCTGCTAATTTAATGAGAAACTAGACATAACAAAGTTGTCTAGTAAATAACTTCGAATTTAGAACCTGATTAGTTGTCTAGAGTGAGGGGTAAGGGATAAGGGATAAGGGATACTTCCCTAACTCTGCCATCCTCGCCCACCCGGTATTCAACCCACTTTTCACTCAGATTAATAGTAATTTTACCACTACTGAGTGCCGGATAACGATAATTCTCAATTTTTAATTCTTAATTCTTATCCCCGGTTTCCTTTTATATAATAAGCAAACTTGTCCTATACAGCAAACAATTAGGAACGTTTTTTTAATAGTTTTACATATTATCAGGCTTGATATCCGCACTTCGGGAAGAATACCAGTAATTGAAAAAAACGGAGCATATTGCGTTTTCATACATTATTAGCACAAAATAAAACAAATATATACTCAAATTTTTAATTTTTCGTCTGAATTTGTAGAAAAATACTTGACTATTTATCCCAGCAATGGTATATTTGCGGTGAGGGGCTATTTTTGTATACGGAGGAGGGTTGTAGTTATGATGAAATCAACCGGTGTAGTAAGAAAAGTTGATGAGCTGGGTCGTATTGTTATTCCCATAGAACTGAGACGCACAATGGGTATTGAAGAAAAAGATGCTCTGGAAATCTATGTTGATAGCGAAAAAATTATACTCAAAAAGTACGAGCCCGCTTGCATATTCTGCGGTAATGCCGAAGAAGTATTTAATTATAAAGGTAAAAATCTCTGCAGAAACTGTCTTACTGAGTTAACCAAACAAGTAGGTTAATACATAGTTAATTTTATTTAGATTGAACAAAATAATTGTAGAGCATGGATTTTTTAATCCCGTACTCGCGGGCCTTCGTCTTGAAGGCCTCTTTTTTATCTATTCCCTGTTCCAGCAACTCTTCCACCTCTTGGGCTATTTCAGCAAGTGTTCTGGCTTCTACTTCTATTGTTCTGCCCTGGATAATTATACTTATCTCCCCTCGAGGCGGGTTATGGTTGAAGTATTCATAGAGCTCAGAAACACTATCCCTTTTAACCTCTTCATAGACTTTAGTCAGTTCCCGGGCGATGGCCAGCTTACGCTCTTCGCCCATAATTTCTTGTATATCCTTCAGACAGGCCAACAGGCGATGGGGTGCCTCATAAAGTATTATGGTACGTGTTTCCTCTTTTAATATCTCTAGTCGTTCTCTTCTCTTGGCACTGCGTGGGGGCAAAAAACCCTCAAATACAAAGGCGGTAGTATCCATCCCGGAAACAGCTAAAGCCGATATTAGCGCAGAAGGACCGGGTATCACTTCAAGTTTAACACCTGCTGTAATAGTTTTTTTAACCAAACGCTCTCCGGGGTCAGATATGGCTGGCATACCCGCATCAGATACCAGGGCTATGTCCTTCCCTTCCCGAAGTAACTCAATAATATAATCTTCTTTTTCCGGTTTACTATGTTCATGGTAACTTATGAGCTGTTTCTTGATTTTGTAGCGGTTTAAAAGTTTTAAAGTCTGGCGGGTATCCTCACAAGCTATTATATCTACCTGGCGCAGGGTTTTAAGTAACCTTATGCTGGCATCTTCCAGATTGCCTATGGGAGTAGCACATATATAAAGTTTACCCATAATTATCTTTCCTCTCCAGCATAATAAAATCGGTTAATTTCTTCGCTATATTCACCTGGCTTATTATAGATAACCAGCGGGGGTAGCAGCTTTAATCGCCCCTGTTTTCTTTTTTGCGCCTCCAGCAAAATTAGCTTGGCTTCTTCCTGCCAGAAAGAATGAACCGTCCTTAGGCGGACGGGTAAGAGTTTATTCACAGTACAAGTGTTTATAATATCAGTCAAGCGCTCCGCACGGTGAATAAGGCAAAAGCTCCCTCCCGGCCTTAAGAGGTAAGCTGCAGCCCGGATAAGAGCGTTTAAGTCCATAGCTATTTCATGGCGGGCACAGGCTTCTTCCGGGTTTTTACTTAAATGTCCCTCGTTACTGCTCCAGAAGGGGGGATTACTTAAAACCAGATCTATCGATGCTGCCGGGAAATATTTGTCTATCTCCTGCAGGTCTCCCCGGACAATTTCCACCTGCTTCTGTAAGAGGTTATACTCCACACTCCTTTGAGCCCGCTTAACCATTGCTTCCTGAATTTCTAGTCCGGTAATCTTAATGTTACCTGAACGTGCTGATAATAAAAGGGGAATCACCCCGTTACCACAGCCCAAGTCTACTAGCTGTTTTATCTTTTTTAAATCAACAAAATGGGCCAGCAGAACTGCATCTATGGAAAAACGGTAACCATAACGGGGCTGAATCAGTTTGTATCCCCCGATAATTAAATCATCCAGGGTTTCGTCTTCATATACCAAATTGCTTGATTGGGGCTTCACTTATTACTCCCTTTCCATAAAAGCTATGCAGAAAAGACACCCTCCATTACGTAATTGCCCAAAAGCGGCAGGACAAATGTGATATCCCTGGTGATAAATTCTACCCAGGTTGTCATAGCTCTCACCTTCCAATTCCAGGCTATAAACGGGTGGAGAGGGCTCTTCTTCCTGCCCCAAATCTCTTTCCAGCTTGCTTACCCGTTCTTTAAGCTCCCCCACTTCCAGCATCAGTTCCCGTAAGATCAATTTTAACTCCTGTAGGCTCTTCTCCATGCTTGTCCTCCCCGTTTCCCTTGCCGGATTCGTATAGGTCCGATTCATATTTGAGGCAGCACATCAGGCGTCCACAAATGCCTGATATTTTGGTCGGGTTTAATGATAGGTTTTGCTCTTTGGCCATACGAATAGAAACTGGTGCAAATTCCCCCAGGAAACAATTGCAGCACAAAATTCGGCCACAGGTTCCTAATCCACCTAAAGTTTTAGCTTCATCCCGTACCCCAATTTGGCGTAGCTCTATCCGAGTTTTAAATATGGAGGCCAGGTCTTTTACCAGTTCCCGAAAATCTACCCGGCCTTCGGCAGTAAAGTAAAATATAATTTTCCCTAAATCAAATGTATACTCAACATCAATCAGGCGCATAGGCAGCTGATGTTCCTTAACCTTTTCTTTGCATATTCGCATGGCTTCTTCTTCTTTTTCCTTATTCCGGTTAAAAACCTCAATATCAGCAGGGGTAGCTTTACGTATCACAGTTTTTAAGGGTAAAACCAGCTCGTCTTCACTCATTTCCCGCTTTCCTATGGCTACATCACCACATTCTATACCTCTGATAGTTTCTACAATTACTGCATCCCCTGTTTCTAAATCAATATCCCGGCATTCAAAATAATATATTTTACCTGCAGGTTTAAACCTTATCCCTGCCACCCAGGCCATTACATTACCTCCTTCTTGGTCCATCAACTATTGTAAAGCTTCCCAGAGCTGATAGCCTATGTTGGTATTTATTAAAACAGTATTTATGTTGCGCCGATAATAAGCTCTTAGATTATCTATTTCTACCAGTGCCTGCATTATCTTTGTCTGGTCTTTCCCCTGTAATAGCTTTTGTAGTTCAGGGACTTCCGGCGCTAGGAGAATCCCTTCCTGCTTACTATTTTCGATTACCAAAGCATCTCTTAAAATTGTTTCCATTAACTTAATGCTTAAGTCTGGAGCTCTTTGTATTTTCTCAGATATCTCGAAAACCGCTGCCCTTCGGCCCAAAGCAAGGTCCTTGATAATAGCTATAACAATATCCCAGATTTGTTCCAAATCTTCCTCCTGGGCAAAACGTAGAGCTCTGCTAATACTGCCCTGACCCAGTTGGGCTGCCCAGTGGGCCTTTTCCTTATCAATACCCTGCTTTAGTAGGTACTCTGCGATATCTTTCTCCGGTAGCTGGAAAAAGCGTACTATCTGGCAGCGGGAAATAATAGTTTCCAGTAAATTATCATCATCGTTGATCAATATTATTAAAGCATAAAGCGGTGGTTCTTCCAGGGTTTTTAGCAGGGCGTTAGCCGCTTCCAAACTCATTAAATGGGCATCCCTGATTATAGCTACCCGGCGCTGAGCCCGGTAGGGTTTTAATGCAAACCAGGGTTCCAGTACCTGAGTTATCTGTTCCTTGCTAATTAGGCTACGGTTCTCCAGTTTTTCTATAATCAAAAGATCTGGATGTAGGTTTTCGCTAAAATATATTGCCGCTTGTTTATCTTGTAGGTGGATAAGGCTGTAAGCAAAAGCCATTGCCACCTGCATTTTTCCCACCCCGGCTGGGCCGGAAAAAAGGTAGGCATGACTAATATTATCGTTATCCATACTTTTGGTTAGAAGGTTTATTGCCCTCTCCTGTCCAACAATTTCAGTAAAATAATTCATAACTTCCCCTTATTATATCATCAGGTCTACCAGCATACCTCTAATTTTATCAAGGGTAATTAGCACATCGACCGGTTCTTTACGCTCTCTAACAAAGTCCTCAATAAGTTTCTCTATTTCACTATCTATGGTAGCAATCGAAATTAAAAGGCTGCGACCCCGGCGATTACGGCCCCTCTCTTGTTTCACAGCATAAGCCCGGGTAGTAGCCTCCCGTAAAAACTGCTTTACTAGTTTTTTATATAGCATTAAATCATTAACGTTTAGGCTGCGGTTTAGCTTATCATTTAAACGGTCAATTTCTTTTAATATTTCCTGCATGCGATACTGGCTTTCGGCATCACGTTGCTGTGCCAGTTCCTGTTCAAAGGACGAAGCTGTACTCTTCTTTACTCCCTGTACACCTCTTTTGCCTAGAGTGCCGAAGCTATTAATTTTATCCCGCTCTCGGTCTATTTTCATAAAGTACACCTCCCAGTTTATTTTCGGTGTAATGTTAGTATTTCATCTAGGCATTTCATAGCCTGGTGCAGGAGTTTTTCTGGTTGCTGTCTGGCATCTAAGACTTTTATTCTTTCTTTCTTCTGTTCTGCTAAGATTAGGTATCCCTGCCTAACTTTTTCCTGAAAAGCTAGTCCTTCTTTCTCCAACCGATCAGGAGTCTCTTTTTTCCGCCTCTGCCACGCTTCTTCACTGCTTAGATCAAGCAGTAGGGTTAAATGTGGTTTAAGTCCTCCCGTACACAATTGATTTAGTTCCTGCAAAAATTTGATGTCCAGCCCCCGACCGTAACCCTGATAAGCTATGGTAGAGTCCATATAACGGTCGGCCACTACTATTTTGCCGTCCATCAAGGCTGGGTTAATAACCTCTTCTACTACCTGGCTACGGGCAGCAGCATAGAGCAAAGCTTCCGTTCGGGGGGTTATCCTCTGGTTAGCAGCATCCAACAGCAGCTCTCTTATCTTTTCTGATATGGTATTCCCGCCCGGTTCCCTTATGCTCAGCACTTCCAGGCCAAAATTCTGCTCCATATAAGGCTTAAGGGACTCTATTAAACTGGTCTTACCCGAGCCGTCTATTCCCTCCAGGCTTATAAATATCCCCCTGCTTTCCAGTACCTACACCCTCTTTTGGATTATAATTACCTGAATATACTAGCTTTCCATGTTTCTCTTTATTTTAACATAAGTTAAGCCACGTATTTTCCGTAAATTGTGCGGCACTTTACCAAAATTTATTCCACTATAAAAAGTAATAAATATATATTCCAATAAATAATTAGACGTACCCATAGGACACACTGATGCTCCCCGGCACTCAGTGCTAATATTAACCCTGCACTAAGTTGAGTGTTACTGGGTGCCGGGTTACCCCTCACCCCTTACCCCTCGCTTTAGGCAATTACTCAAGTTTTAATTTCAAAGTTATTAACAAAACAACTTCATTGTTCCCGCCTTATTCCCGTATCACATTTATATACTGCAAACTGGGGTCCTGGGGACCCTGTAAACGGGCGCCACTTTTTCTCAGGTAAATTATATAATCCATCATTTCCTGGTCAATCAGTTCACCGGGCAGGATGCAGGGTATCCCGGGCGGGTATACCGTAATCAACTCTGCCGCTACCCGGTTAAGAGCATCCTTTATAGGTACTTGGTGGCTCAAAGCCATAAAGGCCTGACGGGGGGTTAGCATCCTAGAAGGCATTGGAGGCATTTTTACTTTAGGCCAAGTTTTTCTCCTGCCCGGATAAGTGGCAGCAATGACCTGCAGGGCCTGGTAAAACTTCTCCCAGTCATTACGGTCATGAAAGAGAGAAAACATAGCCAGGATGAAATTAGTGCCCTCCAGCTCGACTTGAATACCATACCTTTCCCTTAACAATGCCGCAAACTGGTAACCATCTAGAGAGCTGCCCCGTACCGAAACCAGCATTTTGAGCGGGTCTAAGACTGTTACTCCGGTAACTGCCTGTAACTCTTGCTCACAGCAATTCAGACCGGTAATTGCGTTTATCTTTTGGCGATATTCCTGGGAAAGCTGATAGGACTTCTCCAGTATGCTTTCCCCATTCTTTTCCATAAACTGACGGGCTAGCTCAATTGAAGCCAGAATTGGATAAGAAGGACTGGTAGTAGTTAGCAAGCTAAGCGATTTTACTATCCTGGAATCACCAGCCAGCCGTGCTGATAGGTGTAGAGAGGCCCCCTGGTTTAAAACTGGCAGAGTCTTGTGTAGACCATTAATTACCCCATCAGCCCCGCTTTCCAAAGCTGTTTGAGGGTAGTGCCGGCTAAAAGTAAAATGGGCACCATGGGCTTCGTCTACCAACAGCAATTTATTATGGCTTATTGTAATACTAGCAATGGCCTCAATATCAGAGCCTGTCCCGTAGTAGCTGGGACTGCTGATAAATACGTTATTTACTTCTGGATTCAAAATCAGGAGGCGGTTTACATCTTCTGCTGTAACGGCCAGGGATATACCCAGCTCCGATTCCACCTGTACCGGAATATAAACAGGAGTCGCTCCCGATAAAACCAGACCTCCATAAAAAGAGCGATGAGCATTACGGGGAAGTAAAACCTTGCTTCCTTCCTGATTAAGGGCCAAAAAAAGAGTGTGTATTCCTGAGGTTGCCCCGTTTACCAGGAAATAACTCTTAACAGCACCAAAAGCCCGTGCTAGTAACTCCTGCGACTCTTTGATAACCCCGGTGGGCAAGTGTAAATCGTCCAGTCCCGGTATTTCAGTTAAATCCAACACAGCCAGCCGACATAGCTCATGCTGTTTAATACCTTTACCTACATGGCCGGGCATATGCAAACGGAGAAAATCTTTACCTGCGTATTGCTGTAAAGCTGTATAAATAGGCGTTGATCCTGGCAAATAAAAAATCTCCTTTTATTAAATGTAATGAAGTTATTTTATTATTAATTGTAATTGTATATTAAATATGTTGTATCTACCAAAAAAAACAAGCACTTCCTGTGCTTATGAGTAGTGTTAATGACAAAGTTATCTTTAAATAACTTCGAATTTAGAACTCGATTGTCTAGAGTGAGGAGTCAGGGGTTAGGGGTGGGGATGGGTGCTGGGGGTGGGTAGACTTTTTCAGTCGCGGTTGCGTGTACTCCGGTACTCAGCAGTAACCTAACTGAAGATGGAACTGATTGCCGGAGTACCGCCTGCGGGCGAAGGTAGTTAGTAAGGAACTACCATATTTTCTTTAGTTTTTCTAATACAATCTGGTATTCGCTGCATCCTGCCTCTAGAGTAACTATGCGCGACTCACAATTTTCACAGATAAAGCTTTTTCTTATCCTTATCCCGCCCCTAATACCTTTTTTCGGTACTTCTTTGCAAAGATGACAACGCGGTAATAGTACCCCGGTAATGGGTTTTTCATTACCACGGGTTTCCGGTTCCATAAAAGACTCTCCTTTTTTAAAAAGTATTTCCGCCTGCCTTTAGCTTATGCAGAAGCTAAAAAAAGTGTTAACTATCTATATACCTGTCTACAGAACAAGCACTTTGTTTTACCC
>DIRQ01000133.1:20769-30320 GCA_002424365.1 Syntrophomonas sp. UBA5432 | reverse complement strand
CTGGAATTTCCATTTATGCAGGTATTGGATTTTCGTTTTTTGATCCTGGAATTAAGGAAACACAATTGGCGAAATTATATCCGCAGTAATAATCCGGCGGCAGCAGCACTGCTAAGTAAAATGGGGTACCAGGAGAAAGAACGGGTGCAGGTAAAACTGGAGTTTTTGCGTATGCTGGTACGGATGGAGTTGGATCCAGCTCGTATGACTTTATTAACTGGATTTTTTGAGACTTACCTCAGATTAAATGAGGAAGAAGAGAGGCAATTGGAGGCAGAAATAGGCAGGATAGATGCAAAGGAGGCCGAGAGAATGTTAGAGATAACCACTTCCTGGGAAAGAAAGGGTAGAGCAGAGGGCAAAGTGGAAGGGCAGGCAGATTTGCTTGTACGGCAGTTGAAAAAGAAATTTGACAATGTACCTCCGGAAATTGAAACCCGGGTGCGAAACCTACCACCAGAAAAGCTACAGCAACTGGCGGAGGCAATGTTTGATTTGAAGACGATTGAAGACGTAAAGAATTTTTTTGAATAGGTCCGGCAATAAGTCCAGAGCTATAAACTGCACCCCGTCAAATTGATATAGACAAATAAATAAAAACATTTAAGCAGCCTTGGTTCGGGATTCTACCGGACTGAGGCTGTTTTGTTTTTTTGTTTGCTTTCATAGGCAAAATTAATAAGTGGATTCAGTTGTAACCTTTGTTTTTAAACCCGGACCACCGGCTTAATTAGAAATCATTTTCCTGTTTATATGTGCCATTGCTATTGCGTTTCCTGCCATTGGTGCGTTACCGCCTCCCCCTTCTAAAATAGGAACTAGCCTGGAACACTACCGGGCAAGAAAGGGGAAAGGAGGTGTAAGAGAATGGCAGTTAGTTCTAGTATTGTTTCTACTGACCTGGTCCTGGTTATGGATAACGGAATCGGCGCCGCGGGGCAGCAGCTTTTTAAAAACCGCTCCTTCAAAAAGGTAAAGCCAGAAGCTGCTAATGAGGACATCTACGCGATAGCCCAGGATCTGCTCGGCCTGCAGGATAAAACCAACGTGGCCGTACAGCGCCGGGATATCGTGGAGATTGTTAACCTGTAGGACGTAAACGAGACGTACTCTTAATAGAAAGGGGGTTAGAAAATGGCTGCTCAAAGAACTCTGGAGATGAATTTTGCAACAGAGCTCAATCGTACTCATAATATACGAGTATATGATGTCCGGGAAGATATCACCGCCTCTGAAATTTCAACCACTATGGATAATATTATTAGCAAAAATGTTTTCGATAGCAACAGCGGTAATCTCACCGGTAAAATCGGAGCCAGAGTAGTAGTTAAGGATACTGAAGAATTCGATCTGGCTTAGGTTTATTACCTTACCGGCGGGCAGGATATCCTGCCCGCTTTTAATTTAATAGAGATAAAGGATAGAAAGGGAGTGGTTTTAAGGTGGAGGAATTGCTAAACATCATCGGTAATGTAGGCTTCCCCATCGCAGTTTCGGCCTATCTCTTAATAAGAGTTGAAGCAAAACTGGGGGAGCTTAGTAACACCATTACCCAACTGCGTGAGGCCATAATCACCCTTCCCAGCAGGGAATACTAAGGAAGCAGGGGGTAATTTACCAAATTAAAATAGAACATCTGTTCTATAAATTATCAATTTATGTTAAACTATTTCTCAGCAACAAAATGGATATTATGGTACTGATTTGTAAACAAGGTGCCGTTTCCATAAGAGGAGGTAGGTATAGTGAAAGATGGTAGAGTAGAACAGGTGCGTGATGTAGTCATTGGATTAAGGCCGGTGTATACAGATCGGGGCAATGCTACTGAGTTATGGTTGGATTCCGGAGAAATGTTAGTCGACCGGCGTGGAGTTAGATCGGTGCTGACGGCTCTGGCTAAAAGCTATGCAATAGATTTGAAAGCTCAGCGCCGGCAGCTGGAGCAAATCATACAGCGGAGCGGGGTCTTCCCCTTTTACCTGGAACGCAGGGTCTTCGTTCCTATTAAAATGCGTAAAGCACTTACTGAAAACGATTCTGTATATGGTTATCTTAACACCGAATACATTATGGATATTAAGGGAGGTAAAGGTAGGGGATGCCAGGTATTGTTAGCAACTGGTGATAGTATCGAAGCCTTAAGCAGCCGGGCAACTGCTGAGAAAAGCTGGTATCTAGGTTTAAATCTACAGAAAGAGTTAGGCACTGATAATGATAATGACCAGGATGAACAGATGATAATGGAATCCGTCCTTACCCTGTGCCGCAGCCTGAAAGAAATGAGCAAGAGGTTGGAGCGGATTGAGGAACATATAGCTGAGGCAGGAATCACGTACCATAGTGAAAAAGAAAAGAAGGATGATACGTAGAGGAAATAGGGGGGATAAGGAAGCAAGGTCCTTTTTCCCCCTCTACTACATTGCCTGGTAATATAACAACATGGTAATATAAGACCATATCTAATAGGAATCGTCAATGGGAGAGGAAAAATGGCGCAAAAAAAGAAGAACGTATATAAAAAGAAACCTGCTGTTGCTATAGAGGAAACGAAAAAGACAAACATAAACAAATGGCTGACATTAGCCCTTTTTATTACTCTGGCAGTACTAATATTCTATCCCCCGTATGTCAGAGGACTATTTTTTAACGAAAATATCTTCATATATCATATCCTAACTGCGTTGGTTTTCATCTTTATATGGGTGGAAAAAATCAGGCGGAGGGATTACAGTTTCCTGCGTACTCCCCTGGACTGGGCAGTACTGGCCTACGTCGCTGCTTACCTATTATCTCTCTTTGGTGCTGTCCATCCGGGAGAAGCCCTGTACGGCTTTTTAAGAGCGTTAAACCTGTTTATGGTTTATTGGATGGTTACCCGGGTGGTGAAGGATTATCAGGGATATGAAAAAATACTGCAGGTTCTGCTGGCATCCGGAGCTGGAGTAGCTGCTATCGGCATATTAGCGGCAACCGGCTATTCAAAGTATCCGGCTGCTTTCAATGGTCGGGCGATTTATTCTACCCTGCAGTACTCTAATTCTACTGCGGCCTTCCTGGCGGTAATGACCTTGATTGGCATAACCCTCTGGGTACGGGAGGAAAATATAGGTCGGAAGTTAATTTACGGTATAGTTTGTTTCCTTATGCTATTAACTGTACTGGGATCATTGTCCAAGGGTGCCTGGTTGATACTGTTGGCCGGGATTATTTTATTAGTAATAGGTATGCCCGGAATATACCGCTTCCGGTCCGTATTTTATTTAGGAGTGGCCGCTGGTGCTGCTGCTATAACTGCATCTCGATTTATTCCGGTAGTAACCGGCGAAAACCCTTCCAGCGGATTGGCTCTACTGTGGATTGGTCTAGTAGTAGTAATTGTTGGTCAGGGTCTCTGGGAGATCCTGGCCTATTCTTACCGTAAAAACCGCACCATAACCATAGCTGCCGTACTTATCCTGCTGGGAATAGTTGTTTTCCTACAACCGGTACAAATGGATAGACTCATCAGCATAACCCCTGATGCTATAGGGACAGAACTGAAGGGAATAGTAGACCTGCAGAGTACTAGTTACCAGGCGCGCTATGATTTTGCTCGCTGGGGAATTACTATAGTGAAAGACCACTCGGTTGTAGGTACCGGAGCTGGGGGCTGGAATGCCCTGTATCACCAGTACCAGGATTACCTGATTCATACCACGGAAGTCCACAATCATTTTGTACAGGTTTGGGTGGAGGCAGGGACTATAGGATTTATAGCCTTTATAGCCATGTGGGTAGTACTCCTGCTATCTATTTTCCGTTTGTATCAAAATTATAGGAAATTCAGATCGGCTCCTAACGCTCAGCGGGCAACTGAAAACTGGGTTTTAAACTGGGGTGTTACCAGTGCCGCCTTAGCCTTTGGTCTGCATGCGGCTATGGACTTTGACCTATCATTAATGGCATTGGCCCTGGTATTATGGGTACTTTTCGCCCTTATAAATGCTGCTCTGATGATAGAAGAGCAGAGGCAATTACAAGAGTTAAAAGCTCCGATAAATATTACTCTGGCAGCAGTTTTTGCCCTGCTTTTACTCTTTTGTGGAAGCAGCTTTACCTCCGCTTTCAACAATTCTCAAGCCGCCGGTAAAGTTATAGAACAGATGGCAAAAAGTACTGATGTCACCGAGCAAAACCGCTTGCTGGCAGAGGCCGAAAATAAATATATCCGGGCAACTGCCGGTGATTCCTGGAGTGGTATGTACCATACTAACTTAGCCCAGGTCTACGCCATTCGCGCCCAGCAGTTTCGTGAAGCCAATCCAGAACTAAGTCGTAATTATTACCAGAAGGCAGTGTCAGAGATAAAAAAAGCTGAGCGCTTTAGTTTCTATGATATTAAGGTGCGTAATTCTTTATTAGATAGTTCTACCCGTGTGGGAGATATAGATCTCATAGTTCACCTGGCAGAAGGCAATGTTAAAAGCATTCCTCTGGATGCAAATGCGTATAATACTTTAGCCCAGGTGCTATGGTCTGGTACGGAGGCCTATTTGAATGTGGCTAATTATGAAGCGGCTGGGAAACTGACCTATAAACTGGTGGGGCTGGAAGATAAGATACAGGCGCAGATAAAACTGGTTAATGCGGATAGGGGCTGGCAGGGAGCACCGCTGCAGTTTAATCCTAACTCGCAATTATATTTAGCGCGAGGTCATTATCTGCTGGGCAATTACGATAAAGCACTGCCGGTACTGGCACCAGTGGCCACTGAACCTAATAATTTAATCTGGTATGCTGCTGCATTATATAAAAAAGGCGATACCACCCAGGCCCAGCAGCTCACAGCAGGGCTGGAACAAAGTAATCCAGATTTATTTAAGCGCTATAAGCAATTAGTAGAGATACCGATTTTAAAATAATAACCTAAATTGGTTTTCAGAAACAGGCCTCTCATATTTCATGGGAGGTTTTTTATTTTTGTGGAACATTTTACAACTAATTATCGTCAACATACCAGAGAATGACGTAGAACCTGGAACAATTTTAATATTTATAGCGTCAGAATTACCAGCCATGTTATATCTGGTGGAGGAAAGTCATGGCTGGTTACATATCCTCCACTGATTACCTAAAAATAAAACCTCTAGTTTTAAGGAAGGGGGAATAGGTTAATCTATTTCGCAGATGACCCACCGGGTCGAATACCTGGAAATCATATCTAATTATAAAGGAGGAAAACAATTTGCTAAAAGCAAGAAATAAAAAGCTATCGCTGCTTATAGTATTTGCTATGCTGATGACCATGTTTGCCGGCATAGGAACAGCAGGTGCAGCGGAGGCAATAACCTATAGCGGAGTGAATGTTCCGGTAGTTCAAACTAGTTCAGCTTTACAGAATGTTGATGCACAGGTATTAATAAATGTTAGCGATGCAATAGTATTTGATAGAACATATGATAGTATCGTGACAGCCAAGTTACCCAGTAATGTGGAAATAACTAAACAGAGTGATTTGAGCATTAGGGGTACTGGCGCTCTCTTTGGTAAAGTAAACGCAGTAAGAAAATCCAGCCAAGCAGTTGACATAACTGTTACAAAAGGTGCCTATACTGGGGAAGAAAAAATACTTTTAACTTTTGAAAACCTAAAAATTAAGAGTGGCTCTGGTGACATCGTAGCTAGCTTCTTAGCTCCGAGTGGAAGTGCATTCCCACCTGGTTCAGTAACTATAGCTAGGATTGCTACTGGTGGCAAAGTAAATGTTCTTGCTGGAACAGTTAAGAACATTGGCGATGGAGAGTCCGTAATCGATAGTATAACTCTAGCAGAGGCAACTGCAGGCGTTCTAGAAAAAAATGAAGTAATTAAATTTGAACTTTCCAAAGGTTTCGAGTGGGTGCAGAAACCTACAATTGCCGGAGGATGGGCATTTGAAGGCTTAAATTCCTTAGCCGGTGATTTTTCTATCACCGAATTTGATGATAATATAATGGAAGTGACAAATGTCAAAGCTTTCGGAAAATCTACCGCAGGTAGAATTTCTATAGGTACTGATTTAAATGCTCCTGTTACAGTTTTTGCAACAATTCAAGCAAAAGACGATGCTAAAGAAGGCGATGTAACAGTTACTGTTAGCAGTAAAAACATTTCCAAGACTAAAGTTGTAGTTGCAAAATATGGCAGCTATAAAGTATCGGTAACCGAAGGAACTACCGAAGAAGTTATAGCTGGACGTACTGAACAGGAAATTGGTGAATTCAACATCGAAGAAGCCATTGCAGGTAGCTTAGTTGAAGGCAGAACCATTATTCTTGACCTTCCCTCTGGCGTAAAATGGGTCAAAGATAGTGGTGGGGATCCCGAAATAAATCCTGATATAGTAGAAGGTAGTGTTGAACTAAAAGATGTTCGTTTTGTAACTGGTAGTAAAGATCGTTCTATAAGAATGACTGTATCGAAAACAAGTGATGAAGCTAGTAAGATTGTCTTTAAAGATGCTGAAGTAAAGGTAGATCCTGGTTTTAAAGGAGATATCGAAGTTACTGTTAGAGGTACTGCTGGTGCAGAAGGTACTGTAAAAGTAGCTGAAGCTAAACTGCCGGTAACTATTAGTGCTAAAAATGCTACTAAAATAGTAACTGGTGCTGCCAACCAGAAAGTTGCCGATATCATCATAAAAGAAAACATTGAAGAAGCAATTTTAGACACAGCTGAGAATGACAGCAATATGATTGTAGTAGGTTTGGATGAAGGATATAAATTCAGCAAGAAGCCGACCGTAGAAGTAACTGAAGGCGACTTGGTTATTGATTCAACCAAGCTAATAGAAAATGATGAACAATTTAGAATTGTTGTTAAATACTCAAGTGATGAGCCAAGTACCATTACTATCTCCGATGTATATGTAACTGCTTACAGATATGTTCCAGAAGGCGAAGTAAAAGCCACTTTGGTGGAAGTAGATGAATATGGTACTACAGATGCAACCGGTTCAACTGCATTAGTTGACTTTAATACCGATAAGTCAGCTGGCTCCACTGCAATTGCAACTTGTGTAACTCCTGCTGAAACTGATACTGTTAGTGCACAGTTTGTAATTAGTTCCAATATCTATAATGTAAATGGTGTATCCAAGGTTATGGACGCAGCTCCTTATATTAAGGGCGATCGGACTTATGTACCTGTCCGTTACTTGGCATATGCTCTGGGAGTTGCCGAAGCTGATGTAGTTTGGGATGAAGCGACTCAGAAAGTTACTCTGACCAAGGGTGACGATGTTGTAGAAATGACTATTGGCAGCACTACCATTACTGTTAATGGTGAAGCTCAGACCATGGATGTTGCTCCCGAAATCAGCAATGGTCGGACTATGCTTCCTGCTCGCTATGTAGCAGAAGGATTTGGCTATGTGGTTGGTTGGGATGCCGGCACCCGGACAGTTCTGATTTCCCAATAGTATCATAGTAACCCAAAAACTATGCAAAACCGAACCCCAACTGGGGTTCGGTTTTTTTATAGGAATGATAAAGGAGTCTTATTGACACAGTGCCTGACTCTTTATATAATGAATTTAACCTGACCGGCGAGTCGGAATAAAAAGAGGGGTGCTAATTAATGAAATTTAAAAAATACATATTAACAAGCATACTATGCCTGGGCTTGGTATTAAGCAGTGTCAGTTATTCTTATGCCGCTGCAATCTCGCCAAATAATCCCCTTAGTATCGAGCAAGCTTTGGATAAAGCGTATAAAACAAATCCCGATCTTCGTAAAGCTTCGTTAAGTGTTAAGAAAGCTGAAATTATTAGAGACGATGCAGCCGAAATGGTAACCTGGATACCAACAGGTGGAATGGTAGTGCCCGCTTACCAGCAAATCATGAACGGTTATGAGCAGGCTGAAATCGGATACCAAACGGCAAAAAAGGCGGAAAGGACTGCACAGGATGGTATTACCTATAATGTTGTCAATGCCTATTGTGCTGCAGTCACCAATTACAATAATATGGAAATAGCGCGAGTGAAGTTGGACGATGCTAAACGACAGCTAACTATGAGCAGTGTAGCCCGGGCAGTAGGGACACTGGCCGAATTTGAATATGATAAGGCTAAAATTGGAATTAAGCAGCTGGAGGAAGCATATGAACTTAATAAGGCCCAGTATGAAGGTTCGATATCTAATTTAAGATCATTGCTGAATGAAAGTAAGAGTTGGCAGCCGGACTTAAGCAGTAGACCAATTTTAGCTCAATATAAAAGGAATGAGTTGAGTATGGAAGTAAGTCGGGGATTATCAGAATCCCGCGATGTATGGAGTGCAGAAGCTCAGCTAAAGGTGGAAGAAAGTCAGCAGCCCTGGGTAATTCCAGGACTATCATCTAAGATGCAAAATATCAACCTGGAATTGGCTCAGGTGGATTATGAGAAAAGTAAACGAGATACGCGGGCAGCTATAGAGCAACTTTATTATATGTTAGATGCTATGGAAGGGCAGATAGCTGTAGCCGAAAAAGCTTATGAAACTACTGTCAAAGATGTAAAAATGGCGGAGCTTAAATATGACCTGGGTTTGATAGCAAAAATCCAGCTATCTTCGGCGCAGGTGGCAGAACAAAATGCCCGTATTAATCTGGAAAATGCCCGGGCTGGCCTGGCCCAGTATAAAGCCCAGTATGCACTTCTGACTGGACAGCAGGTTTATAGTGCTGATGATTGGAATGACGCAACGCCCGTTGAAACTCCTAACGTTAAATAGAATAATTATGGAAAACTTGCCCGGCTTAAAGGCCGGGTATATTTTTTCTGTATCGATTAAAGGGATATGTTGAATCTAATGGAATATATTTAATTACGTTAAGGTTATTTGAGGCTGGAATGGAGGAAGGTAATGTTTAATAAATATAGTAGGGTGGGCATTTTACTCTTATGTCTTTTTCTTATTTTTGGGTGTTTATGTCCGGTAGCTATAGCTCGTGATGATGTCCGGGCGGAAATAGTTAAGATTATTGAGGACAATTATGTTGACCCGGTTTCTCCTGATATTCTGAATACCCCTACCGTAAAGGAAATGCTTAAGCGTCTGGGTGACCCCTATGCTCGTTATCTTACCCAGGAGGAGTATCAGGATGAGGTGGATGCGCTGAATGGAAATTTTACCGGGGTGGGGATATACATAACTGGTGAAAGTGATGGGGTGCAGGTGCTGTCGGTAATAAAGGGTTCACCGGCGGAGAAGGCGGGGCTTAAGAAGGATGATGTAATTGTAGCAGCAGATGAGATTACTCTGGTAGGTGTGGACTCGGATAAGGCCATGGAGATACTGCGCGGTGAGGTTGGAAGTACGGTGGCGCTGGAGGTTAAACGTGATGGAGAGGTATTAAGTTTTGATATTTCCAGGGAAAAAGTGGAGGTACCCACCGTTCACCCGGAGATGGTGGATAATAAAGTGGCATACCTGGGGATAGATGATTTTGGCGAGCGTACTGCTGGAGAATTGAAGAAAGCGGTAAAGGGCTTACAGAAGGCGAAGGCTGATAACTGGATAGTAGATTTACGCTGTAATCCGGGAGG
>DIRQ01000133.1:4861-20539 GCA_002424365.1 Syntrophomonas sp. UBA5432 | reverse complement strand
GTGCTGGTGGAGGAGCGGGAGTATGTAGATGGTTATATGTCCAGTCCGGCGGATGTGTTTATAGACGGGGCTATGGTGGTACTGGTGGATGAGTACAGTGCCAGTGCTGCTGAGATATTGGCGGCAGCTTTGCGGGATAACCAGCGGGCTCTCTTAATCGGGAAGACTACATATGGCAAAGGGACGGTACAGCAAGTTTTCCCGCTGTCTAATGGGGATAAGTTGAAATTAACGGTGGCTCGTTTTTATTCCCCGTGGGGTGGGGAGATTAACGGGATAGGAATTAAGCCGGATATTGAGGTGGAGGACGAGAACTGTCTGGCTGCAGTTCGACTGATATTAAGTAGTAACCGGGGTACTATGCATGGCAAGATACTGGCTTTGGAATTAGATAGTTTTATAGTAGCAGTTGATGCCAGTCGGTTACGCCAGGCCGGTTATTGGAAAGCCTGGGCTGACATTGTGGACGGTATTGGCGATGTTCCGGTGTATTATGGGAATGACTCGGGCTGGAATGAGCTTACGGCTGAGGAACGGGAGTTGCAATGGCCACTCTATTATCCGGGATATGAGTTTGTGGGGGATATTTCTGAGCAGGATATTAGGATAGATATGAAGTCAGGGCTAAATGAGAGATATATAAATGATTTTAATATACAGCTGATAAATGCTGACAGCGGGCAAAGGATTAAGTCAGAGCTTAAGGTGGTAAATGATAGCACGTTTAGCTGTCAACCGCTTAACCCCCTGGAACCGGGTGAATACTGGCTGGTAATTCATGATACTCTGCGCTTTGCCGACGGCCAGCGGCTGCCCCAGGGGCAGATTGGTATCATCAGAAAATAGGGGAAGTGGGGACGGTTAAAACCGTCCCCACTTGCCTCTTGCGTCTGTTTCTATTTCCCGCTATAATGCAATTAATAACCCGACCAACCGGTCGGTCAGTTTATGTTGCATAGAAAATGGGAGGGGAAATAGTGAAAAAGATTAAGCGGTCGCTGTATTTTTTAATGGTTCTAGTATTAGTTCTATCGTTATTAAGTGGTTGTGAAAAAGAAAAAGAAGTGGTCAAAGAGACAGAATTAACTGTCAGTACAACTAAGGTGGAGAAGCGTAACATAGCCCAGGCGGTTAAGTATCCGGGAACGGTGCGCGGAGTTAATGAAGTATACATAATGCCTAAGGCAGCGGCGCGGGTAACTGCTATATATGTGAAGCCCGGCGACCGGGTAAGTGCTGGGCAGACTTTGTTGACCCTGGATAGTAGTGATTATCAGGCAGGGGTAGCTCAAGCGCAAGCTGGGGTCAAGGCGGCTGAGATTCAGCTGGAAAATGCACGTCTGGCCTTGGAAAGAACTCAGAAGCTGTTTGAGGCAGGGGCTGCCTCTCAGTTGCAGCTGGAACAGGCGCAAACCGGTTATGATGCTTCTCAAATACTAGTGGAACAGGCTAACGCTACCCTGGATATGGCTTCCATTCAGCTTAACAACTGCACTTTGACCTCACCGATTAATGGGGTAGTAGGGGCTATCAACCTGTCTCTGGGTGATACTGCCAATCCTACCTCACCAGCTGCAGTAGTAAGCGATACCTCCCGTTTAGAAATAGAAGCTCTGGTTAGTGAATCGGAAGTTAGCTATATAACAACTGGCGCGGTAGTGGACGTACTGGTCAAGGCTGCCGGGGAAAAGCCTTTTAAGGGTAAGGTAGACAGCGTTGCCGGTGTGCCAGATCCCATGAAGCGTAACTATACAGTTAAGGTAGTGCTTGATAACCCGGATAATAGAATTAAGTCAGGTATGTTTGCTGAGGTGGTAATCAGCACTGTGAGCAAAGATGATGTGCTTACCGTACCTTTGGCTGCAGTTGTTCCCCGCAGTGGTCGGCAAATCGTATATATCGTAGATAGCAAGAACCGCGCCCGCGAGATAGATGTAGAGACCGATCTGCGGGATAATAAGTATGTAGAAATTATTTCCGGGCTGAAAGCCGGGGAGCAGGTTATAACTAAAGGTAACACCCTGGTAAACAACGGTACCCTGGTTAGGGTCGTTTCCGGGGGGGCTAAATAATGAAGATTGTTGATTTTTCCGTTAAGAGACCGGTAACTATGATTATCCTGGTATCGGTAGTTATTATCATGGGTTTTTTCACCTTGTCCAAAATGGCTGTAGACCTGATACCGGATATGAAATTTCCCATTGCTGCGGTTATGACGGAATATCCCGGGGTGGGTCCGGAAGAAGTGGAATCCCAGATTACGAAGCCCCTGGAAGGTGCGCTCAATTCCATGGGCAACATAAAAGAACTTCATTCTATTTCCATGTCGGGTTCCTCTATGATTCTAATTTATTATGACTGGGGAACCAATATGGATAGCTCGGTTAATGAGATTAGAGAAAAGATTGGTTTAATTGATAAATATCTTCCCAGCGGCAGTCAGAAGCCGATGGTTCTTAGAATGGACCCCACATTAATGCCGGTTATCCAAATTGGGGTTAAAAGCGAGAGCATGACCCTGGGCCAATTGCAGGAAGTGGCGGAAGACATCATTGAGCCTCGCTTAAGCCGGATTACTGAAGTAGCTTCAGTAGTAATGACCGGGGGAATACAACGGGAAGTCAAAGTGGAAGTAGACCCGGTTAAGCTGGCTAATTATAATCTTAGCCTGGGGCAGGTTACCAAGGTTTTGCAAGCAGAGAATTTTAATATGTCTGCCGGCCAGGTGAAAGATGGGGGGCGCCAGTATTACCTGCGTAGTTTGCAGCAGTTTGAATCGGTAGAAGATATTAAGAATGTTGCTATACTAACTCCGACTGGCAGCACTGTTTATATTAGAGAAATTGCTACTGTTACTGATGGTTTTAAAGATGAAAGCCAGATGACCCGGGTGGACGGGGAGGCGGCAGTGGGAATTCATTGTCTGAAGCAGAGCGATGCCAATACGGTTAAGACCTGTAATGCTGTCCGGGAAGAACTGGAGGCAATCCAAGCAGAGCTGGATCTGGATATGGATATTAAAGTAGTAATGGATCAGGCCGACTATATTAACCAATCTCTTAATACTACTAAACGGATGATGGTTGAAGGCGGCCTGTTGGCTATGCTGGTTTTGTTCCTGTTCTTGCGTAACGCCCGCAGTACCCTGATTATTTTTACAGCTATACCGCTTTCCATAATAGCTACCTTTATCCTCATGTATTTTAACCACGATACCCTTAACTTGATAACGTTGGGGGGATTAGCCCTGGGTCTGGGAAGGATGGTGGACGACTCCATTGTGGTATTTGAAAACATATACCGCCACCGTTTACTAGGGCTGTCAGCTATGGATGCTGCCCTAACCGGTGCTTCGGAGGTAGGGCGGGCGGTTATCGCCTCCACTCTGACTTTGATAGCCGTTTTCCTTCCCATTATGTTTACCGAGGGACTGGCATCAGTGCTGTTTAAGCCCCTGGCTATTACGGTTATGTTCGCTATTTTTTGCTCACTGATGGTAGCTCTGACTGTGGTGCCGTTAATGGCATCACGTATGTTAACCGATAAATCAATGGAAGCCCGCCGTTTGGGAACGGGAAGGACGGCTCGCATAACTTCCGGTTTTGGGCAATGGATAGATGGGTTGGGAGATCGCTACAAGGTGTTATTACAATGGTCCTTGTCTCATCGTCGCCGGGTAGTAATTGGGGTAACTCTTTTAATGGTTGGTTCCCTGGCCTTAATACCTCTAGTGGGGGCGGAGTTCATGCCTTCCATGGATTCCGGTGAAATTTCAATAAGCATTGAGGGTGACAAGGGCAGTCTCTTACAGGAAACTGATAATATTGTTAAAAAGGTCGAGAAAGAACTGCATGAAATTACTGAAGTGGATATTATCTTCAGTAGTGTAGGGAGTTCTTCCAATATGTTTATGGATTCTGGTGTACAGGGTGATAAGGCTACTTTGTACGTAAAACTGGTTCCCCGAGATGAGCGCAAACGGGGTGTGCAGATAGTTAGTGAGGAAATCCGCCAGCGCGTAAGTGATATCCCCGGCGCTAAAATTAAGGTTACTGTTATGGATATGACTGCCAGTATGGGCTCTACATCCGGCCCCATCAATGTTCAGGTACGAGGCGATGACCTGAAGGTTTTACGGGAAATTTCTGATCAGGCAGCGGAGATTGTTCGAAAAGTTCCTGGTACCAGGGAAGTAACTGCTTCTCTAAGCGATGGCAATCCCGAGGTTCAGGTGCGGATTGATCGCCAGCGAGCTGCCAGCTTCGGGTTAACTCCGGGTCAGGTGGCGGCGGAAATACAGAATGCCCGCCAGGGTACGGTGGCTACCCGTTATAAGGTCGAAGGTGATGAAGTAGACGTAAGGGTGCGCTATTCTCCCGAGGGCTATGATGAATTTTCTTATTTGCAAAACATTAATATATTAAGTGCCAGCGGTGCAGTTGTTAAGCTGTCCCAGATTGCCAGTTTTGAAATAGAACCAGGTCCTATTCAGATTACCCGTGAGGACCGGGTACGTAAAGCGGAGATTAACGGTTATCTGCTGAATCGTGACCTGAATGCGGTAATGACTGACATTCAGACTGAATTAAATAAAGTTAAACTTCCCGCCGGCTATACTATCGAATATGGTGGGGAGAATAAAGAAATGATGGAGAGCTTCGCCTCCCTGGCAGTAGCCTTGCTGTTGGCTATTATTCTTGTATATGCGGTTATGGCAGTACTGTATGAATCGTTTTTTAACCCCTTTGTTATTATGTTCTCGGTTCCTACGGCCATTATTGGTATTGTACTTTCCCTGCTGCTTACGGGGAAGCATTTCAGTGTAGTAGTTTTTATCGGGGTCATAATGCTGGTGGGTATTGTCGTTGCTAATGCGATTGTGCTGGTGGACTACTTGAAACAGCTGCGGGAGCGGGGGATGGAGCGCGATGCGGCTATTGTGGAGGCGGGCCGGGTAAGGCTGCGGCCTATACTTATGACTGCTTTGGCAACTATATTGGCCATGTTCCCCCTGGCCCTGGGAATAGGCGAAGGTGGAGAAATGGACGCCCCCCTGGCCATAGTGGTTATCGGTGGTCTGCTGGTATCTACCCTGATTACGCTAGTGTTGGTACCAGTAGTATATAGTATTTTTGACGACTGGGGACAGAAACTGGGTCGCAAATTCTCAGATAAGGAAACTGTGGCTGAAGAGGCTATTGAGGGATAGTAGGGATTAGGCCTGGCAAGGGGGGGAACAAATATGAAGGATTCTGGTAAACGGGTGCAGAGCAAAAGAAAAATTATACTGGATGCGGCGGTGCAGGTTTTTTCCACGAAGGGTTATCATAACACCCGCATGGAGGAGATTGCTACCGTAGCCGGTATTGGCAAAGGCACTATATATGAATACTTTGACAGCAAATTGCAGCTTTTCCAGGCTATGATGGAAAGCAGTTTGCAGATTTATTATAATCGTATAGATATGCCGAAACTGGAAACCCTTACTTTAGAGGAAAGGCTGTCCGTTCTTTTCGAGTCTCATATAACTTTTTGCCGGGAAAATAAGGATTTAACCCGAATTGTTTTTTGGGATACGGAAATTTGGGATGAGGACTTGAAAGATTGGACATATAATTTACGTAATGAAAAAGAAGAGAAACTCACCGGCATTATACAGGATAGTATAGAACGCGGTGAGATCCGGAATGTTGATGCCAAATTGCTGACTCTATTGATAATCGGTAGTCTGGGTTCCCTCTGGGTACCCATCACCCTGGACGATTGGGACATCAGCCCGGCCGATATGGCGGCACAGCTTACGGATATAATTATGAAGGGGATACGGAAATAGACACGGGGAATAGACACAGATAACACTGATTTTTTATAATATTTTTTTGACAAAGAAGAATATTTTATAGTCTAGTTAAAATTCGAAGTTATTTACTAGACAGCTTCGTTATAAGCGTCTATTAATTTATACATAAAGGCAGGACTTATATGAGAAAGAATACATATCTTGCCGGGTTGTTGATTATTATTTTTATAACCTGTAACCCACTAGCGGCTCAGGCCTTTTCTGACACTCGTCAGCATTGGGCGCGTCCTCAAATTGACCACCTGTATAACCGGGAAATGATCAGTGGTTATTCGGATGGGTCATATCGCCCGAATGCCTATGTTAACCGGGCTGAGTTTATAACCTTGATTATTAACGCCCTAAACAAAAGCGCAGAGGCTAAGCAATTATTAAAAGGGGAGCCTCACTTTCGTGATGCCCGTAATCATTGGGCCAGGGGTTATATGGAACTGGCTTATGAGCTAAATATTGCCCACGGTGACGGGCTTAGTTATTTTAATCCGGCAGCCCCGGTTAGT
The DNA here is from genome assembly GCA_002424365.1 of Syntrophomonas sp. UBA5432. Taxonomy (GTDB): domain Bacteria; phylum Bacillota; class Syntrophomonadia; order Syntrophomonadales; family Syntrophomonadaceae; genus UBA4844. The sequence goes on along the minus strand of DIRQ01000133.1, from coordinate 14,179 downwards.
CGAGAAGAAGCCGTTACCATGATAGTTAATAGTCTGAAAGTATCAGCCGAAGAATTACCTCCGGCTGATTTTCTTGACCGTTCCGAAATATCTTTTTGGGCGCTGAAACCTATTGATTATGCGGTAAGCGAGGGAATTATAAGCGGCTATCCGGATAATTCTTTTAAGCCCCGGCAGAATCTCACCCGGGCGGAAGTAGCAGTTTTAATAGAACAGTTTCTGGCCATACAGGGTCAGAAATATCATTTTTACGGAACTCTGGAAGAGATTGATTTACCCCTAAAGCGGGTTATCATACGGATTAATGGGCGCAGTGAGATATTTGAATTAGCTTCTAATTTAGTAGGTTATAAAGAGGGACAAAAAGTACCGATTTCCCAGTTGGATTTACCGGTTAATGCCTATTTCAGCCTTAATACGGAAGGTAAGCTAGCTTATTTATTTAGTACCGGTAAATATGATGGAGGTCAGGTAAACCTGCATCAAGTTGGTCTGCCCGACTCGGATAAGTTAGCACCGATTGATGGGAATATAGTTAAATTAACTGAAAACGAAATAAGTGAAGGGGTTAGGGTTTCAACTCTAAATCGCCCTGAAAGGAGCCTGCAGGCTACCTGTGCTGCTATGCAGGTTTTTGAATTTACAGCTCTTACTGAAGCCAGTGGACGGGGGCAGTTGGTGGCAATTATTGATAGCGGCATTGATCCCGGGCACCCGGATTTGCAGCAGACGGCTGAAGGCTATCGTAAGATAGTTGACTTTATTGATTTGACTGATGAGGGGAAAGTAAATCTTACTGCAGTCAAGGCTCAGGACGGATACATAAGTATTGGTGATAAAAAGATTGATGTGAGTAAAATTAATAATGCTTCAGATGTTTATAAATACGGGTATTTGAACTCGACGTTTCTACCGGGGGAATTTGGATTAAAAGAAGATAATTTGCTGGTGATAGCAACTGCAGGTAAGCTTTGGAGTACCTATGATACGGTTTACCTGGATACTAATTGCGATGGCCAGATAAGTGACCAGAACCCGCTGCAGGTCTTTGGCCGAGATGGTCAAACAATGGCAATTAAAGGGGAGGGGAACCGCAGTTTCAACCTGTTGTTGGCAGAACTACCGGCTTCGGGAGATTATGTCAAGCTGGGTTTTGATATGTTGGGGCATGGCACGGAAGTATCCGGTATAGTTGCCGCCCGGGGAACTATTCAGGGTGTGGCTCCAGATGCTCAGCTCTTGCCTATTAAGGTAATGGATCGCAGCGGAACCACCAGTTTTAAAAAAATAGAAAGTGCTATCAGCCTGGCAGCAGACCGGGGAGCCAGAGTGGCGGTGGTAAGCCTGGGCCAGTACCAGGTGCAGACCTCAGAATTGCAGTCCCTGGCTAAACTGCTGACCAATGTACAGAAGGTCTCCGGCATGCTGGTGTGTATAGCGGCAGGTAATAATGGTCCAGGATTAGGAACGGTTACGGGCATATCATCGCTTAATAATATTATTAGTGTGGGTGCTTATGCTACCCCGGAAATGTGGTATAGCGACTACGGTTGGCAGGTGGAAGAACCGACCCTGTGGTATTTTAACTCTAGTGGTCCGGCGGCGGATGGCTCTACTGCGCCTATGGTGGTGGCACCGGGAAATGCTGTTTCTACCTATCCTCTATGGAGTGGTCAATCATATCGCTTAGATGAAGGTACCAGTATGGCTGCTCCTCATGCGGCCGGGGCTGCGGCTCTGCTATTGGATGCCGCCAGCCGCAAGCTCTACATTAGCAACAGTCAGGCAATAGGCCGGGCTTTACTGGCCGGGGCCAAACCTTTACCTGGTTTGCAAGCGGTGGAACAGGGCTTTGGAACGGTAAATCTCATACGGTCCTGGAACGAACTGCAAGGGAAAAAATACCAGGAGACTTCATTAACTGGTATACAATATAGCCCCAGTTTAGGATATGGTGGTGGTTTTTATTCTCGCGGTCTGGCTCCGGGAGAATTAACCTTTAAAATTGCTAATAATGGTGATGAAAACGAACAGTTATCCATAGGCGGTCTGGCCGATTGGGTTAAACCAAAACAGTATTCCATACAGGTTCCGGCTCATGGTGAGAGGACTGTAGATATTAAGTACGGTGAGTTGCTGGAACCTGGTCTGTACAGCACCTTTTTACTGGCGGATAAATATACTACCCCGGAATGGGATGTGGCCATGCTGCAGACTATAATACTGCCAATTGAGCTAGGTAAGAGTGGAGATAAAAATTTTGAAGAAAGTGGGGAGCTGGCTGCCGGGCACTATAAACGCTACTTTTTCCGGGTGCCGGAAAATATGACCAGTATCAGTTTTAAACTGTTGTCAAGTGATAAGGGTCGGGTGCGGATGCATATTATATCTCCCCAAGGTAAGCAACAGGTCAGTCAATACGCAGGAGTAGGTGATACGCAGGTTATAACATCAGTTAATGTTCCCTATAATCAACCGGCGGCGGGTATATGGGAGGTAGTGGTGTACAGTTCGGCTACCTTAAGTGACTATAATTTAAAGACCTCACAGTATACCCTGCAGGTTATTCCTGATATCACGGGTAAAATAGTAAATATGCCTTCAGATAATAAATACCTGGTAACTGCCGTTCCACCTGAGTTTAAGCCGGGGGAGAAAATTTATGTTACCCTGTATTTTTGGTACAGCAGTAACAAAATGCCGGCTGCTGGCCTGGTTTCAATAAATAACCGGCTGTATGAAATTCAAAACGGTATGGTTAAACTAGAAGTTGAACCTGAGCAGGAGCAGCTGAATTTCACAGTGGCCTGGTAAAAGACCGTCCCCCTGTCACCCGAACCTGCCTTCTATTTTTCTAAAGAAGGAATAATAACTTAAGATAGAGAAATATGGTTTGGAGAACCAGGGAAAAGAAGCTGGGGATTTCCCACTTCCAACATCCCACTTCCCACTACGCAATTACGGAGGTAAGATTATGTATCTGGGGAAAGTAATGGTAGTATTTGGTACCAGGCCGGAGGCGATTAAGATGGCTCCGGTCATTAAGGAATTAAAGAAAGTAAAAGATATTAACACTGTAGTTTGTGTAACTGCTCAGCACCGGGAAATGCTGGATCAGGTGCTAAACCTTTTTGACATACGGCCGGATTATGATATGAACCTGATGAAAGCGGAGCAGGATTTGTTCAGTATAACTACCGGGGTTCTGGAGGGCATGAAGACTATACTGAAAAAAGAACAGCCTGAGCTGGTTCTGGTTCATGGTGACACCACCACCACTTTTGCCGCTGCTCTGGCTGCTTTTTATATGTGCATACCGGTAGGGCATGTTGAGGCTGGGCTGCGTACCCGCAATAAATATTCACCTTTTCCGGAAGAGCTTAATCGCACCCTTACTGGAAGATTGGCGGAATTACACTTTGCCCCTACTGATACCTCACGTGAAAATTTGATTGCTGAATCTACTGCCCAGTTTAAAATCTGGGTTACAGGTAATACGGTTATAGATGCATTGTTAGAAACGGTGAAAGATGATTATGAATTTGGTCCCCAGCTAGAGGGGATTGATTTAAACAAAAGGATTTTACTGGTTACTACTCATCGTCGGGAAAACTGGGGTGAACCTATGCGGCAGATTTATCAGGCTTTAATTGACCTGGTGGATGAATTCCCCGATGTAGCAGTAGTATTTCCGGTCCATAAAAATCCGGTAGTTCGGAATGTGGCTGAAGAGATGCTGGGTAAACGGGAACGTTTTCACCTGATAGAACCACTGGATTATGAACCGTTTGCCAATTTAATGAATCAATCATATTTAGTATTAACTGATTCTGGTGGCCTGCAGGAGGAGGCTCCTTCACTGGGTAAGCCGGTGCTGGTATTAAGGGATACTACGGAAAGGCCGGAAGCGGTAACGGCAGGTACGGTAAAGCTTATAGGCACTAACCGGCAGCGGATATATGATACTGCTCATCTTTTACTTAGTAATAAGGAAGAATATAATAAGATGGCCCATGCTATTAACCCTTATGGAGACGGTAAAGCTGCCCGCCGCATAGTAAAAGTAGTGACTGATTTTCTGTACGTGCGCATAGGAGCACAGCTGAATTGAGAGTGAGTCAGGGGGACGGTTATTGTGACTCAGAATTCCGTCTCGTCAACACTGACGGGTTTTGACAAGCATTACCTGGATAATTTAATATTATTGCTGAGATGGTGAAAAGCGCTTGACTTGATTACAGCTCTTTAAGGAGGATATTGATGGCGCCGATTAAGTTTGGAACAGATGGTTGGCGGGCTATCATTGCCCGAGATTTTACTTTTGCAAACTGCCGGATGGTCACTCAGGGATTGGCCAGTTATATAAACTACAGTAATTTAACGAAAAAAGGTATTGTTATAGGTTATGATAACCGTTTTATGTCCGAGGATTTTGCCCGGGAATGTGCTCGGGTGCTGGCAGGTAACGGGATTAAGGTCTTTTTACTGAAAAAGGCCAGCCCCACGCCGGTTACGGCCTTTGCGGTACGGGAAAAGGAGGCAGGCGGGGCGATTATGATAACTGCTAGCCATAATCCCCATTATTATTCCGGGATTAAGTTTATACCGGAATATGCTGGCCCAGCCCTTCCCGATGTAACCGATGCTATAGAAAATGAAGTTAATCGGGTTATTGACGAGGGGAAAGTATATGAGCTTAATTTGACTGAGGCAGCGCAACTAGGTTTGTTTGAGGAATGTGAGATAGACAACGAGTACATCAGTCATTTACTGGAAGTAGTACGGGGTGAATTCATAAGTACAAAACCTTTGAAAGTGGTAATAAACCCTATGTTTGGGGCAGGGATTGGTTATCTTGACCAGATTCTGGGGGATTTAGGCTGTGAAATAAGGACTATCAACAACTACCGGGATACCTTATTTGGAGGTGCTCTGCCCGAGCCTACCGAAAATAACTTATCCGATTTAAAAAGAGCGGTACTGGCCTATGAAGCTGACCTGGGCTTAGCCCTGGACGGGGATGCTGATCGCTTTGGAATTATTGATAGGGATGGGGAATTCGTAAGCGCCAATCGCTTTATGAGTATTCTGTTGGATCATTTATTGAGAACTCGTATTTTCCGAGGACCGGTATGCCGAAGTCTGGCTACTACCCATATGCTGGATCGGATTGCTCGTAAAAATGGCTTGAGTATTATTGAAACCCCGGTAGGTTTTAAGTATATTGGTGAGGCCCTGCGGGATAAAGCCTGCATGTTAGGTGGGGAGGAAAGCGGTGGACTCAGCATCTTTGGACATATTCCGGAAAAAGATGGAATTTTGGCTTGTTTATTGGCGGCAGAAATGGTAGCCTATTTTGGGGAAAGTCTGGGAAAATTAAACAAAAAGCTGGTTAAGGAATATGGGCAGGTAACCAACCGCCGCGTAGATATAGAAGTAAGCGAAGCAGAAAAGGAATTAATACTAGATAAGATGGCCCATTATAACCCCAAAGCAGTAGCCGGCCTGAAGGTGGAAACACTGAGCCGGGTAGAGGGTAGCAAGATGGTGCTGGAAGATGGCTCCTGGGTGCTGGTCCGTCCTTCTGGAACTGAACCCCTTTTTAGGGTCTATGTTGAAGCCAGTAATAAGGTCACCATGGAGGCTATTCAGGAAGAAGTGTTAAGAAATTTGGGGTTAGGGAAGGCATAGGAGAAGGATTGGGGTATGGAAATAGAAAATCAATATATAAATGAGGAAGAGCAACCGGAACAACTAACTCAACTGGATCATGTTTTAAATCAAGTATTGGAAACCCTGGAACATGGTCGGGACGATATATTTGACATTGCCCAGGATTGCCATGAAATTGAAGTCAACCTGGAAACGGAACTGGCAGAAATTAAAATGCAAACCCGGCAGGTAATTCTGGAAGTAGACCATTTCGAAAAACTGGAACGTTACGCTCGCCTGCGGCTTATGGATGTAAGCCGCGATTTCCGTTCTTATTCCCAGGAGCATATTCAGGAAGCATATGAACAGGCTCGGGACATGCAGCTAAAACTAATTAACCTGCGGCAGCAGGAGGTTTACCTGCGTCGGCGCCGGGACGAATTAACCCGTCAGATTAAAAAGTTTAAAGATATAGGGCAAAAGGCCGATAATTTTTTACAAAGTACCGGAATAGCACTAAAGATTTTACGCGGAAATGTCGAAAGGATAAATGATACCATTGGAGAATCGCATCGGCAGCAGCAAATGGTTACCTGGATTATAGAATCCCAGGAAGCCGAGCGTCGTAAAATTGCTCGGGAATTGCACGATGGACCAGCCCAGAGTATGGCCAGCATTCTAATTAGATTGGATTTGATGAAGAGGCTGTGGAATCAGGATATTAATAGTATATACAAGGAGATTTCTAATGTTAGTGACATAGGTAGAGAGACCCTGGCGGATATTCGCCGTATCATGTTTGACCTTAAACCATCACTACTGCATGAAGATAATTTTAGTGCCACTTTAAAAGATTATTTTAACGATTATGAGGATAAATATAATTTCACTATAGAGTTCATACAAATGGGTAAGGAGAAGCAATACGAGCTTTCATTAGAAACAGCATTGTTTAGACTAGTTCAGGAATCGGTAACTAATATCCGAAAACATGCTGGAGTTAAGAAGGCCATAGTTAAATTTGAAGATAATGGTAGTGCTGTTAGACTGGTTATTAAGGATGAAGGATGCGGGTTTGACCCTAATAAGAGTAGCGATAAAGGAAGCTATGGCATCCTGGGCATGAAGGAGCGAGTAAACCTTTTTGGAGGAAAATTGGACATCATTTCTGCACCCGGGGCAGGTACCCAGGTTATTATTCAAGTACCATTGGAGGGGGAAACTAAGATTGGATAAAATACGTGTCTTAATAGCTGATGACCATGCCCTGGTTCGGGAAGGACTCAGAAAATTATTGGAGTTAAACGATAACATTGAGATTATTTGCGAAGTTGGCGATGGCCAGGGGGCTATTAATATTGCCCGCAAGGAAAAACCTGATGTTATCTTAATGGATGTAAATATGCCTGGGACTAATGGTATCATTGCTACCCAGGTAATCAAACGGGAGATGCCTTCTGTCCATGTGATTGCTCTAACTATTTACGAGGATGAGGAAGTAGTGGATATGGTCAAAGCTGGAGTTTCAGCCTATGTATTAAAAGACGTAGCCGGGAGCGAACTGATTGATACTATACAGCGGGTAATGCAGGGCGAGGTAGTTATTCATCCTCGGGTAGCAAACCGCCTGGTGCGGGAATTATCCCGTAATGAAAAGAAAAAGAATGATGTACGCCTTACCAAAAGGGAATATGATGTGTTATCGCTTTTGGTTAAGGGGCATAGTAATAAAGAGATGGCTGAGGTGATGTTTATCAGTGAAAAAACAGTTAAAAATCATCTAACCAGCATTTTCCGTAAGTTGGGTGTAAAAGACCGCACCCAGGCAGCCGTACATGCTTTAAAGAATAATATCGTTAATGAAGAGCTATAGTGGGATAGGATACAAGGACACAGTCATCAATTAACCTCCTGTCAGCATACTATATATTAGGTGGCTAAAAGGAGGTTTTTTCGTGGTCATTTTGCTAAAAACGTTATGTTTTGCATTATGGATAATAATAATGCTGGCATTAATTGTCGGCAGTAGGCGTACCACAACCTCAGCTTACCAAGTTTATTTAGAAGAAGAGAATAAAATGGCGATAAAGAGAGCTTGGCACAAGAAGTAGGCGAACAGGGAATTTTTATGTGAAATTTCTAAATATTATGGTATATTATTAATGGATTAAGTAATGAAAAGCATAATTATCTTGTCTTACTAGTCGTATGGATGAGTAAATAGAAGCGTTCATACGATTATTTTTATAAACTGCTTCAACTGAGGTGCAAATATGCAGAATCTTCTAATGGACATAATTTTTCCCCAGCAAGCATGCTGCATTTGCAGGGAACCCGGTATATACCGAACTAGAAAACCCTGGTGTGAGAAATGTGAAGAGAGCCTGGCCATAATGCAAAAAAGCCTGCCGATTTGTGACAAATGCGGCAAATACCTGGAGGATGCTGAGGAAATATGTGCTGAGTGTCGAAAAAACCCACCATTATTTGACATTGCTCGGGCAGTGGGACCTTATGATGAACCTTACCGAATTGCTATTAAAGTGCTGAAATTCATGGGACGGCGCCACCTGGCAGTTAGAATGGGGCGTATGATGGCTCAGGTAGTAAATGAGGAACCGCGCTTTTGGCCGATTGATTTTATTATACCGGTACCTGCATCTCCCGGACATTTGAAGCAGAGGGGTTTTAATCAGACTGAAGAGTTGGGTCGCCAAATAAGTCGGGATATTCGGGTTAAAATGGATGCAAGTACGCTTAAAAGGGTAAAAGAAACTCCTTCCCAGCGTGAGTTGAGCCGGGAGGAAAGGGAGAAAAATTTACTTTGTGCTTTCAGGGTACAGGAAAACTCAAATATTTATAGAAAGAATCTATTATTAGTAGACGATGTATATACTACCGGTTCTACTAGTAAAGAATGTACTCGCACTCTACTCGATGCGGGAGCTGCAAGGGTTTGCGTGATTACCTGGGCTACCGGGATAGGTTTTTAGATGATATTATCTATTTTAAAAATCAGGGACCGTTTTATACAGGGAGGTTGATAATATGGCACCTGATCTGAGGAATTGTTCCATTTGTGGGAGACTTTATTCCTACAAGGGCAGGGATGTGTGTAGTAAGTGCCTGGAAAAAGAAGATGATGAATACGCTATAGTACGCCACTATGTTCGTGATCACCCCGGTGCCAGTATTGCAGAAGTATCTATGGAAACTGGTGTTGATGAGGACAAGATTCTCCAGTTTCTGCGTGATGGCAGGCTGATTAGTCGGGGGTTAAGTTATACTACTAACTGCGAACGCTGTGGTAAAACTATTGCTGGCGGTAAATACTGTGACATTTGCTTAAAAGATTTGGGAGCACAGTTGAACAGCGTTATTCCTACCCGCCGGAAACCTGAACCGGAAGTAAAATCATGGGGTAAATCCAAAGAAAGAATGCATATTAGGGAAGGAGAAGAGGAATAGAATTCGTCAGCTATTGGCATGGGACGAAAACCTGTATTTTGCGCAATCAAACAATAGCGAATATGTAGGAAAAGAGAAGTAAAGCTAAGCATTTTTAATATAATTGATTCCCAGGGGCATTAAGCCCCTTCGTTTTTTCTGCGAAAATAGATAATAGAAAGAAATAAGGTGGTAAGTTATGATTATTTCTAGAGTTCA
>DIRQ01000133.1:0-4538 GCA_002424365.1 Syntrophomonas sp. UBA5432 | reverse complement strand
ATTAAACAATCGGATGATGTTCGTATGGATAAGGTTAATTATTTACAGGAGCAGATTTCCAGCGGAACCTATACCATTAGTGACGATGAGGTAGCGGAAAAGATGATAGCCAGGGCTATAGTTGACCGGTTAGTATAGAAAGCGGTGATTATATGGATTCCCTGTTAGCAGACTTCACCCAGGCTGTGTCTGCTCTAAATGAGGTTTTGGATGAATTAGCCGACCTGGGGCAGCAAAAACAGGAACTAATAGTTTTGGGTAAAGTTAAGGAACTGGATAGTTTGATTCGCAAAGAGGGCATCGTTATATCCAATCTGGAGAAAACCGAAGGTGCCCGCTTTAAATTACAGGAGCAAATAGGCCAGAAATGGGGTATAAGCAGTGAGGAGCTTTCCGCCCAGGAGATTTTAAAACAGGTGCAAGAGAAGTATCCCTCCTGCCATCGTGAGCTTAATGAGGCTCTTAACCGTCTGGATTATAACCTTACCCGGCTTGGAGCCATTAATGTCCATAATAACGAATTAATTGAACAATCACTTGATTATATAAAGGTCATAGAAACCACCCTTAACGGTGATATAGCCGGCACCTACTCCAACAACGGTGACCAGGCCGGTGAAAGCAATTACATATTAAAGAATCTTCTTGATAAAAAAATCTAAACAATTAAGAATTTAAAATTATCGCGATTGCCGCGTCTATTAAAGTGAGGTTGGTTTTATGTCAAACTTCTTTAGCTTGGAAATTGGAAAACGTTCGGTTTTGATGCATCAGACGGCATTAAGTATTACCGGGCATAATATCGCAAACGCCAACACCCCGGGTTACACCCGGCAGGTGGCTGACATTGTCACCACCCCTCCCTGGCATGCGCCTTCATTAGTTCAGAGCGGTAAACCGGGACAGTTAGGAACAGGGGTTGAGATTGCAGCGGTTAACCGCGTCAGGGACGAATTCATTGATACTCAAATTCGGCATGAAAATAAAGCTGAAGGCTATTGGGCAGCCATGCAAAATACCTTGGCAAAAATTGAAGTAATACTTAATGAACCAACCGAAGATGGCTTAAGAGGGGTAATGGACATGTTCTGGGAATCATGGCAGGACCTGTCTTTGCATCCCGAAAGTGAAGCGGTGCGGGCAGTGGTTGTTCAGCGCGGTATGTCGCTGGCTGAGGCTTTTAACCACACCCATCGCCAGTTGGTTGAATTAAGAGAGGACGTAAATGCTCAGGTAAAAGTTAAAGTGAATGAGGTCAACTCCATAGCTATGCAGATTGCAGATTTAAACAAGCAGATACTGGCTGTTACTATTTCCGGAAAGCGGCCTAATGATTTATTGGACAAACGTGATTTGTTAATCGATGACTTGAGTCGTATCGCCGATGTCAAAGTTTTTACTGATAAAAACAATATGGTTACCCTGCAATTAGGGGATCGGGTACTGGTAGAAGGTAAAGATTATAACCGCTTAGGAGTAAATACTGACCAGGAAATGTATATGGTAATTTGGGAAGATACTCAAACCAGAGCCAAAATTTCCAGCGGAGAACTCCGGGGACTGCTTGATGCCCGGGGAAGAAGTAGCAATCCTCAGGAAGCCAACCCTTCGGAATACAAAGAGATTATTCCTAATATGATAGCTGATCTGAACAGCCTGGCCAAGACCATTATTACTAAGACCAACGACATCCACCGCAGTGGATATAGCTTAAATAATAATGATAATAGCAACTACCTGTATCCAGATGGGAGAAATTTTTTTAATCAGCCTGTTGATATTAACGATTCCGTTGATTGGGCCAAGTTTATGAGCTTAAACGATGAAATTATAAATGACCTGAAAAACATCGCTGTCGCAGCCAGACCTACCTGGGGTAAAGACCCATTGGGTAACCTGATTAAGGCGAACTTTGGGGATGGCGGTGTTGCCCTGGACATTGCCCAGCTGAAGCATTATCTGAATGATAGTGAGTGGAGGATAGATTCTTCACCAATAACAGATTTAGCAGTTACGTCTTTTTCGTTTGACATAGATGGCGTAACTATAATAGTTGATAACACGGTAACACCCCCGGATCCAGCCCCTATTCAAAACATGTATGATTTGGCGGTTGCTTTACAAGAGCAAATAGATGGAACCGCATTAAAAGGTAAGATTATGGTGCGCAGCAACGGGAATCAGCTAACCTTTTATTCAAATAGTAATAGTTTTACGTTAGATACTGGAACAGCTGTACAAATATCCGGCAAAATTAATCAGGTTACCACTGACGACTATTGGCGCTCAGTATGTGCTGACATCGGTGTACTAAGCCAGGAATCCCAGCGGGTGCTGAAAAACCAGGAAGTTCTCCTAAACGAACTGGAAAATAAGCGTCAGTCCATTTCCGGGGTTTCTCTGGATGAGGAAATGACCAATATGATTAGATTCCAACATGCCTATAATGCTGCCGCCCGTTTTATTACCTCCATCGATGAAGCCATGGAAGTAGTAATAAACCGTATGGGACTGGTAGGGAGATAGTAGGAAAATAGATTTAATTAGACACCGAACAACACTGCTACCTAAATTGTACCGATAGGTACATCCGTGTCCCCGTAGGGGGAAGATTATGAAAAACACTGAACTTTATAAAATAAACGTTGCTAAGATAGCCTGGGGTAATACTGAATAATACTATACACCCGTCAGGGTGAAGTTTCCGCGAAATAGCTAAACAACTATGTAACTACCGTAGCGGAAGCTTCAGCTTTCGCTTTCTTTTAAAAAATTATAATAAAAATTTCAGTGATAATCATAGGAAATCAGTGTAATCAGTGTCTATTCCCGAGCCTATTCTTTATACCATAAGGAGTTGAAAATATGTTTCGAGTTACCAACAACATGTTGATTAACACCCTAAACCGAAATCTAAATACCAACATGCACCAGATGGAGAAATATAATCGCCAGTTGACAACCACGCGTAAAATTAACACCCCTTCCGATAACCCAGCTGGGCTAATAAAATCACTACGTTTACGTACCGATATTATCGAAAGCGAACAATACCTGCGCAACATCGGGGAAGTAATAAACTTCATGGAAACTACCGATAGTTCACTCAATGACATCGGCAAAATCTTACACCGTGTACGCGAACTTACCGTCAAAGCAGCCAACGGGACTAATGATGAAACAGCACTGGGGTCAATTGCTGATGAAGTCCGTGAACTTACTGACCAGCTAAAAGTTATTGCCAACTCAACTTATGGTAACAAACATATCTTTGGAGGAACTAATGTTACCGAAAAACCGCTGCAGGAAGATGCCGGGAATCTTATTTGGACTGGTAATGACGAAGCCTTAGAAGTTGAAATTGCTACCGGTATTAAGTTTCAGTATAACGTTACTAATGGCAGTATACAGAAGTTCTTTATGGGAGAAGATGCCCCTGCTGATATTACAACTGATACAGGAATCATAGGTGTTTTAACCCAATTAGAAGCGGATATTCGCAATGGTGAATACGAGGAAATCAGTAATACCCTGGATAAGATAGATAACAAAATGAACGATCTCCTAACCGCCCGTGCCACTATAGGAGCAAAAGTTAACCGCCTGGAATTACAGAAAAACCGCCTGGAAGGAAGCCGCATTTCATTTACAGGCCTGCTGTCCGAGAATGAAGATGCCGATATTGCGGAAGTCATAATGAACCTGAAAATGCAGGAAAACGTCTATCGCGCCTCCCTGGCCGCCGGCGCCCGCATCATCCAACCCACCCTCATTGACTTCCTGCGCTAGGAGGAGTGAGAACGGGAATAGACACAGATACCATACCCATAGGGCACACGGATGCTCCCTGCGGTCGCTATTAAGGAAGCAGACCCTTCGGGCACGGATTAACACTGATTTTTAAAAAGGAAATGGGATATGGAAAATTTCATACATAAGGAATTAACCTATAAAATAATAGGGGCAGCGTATGAGGTTTATAATGCGTTGGGTAGTGGCTTTTAGAGAAGGTCTACGAAAATGCCATGTTAATAGAACTTGAGTCTGTAGGCTTAAAGGTGCAACAGCAGGCCCCAATAAAAGTCACATATAACGGAAAAACAATTGGTGAATATTTTGCTGACCTACTTGTGGAAGAAAAGGTTATTGTAGAGTTAAAATCCGTGACTGAACTAACAAGTATCCACGAAGTTCAGCTAGTGAATTACCTGCGCGCTACAGGAATGCGAGTAGGCTTACTTACTAATTTTGGAGATAAAATTAAAGTAAAAAGAAAAATATTATAAAAGAATCTGTGTAAATCCATTAAATCTGTGTTATCTGTGTCTATTTAAAGGAGGGGCTGGGAGAATGTTACAGATACGTATTGACCAACAATATGCACGTATGGGTCTTGACATTCAAAAGCCCTTTTTGGCTCTAAACATCACCCACCCTAAAATCGAACTAGATATTCAGGAACCTCGGCTGGAGATTCATTCTCCCCGTCCTCGCTTATACATTGACCAGAGCCAATGCTTTGCTGATATGGATAAAAG
>DIRQ01000124.1:390-7867 GCA_002424365.1 Syntrophomonas sp. UBA5432 | reverse complement strand
CACAATGAAATCAAAAACAGTTGAATTCCTCAATTCACTTTTAACGGAAACATCTAATTATCGACTTCATGTTTTAGAATCTTTGGAACGTGTCTTTGGATGTAAACATTCTATATTTTGGCAAATTGATGATTTTGGTAACTTTACCGATCCAGTATATTTTAATGTTGAAGATGACTTTATGGACGCTTACCTTAATTGGTTCTACCAAGAAGATGTACTGAATCCACATAAAGTGAAAAGTCGCATAACCTGTAAGGATGTTTTAACTACAGAAGATGTTATCCCCCTGGATGACTACGAAAACACCGTTTATTACCGCGAACTTATGCGCCAATATAATTATTATCACGGAGCAGTAATCTACCTAAAAAAGAACAACAACTTAATTGGGGGTATTGGACTGGGAATGCGGGAGGGCTATACCCCTAACGCGAAAGAGATTAAAAGATTGGAGGTAGTTTCTAAGCATATTTCCAGTACATTTTCCGCCAAACAGCTTTTAGATAACACTAAGTATCAAAAACTAATATTGGAGACATCGTTCAGTCAACTGCCAATTGGCGTTGTATTTTTTGATGAATTCTTTGATATACTTTACAGTAACCAAGTGGCTCAGGATATATTTCTGGAAGTGGCCCCTAATACTGAGATGAAAGAGTATCTTGGTAGAATATTAACTGGTAACTTCGCTTCTTGGCGGTCAGGTATGGTAAAAACGTTCTTTACTGAGAATTTGGGTCAAATGCTTTTCCATATTGTACCTGGGCACGTTAAGGATATTACTTTATACACATTGTATTTGGTTCCACAGAACGTCCTGTTGAAAAACAGCATACACTATGATGCTAATCCATGCAACTTAAGCGAACGAGAATTAGAAATTGTCGAACTAGTGATGAAGGGGTATAGCAACAAAGATGTGGCTAATGAGCTGTTTATTAGTATATCTACAGTAAAAACCCACCTTCAAAATATTTTTAAAAAGGTGGGAGTATCTAATCGAACTAGCTTATGTCGCAAATTAAGAATGGAACCTAGGGTCGAGTTATTTAAACAGACTTCAGTAGCGGAACTGTCTGGCGGAATAGTGAATTAAAAATGCCCTGCGGGTAAACACATCCGGTTAAAACAAAGCTGGACATATAAATAGCCATGGGAGGTTAATTGGATTTCCCCTTCTGGGGTACGTTAGGCTTAAAATACCGGTCAATAATGGCTTCGGCCAGACGCTTTTGTATGGCTGCCTGGGCAACCAGGTACATTGCCAGCAGGAACCATTCTATTAACTCACCGGTTTCCCCCTCCACATTTTTAGTCTTTTCCTGTATCAAATCGACCTTCTCTTCACAGATTTCTTGCAATTGCTCCGCCTGGTCATTGTTTATTTCCTGCACCAGGGAATAGACCAAATCGATCAAATGATCAGCACTATTTTCTTCGGTTTCACCATGTTTATCCCCGGGTTTTTGGAGAATACTAAATAGCAAAGAAATGTCATTAATGGATAAGATTTGTTTGGCGTTATAAAGCATCAGCAGGGTTTCTATATGCTGACGGGAATATTTTTTCTGCCTGGGGGGGATAAGTATACCGGCTTTAGCATAATTGTTAATCATAGTTTTGGTAAGCAATTTATCCTTGGGATGGCGTTTTTGCTGGGCCAGCTTTTTTTCGATAAAACCGGTTACCTGGTCAACATACAGATCAATATCAGGTATGTCGGTTGCCAGAACTGGCTGGTGAGGGAGTATTTCATCAATAAGCGGGTAAAGTTCTTCCTTTCGCAAAGGTGATACCTCCTTATCATCCGAATTTATCTATAATTAAAACAGAAATAAAAAATTATTGCAATTGCTAACTACATAATATAGTATATGAATATACACAACATAGTAACGAGAACTACATACCCTGTTAAACAAAACTACAATAGGAGGCGCAAAAAATGAAGATAACTCTAATTGAACCTAAATCACCGGGAAGACATGTTTATAGCAGTGTCAACATGCCTCGTTTGGGGCTGCCTATTCTGGGGACGCTATTGCAGCAGGCCGGTCACCAGGTGCGTTTGATAATGGGTTCCCGCCGCGATATACGGTTGTCCGAGATTACCACGGCCGATTTAATCTGCATATCTACTACTACTTCAACGGTTGTCGAAGCCTATCACCTGGCTGATTTTGCCCGTGACCAGGGTAAACCAGTTATAATGGGTGGTGCCCATGTAACATTTATGGCGGAAGAAGCCTTGGAACACTGTGATTATATTTGCCGGGGTGAGGCTGACCTGACCTTTCTTCCATTAGTGACCTGTATTGAAAAGGGAGAATTGCCGGTAGCTATTCCTGGAGTTTCTTTTCGCCGGGAAGATACTATCGTACATAACCCTGCTGCCGATTGGGTAGATATGAACCGGGTACCCTTCCCCGATTTGAGCCTTTTTTCAGGGCTGAAAATGTCCACCTACCCGGTAATGACCTCTCGGGGATGTCCTTTTGATTGTACTTTTTGCAGTGTTACCCAGATGTTTGGTCGTAAATACCGTTGCCGGGAAACTGAGGCCTTACTGGAGGAACTTGAACAATACCGGGGTAAGCAGGTATTTTTTGTAGATGATAATTTTACCGCCAATCCCCGCCGAACCAAAGAACTGCTCCGCGAAATGATAGAGCAGGATATCAAGCCTTCCTGGTGGTGTACCCAGGTTAGAACTGATGCTGCCCGCGATGAAGAATTACTTCAACTCATGTATGATAGCAACTGCCGTATGGTTTTCGTGGGTATGGAGTCGGTTAATCCAGAAACCCTGAAGAGCTATAATAAGAAACAGGAAGTGGAGGACATTATTTACTGTATAGAGCGCTTTCACCAGTTAGGTATCATGGTTCATGGTATGTTTGTGTTCGGGGCTGATGAGGACAGCCTGCAGACCATAGAGGATACCTTGGATTTTGCCTTGAAAAATCGTATCGATACAGTGCAGTTTCTCATCCTTACTCCTTTACCAGGGACAAAAACATTTTTTGACCTGGAGGAGCAGGGCAGACTCTTGACCCGGGATTGGAATCTCTATGATGCACACCATGTCGTATTTAAGCCTGAGCAGATATCACCTTATGACTTGCAAAAAGCCACCATCCAGGCCTTTAAAAAATTTTATTCGTTATCATATGTTTTTAACAACCTATTTACTACCGGCATTCGTTCCGTAGCTTTCCGGGCTCTGGGCTTTTGGATGGTACGCAAGTGGGAAAGGGAAAACCGCTGGTATTATCGGTTTCTTCAGGCGTTAGCTCAATCTTCTCCGCAAGCTTCCTGGCAAACCCGAATTTCCAAAAACATTGAGAGATTTAGACTGCGTAAATTAAAATATCTCTGCAGTGAGAAACTCATGGAAATAGAAGTTTCGGAGGAACACGGACGCTTTGTAGTGAAATTAAAAGGGTTTTTGAATGATTTCTCTCTGGCTGAAACCTTTAAAACCCTTTCTGGTCAAATTCCTCGTTTATACCAGAATATTACCATTAATTTAGAGGAGGTCTATTTTGCCTCCGAGAAAACGACGGTAAAATTCATTAATAAGCTAAACAGCCTGACTAGTAAAGCTCGGGATATCAAAGTTATTATTTCCCCGACCAATCGACGTCTTTTAGATATATTAGAAAAACATGATATGAAAGTTCCGGGGTTTAGCATATTGGGATGAGCAAGTTAGCAGACCTGTTGCATATTAAACAGCTAAAATATAGGTTGACAGTAGATGAAATCGTTGTATAATGTTAAATAATAAAATGGAAAATAACACAAATATAACTATACTAATACAATTAAATTGTAAGGAGCATAGGGTTGATTACAGGGTTACCAGCACGGTGGCCCCAAAATAAACCAGTGTTTTTATCATTATGGTTCTGTTAATGGGGAGCGCATAATATAGGAATATTGGTTTTTTTACTTATGGGCAATTCCGGGGGGGAGGGTTTATTATTTTAATACCATTTAAGAACCCGAATGATAACAAACATTGTATAAAAAATCATGAACTTTTAAATGACCAACAGCGCCGGCAGATGCAGCATGAATTTAAAATTTATATGGAAAAATACTTTAAGCAGAAACTGGGTAAAGGCGTTGACCGCACAAAAATTACTATTTGGGAAGATATGTTAATCATCCGGGGTGAGGGTTTTTTAACCGAACCGGAGAAGTTTATCGTTGCAACTGAATCTGGTAAAGACGTGGTAAATGCCGCCCGTATGCAGGTGGCGAAACAGCATTCTATTGATAATCTAGCTTATTTTGAAGAGAGATTGGATGCCCGGGTGGCTCATCAGGTATACCAAATTGAGGCGGAAAAAGATTTTTGGATACATGTTATTGTGTTTGATCGGGTGTTAACCTTATAACAAAAACATAATCTAATATATTTGGTTGATTAAAGGAGAAACCTTATGGGTGGCTCCAAGGGAAACCGATGTTTCTATGTGCAAACTTTTGTATACACATAAAGGCATTGGTTATTTTTTTGTTGTAGGAGGTGAAACAGACAACATTCATATTTATTACTTAAAAGAATTATTAGAGGGGGAAAAATGTAATGAGTGATACCATGAAAGCGCTGGTATATCGTGGACCTGAACAGATAGCACTGGAAGATGTACCGATGCCAAAAATTATTGAACCTGATGACGCTATAGTTAGAGTAACCACTTCCACCATTTGTGGAACTGACATTCATATCTGGCATGGTGGTATGCCGGAAGTTGCACCAGGCAGAATAATCGGTCACGAATTTGTTGGAGAAGTTGTGGAAGCAGGACCGGCAGTAAGAAATGCCAAAGTGGGGGATAAGGTAGCCGTTTCCTGTGTCACTCAGTGTGGTGAGTGTTTCTACTGCGTACGTGGTATTTATTCCCATTGTACTACCGGAAGTTGGATATTTGGCTATATGATTGATGGGTGTCAGGCCGAATACGTCCGGGTTCCTCATGCCAATATGGGTGTGCACCAAATTCCCGCCGGCCTAACTGAAGAAGATGTGCTATTTGTTGGTGACATTCTGTCCACTGGATACTTTGGTGCTGAGCAGGGCCATATAGAGCCGGGTGATACGGTTGCGGTTATGGGTGGCGGACCGGTTGGAATGTGCGCAATGACTACCGCCAGACTGTGGGGACCTGCTGAAATTATTGCTGTTGACATCAACCAGGAACGTTTGGATTTCGCTGTGAAGAATGGTATTGCCGATGTAGGAATTAATCCCAATACAGTCGGTAATGTCGGTGATGCAATTAGAGAACGGACCGGCGGGCGCGGAGCTGATGTCACTATTGAAGCCAACGGATTCAAACCCACCTTTGATATGGCAGTAGACAGCGTCAGACCAGGTGGCACTGTTTCCCTGATTGGAGTTTTCGAAAAACCTCAGGAACTGGCTATGAATACATTGTGGATTAAGAATATCAGGATCAGCATGGGGCTGGTAAACGCCAACCGGATTCCAGAGTTAATCAAGTTAATTCAAACCGGGAAAATTAATACCAATTACTTGATTACCCATCGTGCCCCCTTGAATGACATCCTTAAAGGGTATGATGTTTTTGGTGGTAAAAAGGACGGTTGCCTGAAATGGGTAGTTACTCCCTATCAAAAATAAATTAAACAAATATTTACCTGGTAAATATTTGTTTATTATAGGCCACAGCACTCCAATCGTAACAGCTGGAGTTAAGGTAATTCATATTACCGTTCACAGGATTCATGTTCAAAAGTCAGAAGCCTCCTGCAAACCAGGGGGCTTCTGGCCTTTTCTGTGTATTAAACATTAGTATTGTCAACTATTAAAGAAAGCACGCGATAGAACTTATTAAGAGCTTCATCCAGGGCTTGGCTTGCTGCCAGTACATCAGGGTCAGTAAGATTATTTTTCGATATAACAAGATCCTCCAGGTGTTGGCGCAGTATTTCAATCTGGTTTACTATTGCTGCATAATTTTTATCCAAACTCTGCAGTTTTCTATCGGTTTTGTAGGTATTATCGGTATTGTCCTCCCTAATAAACACTTGATCGACCATGGCTAGCGATATAACCATCTCATATATTCTCCCCTCATAAAAATAGAAAGCTACCGTTAAATCACTTGTAGGTGGATAGATTACCTATCTTCCATGTGAATATAATCTTCTATAGACAGTCCTTCCTGTTTACATAAGGAATAAATACCGCTCCATAACTTGGCCCCCCCTTGTTTCTCTCCTTGTATTATGCGATATAAATAGGAATAGTTTACACCCAAACGCTTTGCCAGTTCGGGAATTGACCAGTTTCTAGTTTCTGCCAGTTGCACCAAGGCAGAACGGTTTATTTTCATAAACGATCAGTCCCTTATCTTGTCTACTGACAATACTTAATTTATCCTATCATGACCCCAGACAACAGTCAACCATTTAATGTAAGGTTTTAGCATAATTATTTCCAGCAAATTGTCTGTAGGCAATAAATCAGGTAGAATTGAAGAAAGATCCTAGGGGGGATTAAACTGACTTTCGATAAGGAAGAATTTGCTACTTACCTGATGTTAGCAAAAGGCGACAGATCTATTAATCGATTTGGAAATGATGCTGGGGTAGATCCAGGATATATTTCACGGCTGTTGCGCGGACTGGTGAACAATGCCCCTGGTGCGATGGTAATTAAAAAACTGGCAGACGTAGCCTGGAATGGTGTTAGTATTCATGACCTGCTGACAGCAGCAGGATATATTGATCTTTTACCAGATAAAAAAACAGACTATATTGATTTATCACAGTCTGAACAGTTTCAGCAATGGCAGAGGGTAATTGAGGAAGCAGCTCGTTATAATATTTCGCCTGAAGATGCCCTGGCTTTTATTACATCATTGGGCCAATCTATGGCCCGGATGAAAAAAGATGATTCCTAGCGTATAAACTCAGACGCGGAAGTTCGTTTAAAAAATATTAGACAAGCTGATAGCTCATCGTTAAACGGCCAGTTAACAATTATTCCTTATACTAGTAATAATACCAAACTATGCTATACCTGCCCTGCGGAATGCCAACAGGTTAACATTTATCAAACCAAGGAGTGGAGTGATTGCGGCACATCTTTAGGTCAGTTTCCAGTAGCTGGGGCTGTTTGCCAGTCAACGAACACTATTTCTCAGGGGGCTGTGGTTGAGTTGGATGAGCGGAAAAGAGTATATGACCATGCTGGAAAGGAGCCTAAGACTATGCTATTAGGAATAGTTAGTGATACCCATGGTAATGTTGAGAATTTGCGCAAAGTAGCAGAGGAGTTAGTTGAGAATTTGGATGTAGACTTTATTATCCACCTGGGTGACGAATGTGAAGATATTAAGGTTTTAGATGAATTCGAGATAGAGGTGGTGCTGGTACATGGGGTTTATTGTCAGCATTATCAGGACCCGGAGATAACAAATCGGGTATTATGCCA
>DIRQ01000124.1:0-151 GCA_002424365.1 Syntrophomonas sp. UBA5432 | reverse complement strand
CCCGGTGATCCGGACCCGCAGGAGCTGGCTGCAGCTGGAGAGGTGGATCTGGTACTGTATGGTCATACTCATGTACCGGGGATTAAACAGGAAAACGGTGTTATATGGCTTAACCCGGGTCATTTGAAAGACGAGGATAAGAAGGGTTATG
>DIRQ01000113.1:2483-7552 GCA_002424365.1 Syntrophomonas sp. UBA5432 | reverse complement strand
AATAAAGGCACTAAAACATCCCTATCAATCAGCGATGATGGCCAAAAGGGGTATAGACTATTGATATTTGCAGATTTGCCCAGAAGTGCAGCCATGGGGCGTCTGGCCTACTGGCAGCAAAAGCTTAGTCAACTGGACTGCAAAACCCAGCAGGGTATTTTAGTCATTTTTGCTGCTGATAATGGCATAAGTGTTGAACATTGCAGTATGTATAAACCTATGCAATCTGCCCTGATTGTTCAGGAGCACCTGAATGAGCAGGCACCAACCAGCAGGTTGTTAAATGCTATACAAACTCGGGAAATTATTGTAGATGTAGGACTGGCAACTCCGGTAAATGATAGTCGTATATGGAATCGTAATATTTGCTTGGGTAGCCGTAATTTTCTACAGGAAGATGCCCTTAAGGAGGGAGAGGTAGTAAGGGCTATACAAACAGGGGAAAAACTATGGTATGAACTTTCTTGCTTTGATTTTGATATAATAGCAGTAGGAGAAATTGGAATTTCTAATACTATTTCTGCGGCAGCCATAGCAAGTGTTTTATGTGGTTTACATCCGAACAATCTTACCGGAAAAGGCTCCGGGGACAGTAAAGTAATAGCTAAAAAAGTCGATATTATATGCAGAGCTATAGGGTTACGGAAACCTGATGCAGCTAATGTAGTAGATATACTAATGAAATTTGGAGGCTTGGAGATAGCTGCTCTGACTGGATTTATATCCCAGGCCAAAGTGAAAAATACCATGATAATGCTTGATGGTTATGTTACTTCAGTGGCCGCTTTACTGGCAAGTATTCATGAACCTGACGTGGTTGAATACCTGCTTGCTCCAAGTTTATCGGATGAGACCGGACACCAATTTGTTCTGGACAAGTTGGGTTTGGATTATCTGTTTGATATGGATATTAACTACGGTGAAGGGCTGGCAGCAGTTCTGGGTTTATATTTAGCCCGGATAATAACCAAGCTTTAGCCGGTATCTATTATAAAACTATACCGCACTCAGCAATGGCGGATACGTTAAGATACATAAAATTGGACTGGGTGCAGGGTAGATGGGGGAGAATTAATTTGAGCAAATTAAGGCTGAGAGTTCGCTTTGACTATATTAGCCAGGGGAGAACCGGGAAACTTTTCCGCAATAAAGGTAGTGAGCAACTGGCTGAAGAAATCAGGCAGCATAAAGTATCCCAGATTCGTAATATACCACTACAGGGAATACATATTGAGGATATAGACATGAGCCAGGAGGTATATTCGGTTATGGATGAAATAACCGGCAGGCGTATATGTTATGCACCGGTTGTCATAGTGTTTGCGGCCGATACCCTGGGTGATGTATTGCGATTTATTATGAAAGAGGAATTCCGTACCATTGAAATACTTCAGCCTGAACAATTAGAATTATCCCGAATAGAGCTGGAAAGGCTGCTGCTGCGCATCAATGAGGAGCTCATTAACTACCGGGATTATCTGGAGCGTAAAATCGATAACTGGAAATAGAATAGAGGAGGGTGAGAAGATGGGTAAAATCAGTCTAGAATCTATTGTAGAAGCGGTTAACGACCTGCCGGCACTACCCCAGGTGGTGGTACAGGTGATAAAGCTTACCGAAGATCCAGATTCCACAGCTCAAGATATTAATTATATTCTCAACCAGGATCAGGCTATAACTGCCAGAGTACTGAAAATGGCCAACTCTGCCTTCTATGGATTTCCCCGCCGTATTGGTAGTGTTACTGATGCTATTATCCTGCTAGGTTTTCGAACTTTACGCAGTATTGTTATGGCTGCCTCGGTAAGTGATATCCTGAATAAGGAAATCGAAGGTTATGCCCTGGAATACGGTGAGTTATGGCGTCATTCCCAGTGTGCTGCTATGGCTGCTCGGTTGATTGCCCGCAAATCAAAGTTTGCCTTTTTAGATTTGGCCTATACTGCTGCCCTCCTACATGATATTGGTAAGGTAATTTTAAACAATACTATGAAAGAAACTTATCGTGAAGTTGTAGCTCTGGTGAACGAAGAGAGTATATCCTTTATTGAGGCTGAAAACAAAATATTAGGGTTTAACCATGCCGAGGTGGGTGCCCGGGTTGCCGACAAATGGAACCTGCCCCCGGAAACGGTTGAAGCTATTCAACTCCATCATAGCCCCGAAGAGGCCCAGGTTAACCCCCGCCTTACGGCTATAGTACACCTGGCGGATGCCATTTGTGTATCCATGGGTATCGGCATGGGGATTGATGGTCTTCTTTATCCCATGTCAGGAGAAGCAATGCAACTGCTTGGTCTAGATGAGTTGGAAATAGAAAATGTTATATCCGAACTGGTAGATGTTTTCGCGGATCAGCAGATTTTTGAGCTTAAATAGAAAATAAACATTTTAGCCATTTAGTGAAAAACATTAAAACTGAAATCAATAACAACATATCTTCGCCTGCAAATCAGTAGTATTCTCCTAAACCTCTATTTTTCTTAATCCTACCGGAGTTATCTTTCGCTTTATTCCGACCAAAAAACCCTATTAACTAGAAAATAGTTTCTTTTATCCGGATTTTTTTATTGCTTTTCAAATGTGACTGTTATAGAGTATGCAATAAGAAAAATTTTTAAGGGGAAGTGGTTTTGGGCAGTTTGGCTATATTTGCCGGAGGTTTTGGCAGCGGTAAAAGTGAAGTGGCAGTAAATTTTGCTATCGACATGGCAAGTACATCACAAAAAACAGTATTGGCTGATCTGGATTTAGTAAACCCTTTCTTCGCTTCTCGGGACGCCAGGGAGAAGCTTATCAGTGACAACATCCGACTTGTGGCACCCAGTGGGGAACTGGCCTTTGGAGATGTACCTAATTTACCCACAAAAATAATTGCCTTAATGAAACAGGATAATGATATGCTGATTGACCTGGCAGGCGACGAGGTTGGGTCACTAGTTATTGGTTATCTTAGTAAACTGGTTATGGAGCGGGGCAACTACGAGTTTTATCTGGTTATTAACCCGTACCGGCCTTTTGCCGGTGAACTGGGAAGTATAAAAGAACTAAAAGAGTTACTTGAAAAGGCCGGACTAATTAAATTTACTGGAATAATCAGCAACCCTAACATGGTTGAGGAAACTAACCTGGATCTGGTTCTTAAAGGACACCGCAGGGTAGTAAATTTTGCTGCTGAACTGGAGTTGCCAGTGAAGTATCTAACGGTAGAAGAAAGAGTATATAACTGCTTACCACATGAATACCACAATATTGCAAAAATAATTAAACTATATTTGCGACCCGGCTGGTTGCATGGTTCTGGAGGAGGAATGTAGTATGGTAAAGGGCAGGGTGAGTTTTTTTTATGATAGTTGCAAAGCCTGTGGGCTCTGTGTTCATTTTTGTCCCAGAGACATTCTGGACTTTGATGAAGACACTATTAACCCTTTGGGATTTCATCCCGTTATCGTGGTAAAACCTGAAGAATGTACAGGATGTGCTATCTGTGCTTTAATGTGTCCGGATTTAGTTATAGAGGTAGAAAAGGGGTGATGGGATGAATAAGGTTTTGATGAAAGGTAACGAAGCACTGGCAGAGGGTGCTATTTTAGCTGGATGCCGGGGATTCTTTGGTTATCCCATAACCCCCTCCAGTGAAATTGCTGAATATATGGCCAGGAAACTTCCCAAAATTGGCGGGATATTTGTGCAGGCTGAGAGTGAACTGGCCGCTATAAATATGGTTTATGGGGGAGCATCCACCGGGACTCGGGTAATGACTGCTTCATCGGGACCAGGATTAAGTCTTAAGCAGGAAGGGATTTCTTTTATATCTGAAGCCGAGTTACCTTGCCTGATAGTTAATATTTCCCGGGGCGGTCCTGGGCTAGGAGGAATACAACCTTCCCAGGGAGATTATTTTCAGGCCACCCGGGGGGGAGGACACGGTGACTATCATACTATGGTCCTGGCTCCTGCCAGTACGCAGGAAATGATGGATTTTGCTATTTTAGGATATGAATTGGCTGACCGTTATCGCATACCGGTGGTTATAATGGCCGAGGGCACTTTGGGTAATTTAATGGAACCTGTAATTGTTAGAGATGAGGTAACCAGTTTTCTGGAAAAGCCCTGGGCTATAAGCGGATGCCAGGGAAGAAAACCTAATATAGTTAACACCTTGCACTTGACCGCGGAAATTTTAGAGCAGAGAAATCGGCATCTGTTTAGCAAATACAAAGAGATTCAAATGAATGAGAAGCGAGCAGAGACCTTTATGGTAGAAGATGCCGATATAGTTGTGGTGGCTTTTGGCTTGCTGGCCCGAGTAATTAAACGTTCAGTTCTAGATGCACGTAAACATGGTGTCAAAGCCGGGTTAATCAGACCTATGACCCTGTGGCCCTTCCCGGATGAACATATAAAAAAGGTTACCGATACCTGTAAGGTTATCTTATCCATGGAAATAAGCATGGGACAAATGATTCAGGATATACGACTGGCGGTAGAAGGTAGAGTACCAGTTGAATTTTACGGGAGAATAGGATTTCTCCCGAATCCCGAAGAACTCACCCGGGAGATTTTAGCGGTGGCGGAAAGGAAGGGATTATAATGGCTACAGTATTTAAACGACCAGAAAGCCTTACCGATGCCAAATTTCACTATTGTCCCGGGTGTACTCACGGAATCATACATCGTTTAGTGGCTGAGTGTTTGGATGAAATGAACATAAGGGAAAAGACCGTAGGTATTTGTCCGGTAGGTTGTTCCGTTTTAGCTTATGATTATTTTAACTGCGATATGGTGGAGGCAGCTCATGGCCGGGCTCCAGCTATAGCAACTGCCATCAAAAGGCTTAAACCGGAATGTTACCTTTTTACCTACCAGGGTGACGGTGATTTAGCTTCTATAGGCATGGGTGAGATAGTCCATGCTTCTGCCCGGGGTGAAAAAATTAGCGTGTTTTTCATAAACAATACTCTGTACGGGATGACCGGTGGACAAATGGCTCCGACTACACTTCTGGGACAGGTAGCTACTACCTGCCCTTATGGTCGTAAGGTGGAGAACGAGGGTTACCCGGTTAA
>DIRQ01000113.1:0-2172 GCA_002424365.1 Syntrophomonas sp. UBA5432 | reverse complement strand
TGGGCTTTTCTATGGTGGAAATACTATCGACCTGTCCCACCAACTGGGGACTTAATCCGGTAGACGCTATGAAATGGATGGAAGATAATATGATTCCCTATTACCCACTGGGAGAGTTCAAGGTCAAGGAGGAAAGGTAGTATGGAAGACGAAAAACAGATTTTATTTGCGGGGTTTGGTGGTCAGGGAGTTCTGTCCATGGGGCAGTTTTTAGCTTATGCTGCCATGAGTACCGGTAAACACGTTTCCTGGGTTCCCTCCTACGGAGCGGAAATGCGTGGAGGAACTGCTAATTGCCTGGTTACCATTTCCAGTGATGAAATATATTCCCCGTTAACTGAAAATCCCTTGATGGCAGTAGTATTAAACCAGCCTTCCCTGGATAGATTTGAAGCCAAGGTAAAACCGGATGGATGTCTGGTTATTAATACTTCCATGGTCGATCGAGATCCAGAGCGTACGGATCTGACGGTTTTAAAAATCCCAGTTAACGAACTGGCAGGGGAAATGGGAATTACTCGTGGTTCTAATATGATATTGCTGGGGGCTTACCTGGAAAAGACTAGTATAGTAAAAGTAAAAGATGCTCTACAACACTTTGAAGTTATTTATAGAGGCAAGAAAGAAAAAGTCATACAGAAAAACCGGGAAGCTTTCCTGGCTGGAGTAGAATGGGCCAAGAAAAACTGGTAACCGTGTTAAGGGGACGCTTGACTATGTAAAAAGTATTTTAAAAGTGGAAAAATGGAGAGGGAACAGCAACATAACCCTAATATATCGGTATTTCATAGTATAATACATACTAGAAAGAGGTGTTGATATTAGTCGAGTAGAAGTGCGCCTCTCTGCTCCTAGGCGGGTTTGTTTTCTCAGTTGATCTTTCCACAGTATTCGCTCCACAGATGAATGTGCATATACCCCTTACAGAACCGTGCTTGCGCTATTAACGCACACGGTTCTTCATAACATCATTTACGTAACATAGCCAATACAATTCTTTGTGTAAACATTCACATACCCCTTAGATTTGAGGAAGGGATGTCTCTTCAGGGACAGATAGTAATTATCCAGCTGAAACTTTTCTGTTGACTTCTTCTGTTTAGCCATTTATACAGCAGTGGCATTATCGCTACCCTCCCGGACCTTCAATTTGAATATGATCAAAATAACACTGGCTCATACACTACTCACCGAATGCGGCTCCGCATACTGGTATTGCAAAACTATCGATTTCTTCGAACAATCTTCTCAAACCCATAAGAAAACTCCACTAAATTTAACAATTTTAAGTATAAAATCGTAAAAAAACCACGAAAAAAAATAAAAAATAGGAATAAAATACAAATACAATTGCCTAATAATGAGATTAAACATTATTAGGAGGTTAAACAATGAAACTAACAAGATTGTATAAAAAATATAGACTTTATGGAATTGATCATTTTACTGATGAAGAGAATAATGCTTTTTGGGAAAAAAGAAAAAACGGGGAGATATCATTACATATTATTGGAATCAGTACAACAAGCTTATGCAATTATCGTTGCAACTATTGTTACGGGACAATTACCAAACCCCAAGGGCAGAAGCTTTCACTAGCAGAACAAAAAGACTTGATTGACCAGGCATACAAATTAAATGCACGTTCTGTACTAATATGTGGAGACGGAGAACCCACGGTTGACAAAGGATTTATGCGGTATTATTGAACATGCTAGTTCTAAAGGCATGTATTCTGTTGTAGTAAGTAATGGGAATATATTTGGAAATGAAAAGCTCGCCAACACAGTTTTTAATAAAAGCTGTGATGAACTGGTAGACTTTTTTTACAATCACCAGGCATCGTTTATTTTTAAGCTGGAAACGCTTGATGAGCAGTTATACGAAAAAATCGTAGGCGTAAAGGGAAGCTTTAGGCAGTTTATGAATGGTATGGACAGGGTATTCAGAAAAGGATTTACGGAAATCAAAGAATACGGAGATGGAACCAGGCTTACAAGGATAGCATTTTCTGGTGTTATATCCAAACAAAACTTTCATGAGGTACCTGAATTAAAAGAGTTTGCAAATAAAAACCACGCTCAGTTTATATGCAAATTTCCTTCTTTTATCGGTAATACACAGCTTAACAAGGAACTGTTCTTTATTCCTACCGAAGATTCAACGTTATGG
>DIRQ01000115.1:8381-10450 GCA_002424365.1 Syntrophomonas sp. UBA5432 | reverse complement strand
AATGATGTTTTGACCCTAAAACAGGCCCGGGGTCATGATCTGTGGCTACATGCCAAGGAGATCCCCGAAACCCATGTAATAATTAAACTGCCGCCATCCTTAGCCTCTATTAATGATGTTCCAGACCAGAGCCTGGAGGAGGCGGCCAACCTGGCGGCTTATTTCAGCAAAGCCCAAGAATCCAGCAAAGTGCCGGTGGATTATACTTTCCGGGCTAATGTGCGCAAGCCTGGTGGCGCCCGTCCGGGAATGGTGATTTACGATAATTACTGGACCATACTGGCCAGTCCCCGGGATGCCAATCTTGGAGAGGAGTGATTACAGTACCTCTATAGAACCGTCCGGGTTTTTCTTAACCTTACTGTCTTCTTCCAATATGTAGATTTTGTTGTTCACCGTATCTATGGCTACATCCCGGTTAATCAGGGTGGTCACCTCATCCTCGGTCACCAGGGTGCGGATTTGCACCCCGTTATCATAAAGTTGTATGGTTATTTCTCCATGTTCCCGTTTAATTACTTCATGCTGGTGACGGGTATAAGGTTTCATAAAAATGTACTCATAACCACCCTCGGTAAAAAACATTTCCTGTCCATTTAGAAAAACCCGCACTCATATTCCCTCCTGTTTAGTGCGACTGCCCGGTTTCACCAGAGGTAGTTTGCCCCGAGCGCACAGCGGGCAATCAGAGGCCTCCCAGGAGCTGATATCCATGTTTAAAACCGCCTCCTGTTTAACCCCGAAATCCACCTGACCGTTACTTCTGTCTACCAGTACGCCAACGCCAACCACTTTGGCACCAAGCTTATCCACCACGTTCATTACTTCCCTTACTGAACCACCTGTAGTTACTACATCTTCAACTACCAGAGCCCTCTGTCCGACATCCATCAAGAAACCTCTCCTAAGAACCATTTCTCCATGTAATCTTTCGGTAAAAATGGCCGGCACATTAAGCTGCCGGGCTACCTCGTAAGCTACCACAATGCCCCCCAGGGCAGGCCCAATGACTATTTCAATATTATCATCCCGAAACTTATCCGCCAGCTGCCGGGCTAACATCTCAGTATAATGAGGATACTGTAGAACCTTGGCACACTGCATATACTGGTTGCTATGTCGACCGGAAGTTAACAGGAAATGCCCTTCAATTAAAGCACCCGAATCCACAAATACTTTTAACACTTCTTCATAGTTTAGCAAATTACAACTCCTCCATTTCCTCAATTATCATTTTAACTGCTTTAACTGGATCAGCAGCTTTCAATATTGGACGGCCAATAACCATATAATCTGCCCCCATTTTCAGAGCATCGGCAGGAGTAGTTATCCGCACCTGGTCGTTCTTTTCTGACCAAGCGGGACGAATTCCAGGGGTTACTATTTTAAAATCGTTACCACAGGCAGATCGAATAGCAGTTATTTCCCGGGGGGAGCAAACTACACCTTGTATTCCTGCATTCTTAGCCATTAATGCCCATTTAACCACTACTTCTTCTACTTGAAGCCCGGATATTAACATTTCATTTTCCAGCTCTGACTGGCCTATGCTGGTTAGCACGGTAACTGCCAGGATAATAGGGGATGCTTGGCCCAGGCGATCAGCTTCCTCTTTTACACTGCTGGCTACATTCTCCAGCATGACCCGTCCACCGGCAGCATGAACATTAAACATATGGCAATTCAGCCTGGTCATCACCCGGCCTGCTGCTGCTACCGTATTGGGTATATCGTGAAACTTTAAATCGACAAAGACCCGGCCCCCCAATTCGTTGATTTTATTGACTATGGAGGGACCAGTACTGTTAAAAAGCTGCATTCCCACCTTGAAAGCACCGACAAAGGGTGCCAGCCGGCCTACAAAGCCCAGAGCTTCGGCTTCACTATCCACATCCAGGGCCAGAATAATACGATCTTTCGCCTGCAATTTTTTGTCCTCCTCCCATGTTGTTTTTTTCGATTACATAGAATAATATTAGTCATATTTTTTACTAATGTTCAATGAGTAATTTACCTATATCACATAATAATTACGCACACAGGCGCACACAGGGGGACGGTTCTTTTGT
>DIRQ01000115.1:5292-8184 GCA_002424365.1 Syntrophomonas sp. UBA5432 | reverse complement strand
TTTGTGTTTTTATGTTCAGTACCAGGCGAACACGGGGACAGTCCCCATTTCGCCTATGTTTTCCGACAACTGTTTACTCCCCTTGCGTCTGACTTCCGACGTCCGTTAATGTGGCCGCTCCTCGTAGTTCTTCTAAACTCTTCAGGCCATGGGCCGATAAATACTTTTCTATATCTTCGACTAAATCCCGGGCAATAGAGGGATTTACGAAATTCCCAGTGCCTACCGATACGGCGGTAGCTCCTACTAAAATAAACTCCAGAGCATCGGTACAGTTAAGGATACCACCGCCACCCAGGATGGGCAGCTTAACCGCCTGGTAAACCTGATAAATCATACGCAGGGCCACCGGCTTAATGGCCGGGCCAGAAAGCCCACCAAAAATATTACCCAGAACCGGTTTCCTCTTCTCTACATCTACGGCCATGCCCATCAGGGTGTTAATCATGGAAAGGGCGTCAGCACCACCTGCCTCGGCTGCCCGGGCTATAGCCACAATGTCACTAACATTGGGTGAGAGCTTCGGCATAACAGCAATAGAGGTTTCTGCTTTAACAGCTTTGACTACCTGGTAAACCATATCCGGATCTACCCCAAACTGCAATCCTCCCTCTTTAACATTTGGGCAGGATATATTCAATTCAATGCCGGCAATTCCTTTTTTTCCTTCCAGTATTGAGGCTATACGGGCGTATTCGTCTATAGTATTTCCCGCTATGTTGGCAATAACCGTTACACCCCTGTCACACAAGTAGGGCAAGTGCTCATTAATAAAAACCTCTACCCCCGGGTTCTCCAAACCAATAGCATTTAACATCCCCGCCGGGGTCTCAACTATTCTGGGGGCAGGGTTACCATAGCGCGGTTCCAGTGTAGTCCCTTTAACAATGACAGCCCCTATATCAGCTATGTTTACAAAATCCTCATACTCCCTGCCATAGCCAAAAGTTCCGGATGCCACCGCCACCGGATTCTTCATCATAATGCCGCCCAGGTTAACAGATAAATCCAGTTTTTCTTCAGGAACTGATTCCTTTCGCAAAAAAACCCCTCCAAAATAAATATATCTTAACTAAAAATTTACATAACCCTAACCTGAGGTTAAAACAATTCGTTTATACTTGGTATTATGTTGGCAAAAACTTAACGTTTTTTATTTTTTAAAAAGGATGGCCTAGCGGTCATTCTTTTTATTTCTCAATAGTTCCACTTCATCAATACTGAAAACGGGACCGTCTTTACATATCTTTTTATATTCATCATCACTGCTTTTCATTTTACGCGCACATCCCAGGCAAGCCCCTACCCCGCAGGCCATATACTCTTCCAGTGATATTTCCGCAGCAATGTTGTTTTTGCGGGCAAAACCGCTTACTTTGGCCATCATAGGCTCCGGACCGCAGCAGTAGATAAAATCGATTTCATGGGGACTTACTTTTTTCACCACCAGGTCGGTAACCAATCCTTTAAAACCGGCACTACCGTCGATGGTAGCAGGCACAAACTCAACCCCGATTTGCCTTAACCGGGGCAAAGCCACCAGTTCCAACCGGTTTTCCACACCGTGTATGACTTTGACGTTACACCCCTGGCACTGTAAAACCCGGGCCAGGTACACGAGCGGGGCAATGCCCACTCCGCCACCTACCAGCAAAGCCGTTTTGCGGGGTGCCAGCAGGGAAAATCCCCTCCCCAGGGGTCCCATGGCATCCACATATTCTTTGGGGCGGATACGGCTTAAGAGATTGGTCCCTTTCCCCACTAATTTGTAAAGCAGGGTTATACTGCCCAGTTTCTTATCTACATCGTACAGACTCAAAGGCCTTCTTAAGAGCGGGTTGTTTTCCAGAGCTGAGCGTATATGGATAAACTGACCCGGCCGGCACTCCTGGGCAATTCCGGGTGCTATAAATTCCAGTTCATACATATCGCGGCTTACCTGTATATGCCTTAAAACTAGTCCATTTTCTAAGGCCGGCATACGTCTCCTCCAATCTTTCTGTTAGTGAGGCGTGAGGGATTAGGGGTTGGTCATCCTTACTTCTCACTTAATGGTTAATTATCATATGTGGTTTGCCTGTAGCAGCACTTTTAACCACGCGAACCTTGTAGGGGCGAACCCATGTGTTCGCCCTAGGGTTTGCAGTTCATTAGCACCACCTTCCCCTACAGCATGACGATCGATGACTATTCCGCCAAATACTCCTGCAGGGATTGTACTGCTGTATTTCTCTTCCCTTCCTGAATAACCTCCTGCATCACCTTGAGGGTGTCCAGGGAAGTCAGGCAGGGGACATTTAGCTCTACCGCTGCCCGGCGGATATGAAAACCGTCACTAAAAGGTTTACGCCCATGGGTAAGGGTATTGACTACAAAGTCTACCTGACCGTCGCGAATCAGGTCGACAATATTAGGATGTCCCTCTTTAAATTTATTTACCTTTTCCACCTTAACCCCGGCATCTTCCAGGGCTGCTGCCGTTCCTTCGGTAGCCAGCAGTTTAAATCCCATAGATGCAAATTCCTTAAGGATAGGCACGGCTTCTTCTTTATCTTTATCGGCAATAGTTGCTACGATAGTTCCTTGTACCGGTATTTCTACCCCTGCCGCCAAAAGTCCTTTATAAACCGCAGTTTTTAGCGATTTATCTATACCTAAAACTTCACCGGTAGATTTCATTTCCGGTCCCAGAGTTATATCCACCTGCTCCAGTTTGGCAAAGGAGAATACCGGAACCTTGACCGTATAATAATCAGGCTGAAGCTGCAGCCCTCCCCGGTAACCACAATCAGCCAGGCTCTGGCCCAGTATTATTTCCGTAGCCAGCTTAACCAGGGGAATACCGGTGACCTTGCTGATAAATGGTATCGTACGGCTGGAACGGGGGTTTAC
>DIRQ01000115.1:0-4971 GCA_002424365.1 Syntrophomonas sp. UBA5432 | reverse complement strand
GCCATACTGTCCCCAGAGTGAACCCCGGCCCGTTCAATATGTTGCATTATTCCCGGTATCAGTACCTCGGTACCATCGGCCACCGCATCTACCTCAATTTCCTTGCCCAGGAGGTACTTATCTACCAGGACCGGGTGCTCTGAGGTAACCTTCACTGCGGTCTTCATGTACTGCCGGATTTCATCTTCATTATAAACTATTTCCATGGCCCGTCCCCCCAGCACATAAGAAGGGCGTACCAGCACCGGATAGCCGATAACAGCAGCTACCTTTACCGCATCTTCAACCGAAAACACGCTCTTTCCCGGTGGCCGGGGAATACCCAGTTTCTCTACCATGGAGTCAAAACGTTCCCGGTCTTCAGCCCGGTCAATGCTGTCATTAGAAGTTCCCATAATATTTACCCCGGATTTATACAGGGGATTGGCCAAATTTATGGCCGTTTGCCCACCGAACTGCACTATTACCCCTTCTGGCTGTTCCTCCTCAATAATGTTCATAACATCTTCATAAACCAGTGGTTCAAAATAGAGGCGGTCGGAAGTATCAAAATCAGTGCTGACGGTTTCCGGGTTATTGTTGACGATAACGGCTTTTACACCAGCTTCCCGCAGGGCCCATACGCAGTGTACTGAACAATAATCAAACTCTACCCCCTGCCCGATGCGGATAGGTCCAGAGCCTATAACCAGAACTTTACGGGCCTCGGGGTCATGCAGGGCCTCATTTTCGTCTTCATAACAGGAATAAAAATAAGGGGTCTTAGCGTCAAATTCGGCGGCACAGGTATCCACCAGCTTATAGGTAGGCATTATGCCCATTTCCCGTCTTAAGCTGCGCACATCTACTTCTTTTAACCCCTTAATAACTGCTATTTCACTATCAGAAAAGCCCAGCTTTTTAGCTTCCTTCAGAGTTTCAGCGTCTAATTCCCGAACTTTTAGGCGCAAGGAAAAGTCGATGATATTTTTGATTTTCTTTAAGAAATATTTATCTATGCGGGTAATTTCCCATATTTCCTCGATTGAAAAACCGCGGGTAAAGGCCTCGGCCACTATAAAGATGCGCTCATCATCCGCTTCTTTAAGGCGGTCACGCAAGGACTGGTCACTGCAGCCAAGGAGTTCTGGCAGACGCAGTCCTAACAGGCCAATTTCCAGGGAACGAATCGATTTTAAGAAGGCGGCTTCAAAACTACGGTCAATAGCCATAACCTCACCGGTAGCCTTCATCTGGGTGCCCAAGCGGCGGTCCCCGAAGATAAATTTATCAAAAGGCCAGCGCGGCACTTTCAGCACCACATAATCTATAGTCGGCTCAAAACAAGCACTGGTCTTACCGGTAACCATATTAGGAATCTCATCCAGATTATAGCCCAGGGCAATTTTGGTGGTTACCCGGGCTATAGGATAGCCGGTGGCCTTCGAGGCCAGAGCACTGGAACGGCTTACCCGCGGGTTTACTTCTATTACATAGTATTTCTTGCTGAAGGGGTCCAGAGCAAACTGAACATTACAACCCCCGGCAATGTTTAAAGCGCGGATAATTTTAATAGAGGCAAAGCGCAGCATTTGATACTCTTCATCAGTTAAGGTCTGGGCCGGAGCTACCACGATGCTGTCCCCGGTATGAATGCCTACCGGATCGAT
This sequence comes from Syntrophomonas sp. UBA5432, assembly GCA_002424365.1. Taxonomy (GTDB): domain Bacteria; phylum Bacillota; class Syntrophomonadia; order Syntrophomonadales; family Syntrophomonadaceae; genus UBA4844. The sequence continues at coordinate 3,322 of DIRQ01000115.1, read as the reverse complement.
ATTTTCCATGCTACAGATGGCAATACTGTTATCATTGGCATCACGCATAACCTCAAACTCAATTTCCTTAAATCCGGCAACACTGCGTTCAATCAAAGCCTGTTTTATCGGGCTGCTTTTTAAACCCTTGTTAACAATGCGGCTTAACTCTTCTTCATTATGAGCATTGCCTCCGCCAGTACCTCCCAGCGTATAAGCCGGGCGTACGATCAGGGGATAGCCTACCTTATCGGCAAAGCGCAGGGCTTCCTTAACTGAATGCACGATATCGCTTTCCGGTATGGGTTCGCCTATCTCCTGCATGGTTCTTTTAAAGGCCTCGCGGTCTTCGGCCCGGTGAATAGCATCTAATGACATACCTAAAATGGGCACTCCGCATTCCTTAAGCACTCCCTCCCGGTCCAGGGCCAGAGCCAGGTTAAGTCCTACCTGGCCACCCAGATTGGCGAGAATTCCATCCGGTTTCTCTTTTTGTAAAATCTTTTTAACCGTATCCACGGTCATAGGCTCGAAATAGACCTGGTCGGCTATACTGGTGTCAGTCATTATGGTAGCCGGGTTGCTGTTTAAGAGTATTACCTCAATACCCTCTTCCTTGATGGCCCGGCAGGCCTGAGTACCAGCGTAATCAAATTCAGCCGCCTGACCGATAACAATGGGGCCAGAGCCGATGACCAGAACCTTTTTTAAATTCTCTTTTAGTGGCATATCTATCTCTCCTCCAACTGGCTAGACTTTTTAATAGATGCGGATTACGCGTATTCTTCCGGCATAAATTTCAGTGTATTCAGTGTCTAATCCATCATCTCAACGAAATCATCCAGGAAGAATCCGGTTTCGCTGTAACCGGGATAACCTTCCGGGTCAAACTGTACTGAAAATACCGGCAGTTTAAGGTGATTTATGCCCTCTATACTATTATCATTGAGGCTTCTCATGCTTATCTCCACCTTCGCCTGGTCCAGCGAAGTTTCATCTATACAATAGCCATGATTCTGGGTGGTGATATATATTCGGTTATTTTTAAAATGACGTACCGGATGGTTAGTTCCCCGGTGGCCAAAATTCAATCTGCTGATGTTGGCGCCCAGAGCCAGAGCAATAACCTGGTGCCCCAGGCCAATGCCAAAGAGCGGTTTTTTACCCAGCAGCGCGCGGCAGGTGGTAACGGCATAGGAAACTGCCCGGGGGTCACCGGGGCCATCGGAAATAAGTATTCCGTCGGGATTAAGGTTCAGGATTTCTTCGGTGTTGGTGTTAGCAGGTACGGTCAACACTTCACAACCCCGCCTGACCATGGAATCAATTACCCCTCTTTTAGTACCCAGATCCAGCAAAACCACCTTATTGTGGCCATTACCAAATTTCATAATATTGCGCCTGGTAACATAGCGTACCAAATCACCCTGTAATTCTTCGGAGGCCATCTTCGCTTTCCTGATTAACCAGTCCATTTGCTCCGGGTCATCGGTAATTACCCCACCCATAGCCCCCTCATTGCGGATAACCCTGGTCAAGGCGCGGGTGTCGACTTCGGTTAAAACAGCTATTTCGCTTCGGTTTAAGAAAGTTATAAGGTCTAATTCCATTTCATAATGGCTGGGAAAGTCGGTGGCTTCCCTCAGGACCAACCCTTTTACGGCACTAGTTTGAGAGGCAAAGCTCTTTTCATTAAATCCCACATTTCCTACTAAAGGATAAGTCATAACTACAATTTGACCGAAGTAGGAGGGGTCGATAATTATATCCTGGTAACTGATCATAGCGGTGCTAAATACTACCTCGCCACTGGCCATAAGGCAGTCATTAAGTAGCTTGCCGGCAAACACCCGGCCATTTTCAAGCACTAAATACCCTTTCATCTATATCATCTCCTAGAAGTTCTTAGAAAATAGATACTGAATACACTGAACTATTATGAAAAACACGTTGTTCCCTTAAGTTTCCGCATCCCTCCGCCTACCCCACAATCTCACCTTCCCGGGCCACGATTTTCCCGGCACGGATGGTCATATACGGCCATCCCTTTAGTTCCCTGCCACCAAAGGGGGTATTCTTGCCCTTGCTGTAAAATTTAGCGGGGTCAACGGTCCTTATCATATCAGGGTCGAGTAGGGTTACATCTGCGACCTTGCCGGGAGTAAGAGTCCCTCTATCCAGGCCTAGAATCTCTGCCGGTCCTGTAGTAAACAAGCTGACCATTCTCTCTATATCCAGTGTTCCCGGATTAACCAGTTCATTCATTATTAAAGCTACCGCCGTCTCCAATCCTGAAATACCCGTAGAGGCCAGAACAAATTCACAGTCCTTGCTTTCCAGGTGATGCGGGGCATGGTCAGTTGCGATACAATCGATAATACCTTCGTTTAATGCTTCTCTTAAAGCCTCTATATGTTCCCAGGAGCGCAACGGCGGATTAACCTTGGTATTGGCATCATAGGTACCTACTGCTTCATCACTTAAAACCAGGTGGTGGGGAGTAACCTCACAGGTGACCTTAATTCCCTCTTCTTTCGCTTCCCTGATTAAGTCAACTGCTCCCATAGTGGAAATATGGCATAAATGCAAATGCCCTCCGGTCAGCCGGGCCAGCATAATATCCCGGGCTATCATCACTTCTTCCGCTTCCACCGGTATCCCCTTAAGCCCATATATAATAGAATAATACCCTTCGTGCATCTGGCCATCGCGGGAGAGATTCAGATCTTCACAATGGGCCAGTACTGGAAGGGAAAACATCTTGGCATATTCCAGCCCATGACGCATAACATCCGCCCGCATTACCGGACTGCCATCGTCGGAAACTGCTATACAGCCAGCAGAGACCAATTCCGCCATTTCACTTAACTCATTCCCGGCCCGGCCCTGGGTTATGGTACCGATAGGTAAAACATTAGTCAGGCCAGTTTTGCGAGCCCTTTCTCTAATGAAACTAGCTATGGCAGCATTATCAATGGCTGGTTCAGTGTTGGGCATGCAACATACGGTAGTAAATCCCCCGGCAGCAGCCGCTTTAGAACCTGAGCTGATATCTTCCTTATATTCGTACCCTGGTTCTCTTAGGTGCACATGCATATCAATAAATCCTGGACAAACTAACTTGTCCTTAGCATCTATAACTTCAGCATCGCTATCTATCAGATTATTCTCTACAGCTATAATCCGGCCTTCGTCTACCAATACATCCATAACTGCATTAAGGCCATTAGCCGGGTCTATTACCCTTCCCCCTCTAATTAGTAATCTCATCTTTTGAACCTCCCATCATCAAGAACAAAAGCGCCATCCGTACTGCAACCCCATTAGTAACCTGTTCATTTAT
>DIRQ01000023.1:11819-13288 GCA_002424365.1 Syntrophomonas sp. UBA5432 | reverse complement strand
ATATCATAGGAACTCATTATAGCAATATCTTCCATTATGGGTGATCCACCACCATGTACTCCTGCGACTTGTAGGGCGGCGGTCACTTCCGAAGAGAGCAGGTCGGCTAGTAGATGAGCAGCACGGTAATGGTTTTCAGCCGAAACGCCTTGCCTGCGGCTTACGTATTTTCTAACGAAATCACCTACTACCGGACTATTATACTCACTGGACAATGGGAGAGTTGCAGGAATGCCACCTGAGATATCACACAGGATACTATATTCGTGGTAGATGTTGTGCCCAGCATGGCGGCGTCCTACATTAGCAAAAACAATATTAGGAATCTGCGTCCCCGATGGCGCTTGAAACGATTTAACCGCCGCTGCGATACCGGCAGCAAAGACCAGTTCAGCCACACTGACTAGTTCTGCCTGTTTTCCCCGAATATGTTCTTTTTGTGCTACTCCCAGATAGTCGGCTATTAAAGATACTGCACCCATCAATACATCACCTAATCCAGGTTTGCATCCGCAGTAGCTATGCCGGTGGAACAATGCAAATAACAAAGCGGCTTCTCCGGCAAATTCTGTTTCTCCGTTAATAAAAATTCTTTCATTAGGAATAAAGACATTATCAAACACGGTAAAACTTTCTATGTCACCGTATTTAGCTATAGGTGCGGTTAAATTTTCCTCGCGCGGCAAGAAGAAAGCCTGACGGCCAATCAAATAAATGCCCTCGGTATCTGCGGGAATAGCAAAAGCAATGGCGTAATCCTTTTCGTTCTTGGCTAATGCCCGGGTAGGCACTACAATTATTTCATCGGCATAAGGGGCCATAGTGTTATGCAGCTTGGCACCTCGTACTATCACCCCATCGGGGCGTCTTTCTACCACATGTACATATTGATCCGGGTCAGGCTGCTCAGCCGGTCTTTTGCTACGGTCGCCTTTAGGATCAGTCTGGGCACATGCAGCAACCAGGTCATTTTCCTGGAAGTAGTGCAGGAATTTCAGCCAGCGTTGATGATAATCAGTACTATATTTAAGGTCAGCATTCTTAGTAGCCACTGATAAAGCATTCATTACGTCACAGCCCATACAACGCTGCACGCAACTCCCACTCAGGCCGCACAGCTTTCTGGTCACTTCTTGTTTAGCAAACAAGTCTTCCTTATTTTGATGAATATGGGTAAAACGATTAATCTTCTTGCCGGTAAGGTGGGAAGTTGCTGTTAACAAATCAGTAAATCTCTCATCAGATACCAGATCAAAGGTTAGCTGAATAGCACCGCTGGCATGGAGAACTTTTGGATGATCCCGACCTATAAGCTCACCATCCAGGTACAGGTTTTTTCTCATACTCGCCAGTTTTTCTAAATACTCACTTGATGTACGCATTTATAATCCCCCTCGCATTTTATAATAAGCAAATTAATTTAAGAGCGGACTGTAGCATGGTTCAAAATGTCCTCTACCTTGTAACTG
>DIRQ01000023.1:0-11569 GCA_002424365.1 Syntrophomonas sp. UBA5432 | reverse complement strand
GGTTTAAACCATGGCAGTAATGCCACCATCCACAAATAAACATTGGCCAGTCACATAATCAGAGGCAGCTGAGCTCAAAAAAACTATGGTACCTTTTAAATCGCCCTCGCCTCCCAGACGGTTTAGTGGAACCCTGGGAAGAACCAGGTGCTGATTTTTCTCCAAAAGTCGTTTACTCATATGAGTGGGAAAAAAACCAGGAGCGATAGCGTTAACATAGATACCATAACGGGCCCATTTAACAGCAAGATCCCTGGTTAAAGTCATAACTGCACCTTTGCTGGCATTATAGGCTACAGTGTTTTGAGTTTCGGGAGCAGTACCACCCAGGCCGGCCACCGAGGTGACATTAATGATTTTGCCCCGTCCCTGTTCTTTCATGACCGCTGCTGCTAGTGAAGAGAGCTGAAACAGCCCGGTCAGGTTGGTGTTCATAACTTGCTCCCATTTGTCAATGGGATAACTCATTGCATCTGCTGCCCAAGTATAACCTGCATTGTTAACCAGAATATCCAGGCTGGTAAACTCCGTAACTGTTGCATCGACCAGTCGCTTACAGTCCTCTTCTCTGCTCACGTCACAGGCTACCGCCAGGGTTCTTACTCCCAGGGTCTCCAATTGTGCGCATAACTGATGGCAGCGCTCTACTTTGCGAGCAGCGACTACTACATCAGCACCAGCTTCGGCCAGGGCGATAGCCATCTGTGCCCCCAGTCCCACCGAGCCACCGGTAACTATTGCTGTTTTTCCAGATAAATCAAACATGCCCGTCACCTTCATGCTTATCCCCACCTTCACCCGTTTTGGTTTTTAAGAGATCATTTTGAAGCAATCTCTTTATTTATAAATTTGCAATTTTCATACCAGGTCAAAGAATCAATAAATATGATGGCTTGGTCTTAAAAGGTAACGATAGGTGGCACACTTTGTGTCGGGGTTGTTAACAAAAACTAACAGTGCTACAATTAAATAGGAGGGTGTTTTGTTAAATGGAGAATAGGGATCTTCGTGAAAAGTGGAAGTATCTTCATCGCCATCCAGAAGCCCGTGAGGAACTGCGCCAGGAAATACGGGATTCATGGGAACGAAGCTATGATTACGGCGTAAATCCGGGCCTGCGTGAAAACCCCTATATCTGCACCAAAACCGAGTTGGCACGTTATCAAGCAAATTCTGCCTATTTGATTGAAACCAGCCAACCGGTTATGAGTGCTTTGTTTGAGTTTGTAGCTGGCACTAGTTTTGTGGTTATTCTGGGTGACTCTAACCACTGTATTCTCAAAGTAATTGGCGATCGGGAATCTCTAGCCTGGGCTTATAGCGCCCGTCTGGTGGAAGGCTCGCTATGGTCAGAGCATTTGGTTGGAACCAACGGCGGGTCTTTGGCCATGGCTCTGGCCAGACCGATATCGATATTCGGTTACGAACATTTTTGTTTGTTTTCCCATGTGGCTGCTTGCTCTTCTGCACCATTACTGGATCAAGGACGTATTATCGGCATACTGGCGATGGCCGCTCCTTTTAAAAATGTCAGTAATCACACTCTGGGAATGGTAGTAGCAGCTACCAACCATATAAAAACTAAAATGGAACTGGAAAGAGCCCGCCTTGCTCATGAGGTGGTTACAGAATCAATGTCTGAAGGTGTATTGGTAGTAAACGTGAATGACCAGATTACCTACATTAACAGCAACTGTGCCCGCATGCTAAAAAAGTCCAAAGAGAGTTTCCTGGGGAAGAGCCTCCACGATGTATTTGGCCATACTCCTGAGAATCATCGCTTTATAAATGCAGTAAGTCAAGGACGTACCATTACTGATGAAGATTTTACCTTAACCCTGGCACGAGATCGTTTCTTGTGCAATGTCACCTGTAATTCGCTCAACCATCCGGACCCGGCCTATGCAGGAAGCGTGGTGATTTTACGCGAACGTCAGCGTATTAACCGCATTGTACGCAATAGTATTGGGGGTGGGGCCAAAATTACCTTTGCGGATATTATAGGCAATAACCAGCGGTTTCTGCAGGCCATAAACACTGCTAAAACGGCAGCCTCAACTTCTTCCAGCATTCTCCTGCTGGGGGAAAGCGGTACCGGTAAAGATTTGCTGGCTCAAGCTATACATAATGAAAGTCCCCGCAGAAACGGTCCATTTCTGGCTATAAACTGCGCAGCTTTACCACGAGAGCTTATCGCCAGTGAATTGTTTGGGTATGAAGACGGGGCCTTTACCGGTGCTCGTAAAGGTGGCAACATGGGAAAATTCGAGCTAGCAGATCAAGGTACAATATTCCTGGATGAAATTGGAGATATGCCGCTGGACCTGCAAGTCACTCTGCTGCGGGTACTGGAAGAAAAAGCAGTAATGCGTCTAGGTGGAAACCGCATTGTTCCGGTAAATGTGAGGATAATTGCAGCCACCAATAAAGACCTGGAAAGCGAAGTGGAACGCAATTTGTTTCGTAGGGATCTATTTTATCGCTTGGGGGTCATTCGCATATCCATTCCCCCATTGCGGGAACGTCTAGATGACATCGAGTTATTGGCCCAGTATTTTCTGCAGCAAACCTGTAAACGCCTGGGTAAAAGTGGTATGGAGCTATCTTTAGATGCAATCGAATCCTTTTGCTGCTACCAATGGCCTGGTAATGTCCGCGAAATGCAAAACGTCCTGGAAGGCGCTATTCAATTGACTCCTGGTCCTGTCATCACCCCGGATTTCTTTCCGGAGTACTTTAAACTCCAGGAACATCAGAATGAAACCAAAATTCGGCTTCCCTCATCTGAGATAACCAGCGAAGAGAAACAGATAATTATAGACTGCCTACACCAGCACCGTTTTAACAAAACCGCTACAGCCAAAGCCCTGGGTGTATCACGCCGTACTTTATACCGGCGTCTAGAAAAGTATGGGCTAATATAATCAGAGACAAAAGAATAGCTCGAAACCCAATTGGCCGAGCTACTAAATATAGATTAATATGCGGCTTAAGGAATCCGGTTGGTAGGCCGCCAGAGCTTCATTTCATTTGCTTGTTTGATCAGTTCATCGCGAAATTGGGGATGGGCGATGCTAATGATGGCTTCTGCCCGTTCGTAAACCGAAAGCGATTTTAGATTTACCTTACCGTACTCGGTCACTACCCAGTTTACCAATGTACGGGGTACAGTAGTCACGGCTCCGGGGGTGAGCAACGGCCGCACCCGGGAATGAAGAGTTCCATCCTTATCTTCGAAAGTAGATCTAAAAGCCAGAAAACTTTTGCCACCTTTGGACTCAAAAGCCCCGATAACAAAATCTAGCTGACCACCGGTACCTGATATTTGGCGTAGTCCTTTGGTTTCGGAACAGACCTGGGTTAGCAGGTCGATCTCTAAAATATTATTAATTGATACCACATTATCGTTCAGCCGCACCCGGCAAGGATCATTAGTATATACCACCGGACATGAGGCTACCATAGAGTTATTGTCTAGAAAGTCATAAGTATCCTGAGTCCCTAGGCAGAAAGTATAGGTAGATTTATACCGATCAACGTTTTTGCGAGCATTAGTTATACGGCCGGCTTCATACATATCTACCATAGCATCGCAAAACATTTCGCTTTGTACCCCCAGATCTTTTAGGTCTGATTGTGCTAGCATCTGCCCTATAGTATTGGGTAGGGCACCAATTCCTAATTGTAAACAGGCTCCATCAGTTATTTCTTCTACAATTAACTCTGCAATTACTTTTTCTTCCGGTGTAGCTTCGGCAGTTGGGGGTAGGGAAAAAACCGGCGAATTATTACTCTCGACAATGTAGTCAATTTCGCTAATGTGTACTCCCTCTTCAAAGCCCCCCAAGCAACGTGGCATATTTTCATTAACCTCTACTATTGCTACCCTGGCATTTAAAGCTTCTGGTCGATTACTGGAAGTAGCCAGACCAAAATTAAAAAAACCGTGTTTATCCATGGGAGTAACCATGGCACACCACACTGAGGGCCAGCGCTTTGCATAATCTTTATTGTATAGTAGTCCGGTCGCCTCATGATAGTTGAATGGATAGTGGACATCGAGTCCATAATCACACATCTTTCGGTCTACAGCGGTAAAATACCAGCTTCCAAAAAGAAACGTCTTTTGCTCGGGGTCACCTTTTACCACTTCAGGTACAGGCAACACTGTACCGGTGGTACGTACTGTAACCGGGTATAAGCCTTCCTCTCCAGCCCTTGTTCCCAGTGCGACATCAAAATCAATTGGTTTTGTTGCAAATTGTCCATACTCTACGATATCCCCGGAGCGGACCAGACTCGCAGCTTGTTTAGCAGTAATTAGCTTTCTTCTGTACTCATCCAGGTAACTTTTCATTATTTAAACTCCCCCTAAAATCATACTGGGCATTAAGTAGGATAGTTGCTGCGAACTAATTTGGTGCTGATAAGTATACGAGTGCCTAATAAACTGCCATGTGCAAATACCATGCCATTTGTTTAGAGCCTGAACATCATCATTTGTTCACTTTTAGAAACATCTGCGTTATGTGACCTGGGGGACATAGGTTTACGAAGTGTGCCAGATTGTGTCAAGGGTACGGGTAACAGATGAAATTGCACCGGACTCTAATTTGTTGCTATAATCCAGGTATATATTAATAGGGGGAATAGGGATAATGAATTTAGATGAAGTTAGTATTTTATTTTCACAAGAGCAGATAAAGGCCAGAGTAAAGGAATTAGGAGAGCAGATTACTCGGGATTACCAGGGGCAAAACCTTTTAGTTATCGGGGTTTTAAAGGGGGCCTTTGTATTTATGGCTGACCTGATTAGGGAGATTAATTTACCTGTGGAGGTTGATTTTATTAGCGTGTCCAGCTATGGGGCCTCTACTGTATCTTCTGGAGAGGTACGAATAACCAAGGATTTAGATCATTCAGTAGAAGGCAAAAGTGTTCTTCTGGTGGAAGATATAGTTGATACTGGATTAACGCTTAACTACATAGAGGAAATATTTCAAAAACGTAACCCTGCCAACGTAAAAATCTGTTGTTTACTGGACAAGCCCTCCCGGCGTCGCAGTTCGGTTGCAGCGGAGTATGTGGGCTTTACTATAGAGGATCTTTTTGTGGTTGGTTATGGTTTAGATTATGCCGGTAAATATAGAAATTATCCGGCCGTATGCATTCTAAAACCATCAGTATATATGAAATAGAGGTGTAGCTATGGAAAAGGAACTAGTAATAGTTCTGGATTTTGGAGGACAATACAATCAATTAATTGCCCGTCGAGTAAGAGAATTGTCAGTCTACAGCGAGGTGTTACCTTATGATAGCAGCCTGGAAGAGATACGGGGTAAGAACCCTAAGGCAATAATTCTTACCGGAGGGTCTGCCAGTGTTAACCCGGGTGTTTTGGAACTAGGGGTACCGGTACTAGAAATTGACTATAATACTATAAAAAATAATACCGGTGAAGATAGGTTGCGAAGCTTCTTATTTAAAGTAGTCGGTCTCAGAGGGGACTGGCAAATGAGTGATTTTATTGATGAAACTATTGTTGATATTAAGGAAAAGGTAGGAGACAAAAAGGTACTTTGCGGTCTTAGCGGCGGAGTAGACTCATCTGTGGCTGCAGCCCTGGTGCATAAAGCGGTCGGAGATCAACTGGTCTGTGTATATGTAGATACCGGCCTGATGCGTAAAGGTGAATCTGAAGAGATAATTAAAACCTTTCAGGAACAAATGAAAATGAACCTGGTTTTTGTCCCTGCTGCCGAACGTTTTCTGAAACGCTTACAGGGAGTTACCGATCCTGAACGCAAACGTAAAATCATAGGGGAAGAATTTATCCGGGTCTTTGAAGAAGAAAAGGCCAAATTAGGTGAAATTGATTACCTGGTACAGGGAACCATTTACCCGGACATTGTTGAAAGTGGAACTTCCACTGCCCCGACTATAAAGAGTCACCATAATGTGGGGGGCTTACCCGAGGATATGGATTTTAAACTGATAGAACCCTTACGCCTGCTTTTTAAGGATGAAGTACGTGTTATTGGTGAGATACTTAACATATCTCCTGAAATTGTATGGCGGCAGCCCTTTCCCGGACCTGGTTTGGGGGTAAGAGTCTTAGAAGAAGTAACCAAAGAAAAAGTTGATATCTTACGTGAAGCAGATGCCATAGTCCGGGAGGAAATTAAGAAAGCCGGGTTGGAAAGGGAAATCTGGCAGGCCTTTGCAGTTTTACCTCCGGTAAGAAGCGTCGGGGTAAAGAACGGTGCCCGTACCTATGCTTATCCCATTATAATTCGGGCAGTCATTAGTGATGATGCTATGACTGCGGAAGTGGCAAAATTGCCTTGGGAACTGCTGCAAAAGATGGTTCGTCGTATCATAGCCGAAGTAGATGGGATTAACCGGGTAGCTTACGATATCACCAGCAAACCGCCTGGTACCATTGAGTGGGAATAGTTTTCTTTAGGAATACCCCTTATGTCTTCTGCATTAAATCATCTCTCTTAACAAAAGGTTGATACTGAAATATTAGTTCAACGTTAATACATTCTTTGATTATCATAAAAAATGGGTGGCAGAAAGAAATGTCCTTTTTGCCACCCAAAATATATTATTTTTTAATTATATCCTCATTTCTTTCCAGCGGGACAGTAGTATCTATGTGTCCTGCCAGGCTTTCTACCTTTTTACCCTCAATTAATAACTCCACTTTATCAATAGAATCCAGTTCCGTTAAAGTATTGGCGATTGAGTATAACGTCATACCCTCGCCGGTACTGCCTCCCCAATGTTTACTTTGTAACTCTTTACTGAAATCCGCACTGGCTACACCTTCTTTAATCTTTACCGACAATACTTTGGCTTCAGCCGGGATAGTGGCATGAAGTTCTTTATTCTGGGGACCAGCTATGAGTTCTTTAATTATGCTGGTAGCCAGCACCTCGTCACCGGTTCCTTCCTCGATAGTTATGTTTCTTTTCTCTGGAACCAGATACATAGCCTGATCATCGCTAAAATACAAGACCACTTCCATTGTAGCTAACTGTGGTTGCTGGTTATCAGGATCATTCCCTTGCTTTTGTTTATCCTTACCCCAGGAGCTGCAGCCGGTTAGTGCAGTAGCTACCAGCAGGCATAGTACTACCAACAAAACCAGACCCTTTTTCTTCACTCTCATTCATCCTTTCTCAATTCATAATTGCTTTAATTATAACCTTGTCAACATTTAATACGCTATTCATAAAATTTACTATCACCGAATATTAGTGAGAAAGTAGGCGGCAATAAAAAAGTTGTCTTGTAAAAGCTTTGGAAGGAGAACTTGACCAATCTCCCTTCATTTGTGGTGGGGATGATTTCTTTAAACTCGTATAAGACTGCGGTAATAGGGTAAGAATCAGAAAAGTCTGTTGGGAGAGGTTCTTTAGTGAACATTGTTAAAACAAATAGGGTATTCCCCGGGTTGGGCAAAGAATGACCGTAGTCACAAAGGAGGAAAAAGCATTGGAAGATTTGGTTAAATATTTAGCCGATGACCTAATAACCAGATTAGAGGAATTAGAAAAAGAAGCCAACTTGGAATTTTTAATGTCACTAAGTGATGATGATATAAGTAATGAGGCTCAGCTACTTTACCAGGAAATAATTAAGCTAAAATTCCGGCTGCAAAACCTATAGATAAAGGCTCCCCACTTCAGGGGAGTTTTTTTTTGGCTGGGTAAGTAATTTTTGGATGTTATAATAAAATAGGAGGGAGTCTAATGTTTGATTTAATTATTTCCTACCCAGCATTGTTCGATTTTTTGAGAGCTTCTGGTAAGGATTTTTATCAGCGATTGTCCCGGGATATGTTCTTAAATGTAGGGATAAAGTACAAAGGCAGCAGCCGTTTCTGGGAACGGGTAGAGCTGCAGCAGGTGAAAAAACTAGAGGGTAAAGAAGAACGTTTTTGTTCCCAGAATGAACATCAGGACCTGGACGTTATCAATTGTTTTCAAACGGCTACCCCGGCATCTAAATACTATCTCCTGCATTACGCTCCGGGGTGGGATCGCAACCGCCATCAGATTCCAATTCTGCTGGTGCCGGGTGCTGGTTTGGATGCTAATTCATTTACTGATCTTTACGCTATGGGCTATGATGGATTGCAGCAGCAGCTAGTAGCTCTGGGCTACCGGGTTTTTGCCATTACCTTTTCCCATACTCATGGAGACAACTTTATACAGGCGGAACAATTAGCGGACGCTATTTCCCATATTTGTAATGTGACCGGAAAGGAGCAAATAGACCTGGTAGCTTATAGCAAAGGGGGGACAGCAGCCCGTATTTATCTGTCAGGTTTAAGTGATACCCCTTACTGTGGAGATATACGCCGCTATGTAATGCTGGGAACACCTAACCTGGGGGTTGACTTTCCCTTCCGCAACCCGCTTTTTAATTACGTTATATACATATCAGGATCTAATGGGGTTTTAGCCTGGGATAAAGTGCTTTCTTTGTGTACTATGGTAGATACAACCTCGTGTTCTATTTACCGAGAAGGAGCATTTCCTGGTCAATGCCAGCTTCTTTACCGTTGGGATGACACCTATAAACTGGACATGCTTCAGCAGGATTGGTGGACAACCTATTATGGAGGAAGCGGACTGATTAGTCATTCGCGGGGTATTGACCAGGCTATAGCCGATGGAGGAAATTTAGTTAAGCGGTTGGATGTGCGGGGATTGGAACCAGGTATAGACTTTTATGTGCTGGCCGGGGAGCATAACTTCTTCAATTCTTTTCCTGGTGATGAAAGCGGGCCTGGAGATGGGCTGGTTTTTTTGGAAAGTGTACTCTATACTGATGGTCTGTCCAAAAGGGGAGCAAGATTAAAGGCTAAAGACATACTCCCGGTAAATCACCTGGAATTCCTGTATTCTCGTCAGGTAGCTCGTTGGGTAGGCAGTAAATTAGAAGAATAGAGCTTTATTAAGTTGACACGCTAAAGATGCTTTGTTAATATCAAGGTGTAAATATATAAGTAGAAACACGAAAGTGTGTCTAGGGTTCCGCATGCAGGACATGGACTGGTCCGAGTGGCACAGGTGCTTAGTAAGCACTACACCGTATAGGGATAAAAGCCCAGGCGGAGAGGTTTCGGTTAAGAACCCTCTGGCCCGGGTTTTTTAGTTTTTGATTATACCTGATAAGGAGGAGTTAGAATGCCTGCAGTAGGTATCATTATGGGAAGCGATTCTGACCTGGCCATTATGAAAGAAGCTGCTGATATACTGGACAGTTTTGGGGTAAGTTATGAAATGACCATATGTTCTGCGCACCGTTTACCAGAACAAACGGCTAAATATGCAACTACTGCTGCAGAAAGGGGAATTCAGGTAATAATAGCTGGAGCCGGCGGAGCAGCCCATCTTCCGGGAGTGATTGCTGCCTATACCATTATGCCAGTAATCGGGGTACCGATAAAAACCAGTACCCTTTCCGGGGTTGACTCGCTCTACTCCATAGTACAAATGCCTAAAGGTATCCCGGTAGCTACCGTAGCTATTAACGGCAGTGCTAATGCTGCCTTGCTGGCTCTGCAAATTCTGGGGGTAAGCAATGCCGAACTTCGTTCCCGTCTATTGGCGTACCGCCAGCAGATGGCGGGGGAAGTAACGGCCAAAGATAATAAATTGAAGGAAATAGGTCCGGAGGCTTACCTGAGGGATAAGGAGAAACGCTAATGATAGAACGCTTACCGGAAATGGGGCACATCTAGTCACAGGATAATAAACTTAATAACTGGCTGAAAATAGAGATAGCCATCTGTGAGGAACTGTAACAGGCATTTGACCTTAATATATATATTACCAATGGCAATTATATCTTCCGGCGCTGTGGCCAGGGAGATTAAGAAATAGGAGGTTTTTCATACCGCGTGGTGAATTGTTTTAGGAAAGAAAATTGGGGGAGGCAATAAATTGTCTTACGAATTAGAGGATAAATTTAGAGATGAATGTGGGGTTTTTGGGATCTATCTGAATAATCCGGATAGTGCTATAGATGCCTCCCGTGCAACTTTTTATGGGCTCTATGCTTTGCAGCACCGGGGCCAGGAAAGCGCCGGAATTGCAGTTTCTGATGGGCACCGGATAAAACTTCATAAAGGCATGGGACTAGTTTCGGAGGTTATTAATGAGCAACATCTGGAGGGACTGAAAGGACATATAGCTGTCGGCCATGTACGTTATTCCACCACCGGGGAGAGTGGACTGGTAAATTCGCAGCCCCTGGTTTTCCATTACCTCAATGGTATGGTAGCCCTGGCCCATAACGGTAACCTGGTAAATACAGTAGAATTAAGAAAACGTTTGGCTACCTATGGTTCAGTTTTTCAGACTACTACTGATACCGAGATAGTGGCTAACCTGTTGGCCCGCTATTCTCAGGATAAAATGGAAGATGCACTGGCCAAGTGTATGATAGATATGAAAGGGGCCTTTGCTCTGATAATAATGGGTGAGGACAGGATCGTAGGGGTTCGTGACCCCATGGGGATAAGACCCCTGTGTATTGGCGATTTAAATGGCAATTATGTATTGTCTTCTGAATCCGCTGCTCTGGATACTATAGGAGCCGATTTTGTCCGGGATGTAAACCCGGGTGAAATAGTAATTATCGACCGGGAGGGGATACGCTCTCAGCAGGTGCTTAACTCTCCCCGCAGTGCCCATTGTATTTTTGAGTACATTTATTTTGCCCGTCCGGATAGTACCATTGATGGCATTAATGTTTACCAGGCTCGTCGTAGCATGGGCCGGCAACTTGCCCGGGAATGTGATATTGATGCCGATCTGGTTATATCGGTACCTGATTCCGGGACTTCTGCTGCTCTGGGATATGCGGAGGAGGCCGGGCTGCCCTTCGAAGAGGGCTTAATGAAAAACCGTTATATCGGACGTACGTTTATCCAGCCTACCCAGCAGATGCGGGAACTGGGAGTGCAACTGAAACTTAATGCTATCGAAGAGGTAGTAAAGGATAAACGTATAATCATGGTTGATGATTCTATAGTTAGAGGAACTACCAGTAAGAAGATTGTACAGATGTTACGACGGGCTGGAGCTAGTGAAGTGCACATGGTGGTAGCGTCACCACCGACTAAGTTTCCCTGCTATTATGGAATAGACACCTCACGTCGGGAAGAGTTGATTGCCAATAATATGGAAACTGATGAGATATGCGAATTCATAGGTGCTGATAGCCTGAACTACATCAGTCGGGAAGGGATGCGAGATGCTCTGCAAAAAAACTACCCATTTTTTTGTGACGCTTGTTTTAGTGGCAGCTACCCGCTGCCGATAGAGTCAGTAGAGGTTTAGGATAGGGGGCTTATCATGGATGACAAGGGTTTGAGTTATAAAGATGCTGGGGTAGACATTGATGCTGCCAATCAGTCAGTTGAAATGATTAAAAAGTGGGTAGGAATGACCAAAAGGCCTGAAGTACTTGCGGATATCGGCTCTTTTGGTGGTTTTTTTGCTCTGGATAACAATAAATATCGTGAACCGATACTAGTTTCAGGAAC
>DIRQ01000120.1:31389-32642 GCA_002424365.1 Syntrophomonas sp. UBA5432 | reverse complement strand
ATTACCATACATACATTCCCTCCCCTACGGTCTATAGGTAATATCGCATTAGGGAACATTTTCCTGTAACTATTTCCCACAAAATCATTCTATATTTCGTTAAATATGTACATTTATTTGGCTTACTCATAATGAAGTACAATAGGGCATGGAATATATGGTTGGTAAATTACCGTATACTAGCATTTGGATTAATAGGGTGAAACGTTAGAAACAGTGACTGAAGCTCGTCAGGTTGGAAAAAATGTTTAGACAAATAGAAGAGAGGTCGGTTATAAAAATGACCCGAGCTTAGTAGAGGCTTCTGAGCAGTTGAGGACTATGGCAGAAGGCTTAAGTAGTTAGATCTAAAAAAATT
Source organism: Syntrophomonas sp. UBA5432 (assembly GCA_002424365.1). Taxonomy (GTDB): domain Bacteria; phylum Bacillota; class Syntrophomonadia; order Syntrophomonadales; family Syntrophomonadaceae; genus UBA4844. Next base: position 32,284 of record DIRQ01000120.1, on the reverse strand, counting down.
AACTACCAACCTAAAAGCCCCAAAGCTAAAAAAGGGTCGCCCATATATGAGCTTAGTCAATGACCGGTCGCAAAAAATATTGGGCCAAGGAAGCCTGAATTAGCGTTATTTGGTTTTAAATAATATCGTTTATTCAACCTCGCGTAATAATTTATCAATGGCAGTCACGCGTTCCCGAAGCGCAGAAATATCCGCTGCCATTTTTTGCTGTATTGCAATTGCTTCCACTGCAAGTTTACGATATGCATCGTTACCTGCTCTTTCCCGGTCAATTTTCCTTTTGGTAGGTACAAAGCCCGTTCCTGCAATCTCTAAACTCATTTTTTTACTCCCCCTTAATTGATGTGTTTTCCTTAGCTTTTTTAAAAGTAATTGATTTAGCTGCTTCGGAAATAATGGCTGGATTCAAATGCACAGAAAAAGGGGCCAATTCGCAATAATTCATGGCTTTTCCATCTTCAGATAACTCCATTTTATTGCTTACCAACCCAGCTTCTTGTAATTTTTTCAAATGCATGTATAGTAGGGGCCTGCTTATCTGAGCCTCACGAGCTAACTGGCTTACATGCACCCGCCTTTTGTATAACAAGGCAATAATATGCAATCTATGTGGGTTTGATAATGCTTCTAGTACTTTAATTAGTTGGTCACCTGAAAGCAATGTCGATTTTGAATCCGAGCTATTATCCATAAAAAGCAGATATGATAGTCCTTCCTCCCTAATAAAAATCTTCCATATGTAAACAATATATTACATATGTAAGAAAAATGTCAATTGAGTTAATTGAATAAATGACAATAATTTATAAAAAAGCATTTAGTTCCAGCCTGTCCCCCTTAACACTATGGTTCTCTTTTGGTTGAGTCCTATATAACGGTCCTGGTTAATTTTGGA
>DIRQ01000120.1:20267-31143 GCA_002424365.1 Syntrophomonas sp. UBA5432 | reverse complement strand
AGGATTGTTTATGAAGAGATTAGGATGTATGTTTTTAGCGCTTATATTAAGTGTGGCATTGGTGATAACCCCTGTTATGGCAAAAAGCGGCGGGGGGAAATCTTCTGGAGGAGGAAAAGGCTCTGCGGTTTCCAGCAGCTCCAGTGGAAAAGGTTCATCTGTAGGAGCTGAAAAATCCAATAAGGGGCAGGGACAGTCTAATTCGAGCAAGGAAAGTGGCGCTGTAAAGGATAAAGCTAAGGACAAGACTGATTCTAACAACCGGGGGCAGAGCAAAAAAGAGTCCAAAGTAAAATCTGGCAAAAAGGTTACGGATGGAGTAGATTTAACGCGCGGAAATAAAGAAGTAGTACAGAAGCGTCTGCAATCAAGGGAAGTAAAGACAGTTAAAAAGCAGTTTAAGGATGCTGAAGGTCACTGGGCTCAAAAAAGCATTCAAAAGGTACAGAAACTCGGATTAATTCAGGGATATGAAGATGGAAGTTTCAATCCGGATGCGGTCGTAAGTCAGGTCGAAGCCATGGTAATGGTAGTAAATCTGGCCGAAATCATTAATGACGACAGTGTAACTGACGAGAGCGATGTTGATGAAATAACTACCGAAGATGAAAACACCGATGAAGGCCAGATTGATGAGACCGATAACGAAACCACTGATGAGAACACTGAAGATGATGATAGCATAAGCGATGAAGATGAAAATACTGGTGATGTGCCTGGATGGGCCAAAAACCAGGCTCGTAAAGCCGCCAAGATGAAAGTAATAAACATCAACCGCTTTCACAGTGAGGTTCAGGCCAGTAGAGCCCAGGTGGCAGTAATGTTAGCCAAAGCACTGGAACTGGAACCAGTAGAAGTGGATGAAGGGGCATTTACCGATAGTATTAAAATATCTCCTGAAGACGTAGGTTACATATTAGCACTTAAAGAAGCTGGGGTTATTACCGGAACTCCAGACGGTAAATTCAACCCCAATAGTTCTATTACCAGGGCACAAATGGCTGCTATGCTGGCCAATATAGTGGAAAATATAGAAGATGAAGAAGAGGAGGATGGGGATCAGTCTGAAGACGAATCAACCGTACCTGATGAAGATAGTGAAAACAACGATACTACAGACCCCATAGAAGATGATAACACATCAACTGATGAGACTGAGACTGATACCGAGAATACCGAAACTGAGACCGAAAATGATACGCCCGATAGTTCGGATGATAATACCCAGAATCCAGACGCATAATATTTAGTATGTTAAGCTCCCGCTAATTTTGGCGGGAGCTTTTTTTGGTGGGAAATAGATACAGAGGCACTATTGCACCTTGGCTTATATTACCTTTGACGAGGTTTAGCTGTAACCGATAGAATTTTATGTATAGCTTAGCAATGAAAAGGAAGGGGTGGAATTGGGAGGCACTAAAGTTGTAGAACTGATGCGGTAAGGAATATTTTTGTGAGGACTAATATTATGAACAAGAAATTTAGCTTAAGTATGGTAATTGGTGTACTGATATTGTTAATATCAGTTTTTAGTATAAAGTCGATTTACTTGACAGCAAAGCCTATCGTAGATACAGCCCAGGTACATATAGAACAGGACAGGGCTACCTTGGAGGGTATAATACATAACACAGGGGGTAAAAATATCACTCATTATGGGTTCAGGTGGGGGACAAGCCAGGGTCTGGATCAAGAGGAGACTCTAACTGGAACTATTAATGCCAACAAACCTTTTTCTACTACCATTAAGGGATTAAGGGAAGGGGCAACGTACTATTATAGAGCCTTTGCGGTTAATGCTAAAGGTACTGCTTATGGTGATATCAAAAGCTTTACTGTGCCCGTAAAATATAATGCTCCTCCGGTAGTTTCCATAACCAGTCCGGGAGATAACCTGATTATTACCCAGGGGGAAGTAGTTGAGATAGCGGCCTCAGCTACAGATGATAAAAAGGTTAAGGCCATGGAGTTATACATAAATAATACTTCGAAGAAGAAGGCGGACAATGGCTTATTAAACTACAACTGGGATACCAGCGCTGTAAACCCCGGAAAGTACGTATTAAAAGCAACTGCTGATGATGGAGTAAAGACAGATGAAAAGACTATAACCCTTACCGTTAAAGAGGATTTAAAAAAGGTCAACCAGGTCGTGGTTAATACTTCTGCTATTAGCAAGATAGCCGCTGCTCCAACCAAAACGGTGTCAACACCATCCCGAGGAGTAAATCATACTAACAATAGTAAGTATCCCAAGTTAAGTAAATACAACGGATTATTTGGACAGTTTTACTACCGGGACACCAGTGGGGGGAGAATTGAAATTGACCCGCAGTGGATTGCGGAAAACATTGTAACCATTAAACTACCGGGTATAAACCGATACGTACAGGTACATAAAGAAGCCAAAGATAATTTTATTCAAGCCTTTACATATATACAAAATGGTACTGCCACTATTAACGGTAAGCGGGTATCTTTGTTAAGCCTGGTAAAGACTATGGATGGGACCTTTGTTCCCAGGCATGTGAACTGGAATCCCAGTAAAGGATTGAGCAACCATTCCTGGGGAACTGCAATAGACATTAATGCGGCTAATCACTTCAGGTATGTTAACCCTGCTCGGGAGCCTAATGACCCTAATTATATACTATGGATAAAAGCATTTAAGCCGGCTGGATTTAGCTGGGGTAATTCTTATAGTGATTCCATGCATTATGAGGTTATAAAATAGAAAACTGTTATTATCTATACTTAACCCAATACTAAATAGCATTTAATAATTTTTTGTGTCAAAAGGACCGCGTGTACCCTCGCACTCAGCAGAAACGAATTACTCTTAATCTACCTGAAGATAGAGCTGAGTGCCGGGGTTTTCCCATGACACGATTTAACCGTAGGGATTCCCTGCGGTTTTTTGTCGCATTAAAGGGTTTTTGCAATATATGCAAAATATAAATGTTATGGATATATAAACAAACACAGGTATTTTGTAGAGGAGGGATTAATGTTGACAGAATATTATATAGATGATGTAAACGCCAGTTTTGAAACTTTATTTAATGCTATAGAGGATTACTTGTTTATTATAGATGAAAATGGCAGGGTGGTTCATACTAATCAAGCGGTTACCGAAAAACTAGGTTATAGCCAGGAAGAATTAGAGGGGATGGCTCTACTCCTTTTACACCCGCCGGAAAGACGGGACGAAGCTGCACAGATATTTGCAAGTATGATAGCAGGTGAATGTGACCATTGTCCTATTCCTCTTTATACGAAAGATGGTAGCTACAGGCCGGTTGAAACTAAAGTTGTAAGGAGTCAGTGGCAGGGAGGCTCTGTCTTTTTTGGTATTAGTAAAGACATCACCCAAATTAATCAGGCGAATTCCCGGTTTTTCAAGGCCTTCTCCATAAATCCGGCGCTTATGGCCATCAGTAAAATTGATAGTGGTGAATATGTTGACATAAACGAATCCTTTCTTACCAAGTTCGAGTATAGCCGGGATGAGGTAATTGGTAAAACCTCACGGGAATTAGGCATTATACCCTTTGAAGAAAGGGAATTACTGATAAAAGAACTTTATCACCGGGGCTATATACGCAATAAGGAATTAATACTTAATACTAAAAACGGGAACAAACTAAATGTTATTTTTTCGGTCGATATTATTGAAACTGATGGATATCAATACCTTTTAAACGTAATGGTAGATATCACCAGAAGAAAGATAGCCGAAGAACTTTTAAAGGAAAGTGAAGACCGCTGGTCTTCAGCCCTTGAGGGTAGTGGCAACGGGGTCTGGGATTGGAATGCATTAACCAATCGGGTTTTCTTTTCCAAGGAATGGAAAAGCATATTGGGCTATAAAGAGCATGAAGTTGGAGATACCTTGCAGGAGTGGGAAAGCCGAGTCTACCCAGATGACTGGGAACGTATCCAAGTTGAACTGCAAAAACACTTTAACTACGAGACGCCAGTTTATCAGAGTGAACACCGCCTGCGTACGCGAGATGGCAGCTACAAATGGATTTTGGATCGGGGCAAGGTGATTAATCGTGACCAGGAAGGTAAAGTTCTGCGGGTTATTGGGACCCATACCGATATTACCGGTATAAAGGAAGTTCAGGAAGACTTGAGCCGAACCCGGTCACAATTAAAGGCAATCTGGGATAACCTACCCTTTTTAGCCTGGTTTAAAGATAAAGAAGGACGCCATATACAAATAAACCGGGTTTTCGAGGTAGCCTGTGGCTTGCCCCGTGACCAAATAATTGGCAAGATTGATCTGGATATATGGCCCATGGAATTAGCTTTGGGATATATGGCAGATGACCAGGAGGTAATGACCAACAAAAAACAAATTAACAAAGAGGAGCAGGTACCGGATAAAGCCGGAGGTATATGGTTTAGTACTTTTAAAACTCCGGTATTTGACCAGGAGGGTAATGTAATAGGAACTACGGGGATTTCCCGGGATATTACTGAGAGCACAAGATTAGAAAACGAGTTGATTGAACAGCGAACTTTCTTAAAATCACTGATTGATGCTATTCCCGATCTTATATTTTACAAAGATGTAAACGGTGCCTACCTGGGTTGTAACCGTGCCTTTGCCCATAGATTTATAGGTCAAACTGAAGAAGAGATTGTGGGCCGGACTGATTTAGACTTTATCAAGGATAAGGGACTGGCCTGCTTTTTTATGCATAAAGATATGGAAATGCTAGCATCAGGTGAGAGCTTTATGAATGAGGAAACCCTTACCTTGGCTGATGGCTCGATAATGGAAGTAGAGACGGTAAAAACACCTTTTTACAAAGGCGGAACAGTGGCCGGGCTTATTGGAGTATCCCGGGATATCACCAAACGTAAAATAGCCCAAAACCAGCTGCTTATAAAACAAAAAATGCTTTCCAACGTTGCTGCTGCTACTAACGAGTTACTAGTAAATAGCGATTACTATGAAGCTATTTATAAATGCCTGGCTTTACTGGGTGAGGCTACCGGGGTAGATCGGGTATATATGTTTGAAAACTATTATGAAGGGAATAAGGCCTATACCAGCTATAAGATGGAATGGAACTCTGGACTATTTCCGGCGGAGATTGATAATCCCAAGCTACAAAATATACCCTTGGATCAGGCCCAGGATTTTTTAGGACAGTTGGTGCAGGGGCGGGCTATTAAGGCTCTGGTAAAAGATTTTGAAGATGGTTGGCTTAAAGCAGTACTAATAGAACAGGATATCTTGTCAATACTGGTTCTGCCCATTTTTGTTGAAGAAAATTTCTGGGGTTGTGTTGGTTTTGATGAGTGTAAAATGGAACGTAACTGGACTGAAGATGAGTTTTCTATATTAAAAGCTTTTAGCAACTCCATTGCTGAGGCTATCGAGCGTAGTCAGATGGAACAAAAACTGGCTCAGGCCAAAGAGATAGCTGAATCTGCTAACCATGCCAAATCCTTATTTCTAGCGAATATGTCCCATGAGATTCGTACTCCTATGAACGGCATACTGGGTTTTATGGAACTATTGGGAGAAACTGCGCTTTCGATCGAACAACAGGATTATGTACAGGAGGCTCATTCGGCCTCTGAAATCCTACTATATCTCATTAACGATATACTGGATTTCTCCAAAATAGAAGCAGGTAAACTTATTATGGAAGAAAAAACCTTCCGCGTTAGGACGGTAGTCGAAGATGCTGTTTCTCTGCAGGCTCCAAGGGCTCGGGAAAAAGGCCTGGAGATGCATACTCTAATTAAATCCAATGTACCGGATGAGGTAATCGGCGATCCGGCCCGATTGCGTCAGATCTTAAATAACCTCCTTAGCAATGCGGTGAAATTTACCCATAGGGGCGAAATACTGGTGATTGTGGAAACAGTGAAAGAGAGCGCAGACCAGATTGAAATTGGTTTTGAAGTTAGTGACAGTGGTATTGGCATTGCTCCGGAAGATATTGAAAAGCTCTTTAAACCCTTTACCCAAGCGGATGCCTCCACCACCAGAAAATATGGGGGTACTGGTCTGGGCCTGGCGATTTCCTATGAATTGGTTTGCTTAATGGAAGGAACCATACGGGTTGAAAGCAAATTAGGCCAGGGATCACAGTTTTATTTCACTGCCTGTTTTAAACCAGGTTTACATAGGGATACCCTGCCTTTAGAATATGCTGAGCTTAAAGGTGCCCGGGTATTAATTGTAGATGATAATAATAGTAACCGGAAAATTATAAGAACTTACCTGGAAGAGGCGCATTGCCTGGTTGATGAGAGCGATAATGCTGAAAAGGCAGTTACTATCCTTTTATCCTCTGCCACTTCAGAATCCTTTGATGTAGTAATAGTAGACTTTCAAATGCCAGGTATGAATGGCTACGAGTTAGCAACTGCCCTTAAAGCGATACCTTCCACTCGGGATATACATTTGATTATGCTTACCTCTGCCGCCCAGAAGGGGGATACCAATCGGGCCAAAGAATATGGCTTTAGCGGCTATTTGACTAAACCAGTTAAAAGAGATGACTTGCTTAAATGTATTTCCATAGTCCTGGGTCTAAAGGCGGAAAACTACATGGGTGATTTAATTGTTACCCGTTATACGGTCAAGGAAAACTCGGTCCCCGCCCGGCCGAAGTTTCTTCTAGTCGAAGATAACGAAATAAACCAGAAAATCATAGTTAAAATGCTGGAAAAGCGAGGTATGTATTGTGACGTTGCCTGCAGTGGGGCAGAAGCCTTAAAAGCCCTGCAGGTAAAAGAATATGACATAGTTTTTATGGACTGTCAGATGCCGGAGATGGACGGTTATGAAACTACTGCTAGAATTAGACAACTGGAGGGGGAAGAACGTCATACTATCATTGTTGCTATGACTGCCAATGCTATGGAGGGAGATCGGGAGAAATGCTTGCAGGCAGGAATGGATGACTATATCAGCAAACCAGTTGATTTCCAGTTACTATTTAATATTATTGACCAGTACACGTTGAGACAGCAAGAATCTATTAGCGAGGCTGCAGCCATGCTAGAAGAAAGCTTGAGTAGCTTTATGGCTGAGACCGGATTACCTGAGGGAGATAGTCGGGAACTTTATGATAAGTTATGGGCAACTCTGCCGGGAATACTGGAAGAGATGCAAAAGGCCCTGGCCAGTACCGATCTTAAAAAGGTTCGTAGTCTGGCTCATCAGTTAAAAGGTTCTTCGGGCACCCTGCACGTACAGAAACTTTATGAACTATTCCTGGAATTAGAACAGCAAGCAACTACGGAAGATATAGCAGCATGTCTTGACACCCTGCAGCTGATCAGCCGCCTGTTGGATAGTTAATACTCTACCGGCTGGAACTAAGAGGGAAGGGTGTATAATATGCGAGTATTGATTGCTGATGATGACATAATTTCCAGGGGAGTAGTAAAGGCCCTATTATTAAAATGGGGTTATGAAGTGCTGGAAGTAGGAGACGGGAATAAGGCCTGGAATATCCTTAAAGAAAAGGATTCGCCTCACCTGGTTTTACTCGATTGGATGATGCCGGAGATTGACGGATTAGAATTATGCAGACGTTTACGCCAATCAGGTGATAATACATACCACTATATTATTTTGCTTACCGGTCGGGATAGCAAGGAAGATATTATCGGAGGGCTTAATGCCGGGGCTGATGATTATATTACCAAGCCCTTTATGCCCGAGGAATTAGAAGTGCGATTGCGGGTAGGCAGGCGTATCCTTGACTTGCAGCAGTCACTAAAGGAAACACTGGAGGTTCAGAGTTACCAGGCCCAACATGACCGGCTTACTAAAATATTTAATCATGTTGAGATACTTAATATACTGGAAAAGGAACTGGACCGGGTTGGACGGCAAAATGGCAACCTGGCTGTAATTATGGGAGACCTGGATCATTTTAAAAGGGTAAATGACACTTATGGCCATGTGGCCGGAGATGCCGTACTGGTTGAAGTTGCAGCTCGGATGAAAAACAATATTCGTATATATGATTCGGCTGGTCGTTACGGGGGCGAGGAGTTTCTGCTGGTTCTTCCCGGGTGCACTACAGAGGAGGCTATGATAATAGCCAATCGTATTCTGGAGAGTATTAGCAAAGAACCAGTAATGTTTAATAATATCCCTATTATGGTGACCATTAGCCTGGGTGTAGCAGTAAACCGGACCGGTGAAAAAACCAAGACTACGGAGCTGGTTCAGTTAGCTGATGCTGCCCTTTATAAGGCTAAACAAAATGGCCGTAATCGGGTGGAACTGGTTTTTTAAAAGTGGTAGTAGAAACTTTAATCGAGTACTTTTGCAGGTAAATCAACGGTCTGGTATAATTATAAATGTCATAAAATTACTGAACATAGAATACTTATTATGACTAATCCTTCTTTTTAACTTACATTTAAAGCGACTATGGCGTAATATTTTTTTAAAGGGATTTATGGAGTATAATTTATGTCGCTGATGCATTTCTATCTTATTCAAAAATAAAAAGTTAAATTTTAAACCGGGCACTACTAGTGCAAGGGTGAATTTTTGCGTCTATTTTCAAACTGACTCAGTTTTACTATTATAGTTTAATTACGGAAGTGATAGAGGAGAGGTGGTCAACAGAATGTATGGGGTAATTCTTGCAGGAGGAACCGGGGAACGATTCTGGCCGTTATCACGGCGGGAAAAGCCAAAACAATTTTTGCCTTTATTTGGTGAACGGAGTATGCTGCAGCTTACTATTGATAAACTTGAGGGACTAATAAGTTTAAACAATGTTTTTGTAGTTACGGATAAGGCATATGAGGACCTGGTGGCAGTCCAACTGCCCGAACTGTCGCCGGAAAATATAATTTGCGAGCCCTGTGGCCGTGATACTGCCGCCGCGGTGGGATTGGCGGCAGAGCATATTGCTCACCGGGACCCCCAGGGGGTTATGGTAGTACTACCGGCCGATCACTATGTAGCTGATGTTAAGGAGTTCAGACGGGTGTTAAAGGCTGGTATGGAAGTAGCCCGGGAAGGGGAATGGGTGCTTACCATAGGAATCAGGCCTTCCCGTCCGGAGACTGGTTATGGATACATACAACAGGGAGAGCAGTGGGAAGAGAGATATGGGACTGCCGTTTTTAAGGCGGTTGCCTTTCACGAAAAACCGGATTTAAACCGGGCGCTAAAATACCTGGAATCAGGGAACTACCTCTGGAACAGTGGTATGTTTATCTGGCGGGTGGATTTAATTCGTAACCTTATTACCCGCTTTCTACCGCAGTTGGATGCCGGTTTATCGCAAATAGCGGCCAGTATCGACAGTGAGGAGGAGGAACAGGTGACTGCAGCTGTATACCAGGACTTACCTCGTATTTCGGTAGATTATGGAATTATGGAAAAATGCGATAACGTGCTGGTTATGCCAGCTACTTTTGGCTGGGATGATGTGGGCAGTTGGACTGCTCTGGGGCGTTATGGTGAGGTGGACCAACAGGGGAATGTGGTAAAGGCGCGGGGTGTTTTTATTGATACTCATAATTGTTTGGTTTATGCTCCCAACCGGGTAGTAGCTACCCTGGGGGTTAAGGACCTTTTAATTGTGGATGATGGTGACAGCCTATTAATTTGCCAAAAAGATAGGGATCAGGAGATTAAGAAAGTAGTGGAAGCCCTGCGCCAGGCCGGTCATGATGAGGTGATATAAACCTGGGGTCTTTTAGGTTGAGCACCGATCAATCAGGGTTAAAAAGATATTTTGGTATTAAGAGTTGAGGGGAGAGGAGAAGGTAAAATGATTAAGGCTAATATATTTAGACAATATGATGTTCGTGGGGTGGTGGATCAGGACTTAACTGAGGCAGCAGCCTACCGGATAGCCCGGGCTGTGGCTACTCAGGCCGCCGCCAGGAATTGGCATAAAATTTTACTGGGAAGGGATAACCGCAAATCCTCCCCGCGTTTACGTGAAGTAGTAGTAAAAGGGCTGCTTGATTCGGGCTGTGAGGTGGTAGACCTGGGAGTAGTGGTGACTCCCATATTTTACTTTGCCGCTCGTCACCTGGATATTAATGCTGGCCTTATGATTACTGCCAGCCACAATCCGGCAGAATATAACGGGTTTAAGATATTAATGGGTGAGGGTACTATTTACGGGGAAGAGATTCAGGATTTACGGCGTCTGGCTGAAAGCGGGGAGTTTATTACCGATTCCGGTGGTATAGTAACTCAAGTTAATGTGGTTGAGGATTACATGGATATGATAAAAGAAAAAATTCAAATGGGACCGAAGAAAATCAAGCTGGTAGTTGACTGCGGAAACGGGACCGCCTCCCTTTTTGCCCCACGGCTATTCCGGGAACTGGGCTGTTCCGTGGTGGAACTCTACTGTGAGTCGGACCCGGAATTTCCCAATCATCACCCCGATCCGGTAGCGGTAGAAAACTGCCAGGACCTTATCCGGGTGGTGCAAGAGGAGGAGGCTGACCTGGGCATTGGTTTAGACGGGGATGGCGATCGCCTGGGGGTGGTAGATCGACAGGGTAATATTATCTGGGGCGATATGCTAATGATCCTTTTCTGGAGGGAGATTTTACCGAAATATCCCGGTAGTCAGTGTATTGTAGAAGTCAAATGTTCGCAAAGCTTAATTGACGAAATAGACCGACTGGGAGGAACCCCCCAGATTTATAAGACCGGGCATTCTTTAATTAAAGCTCGGATGCGGGAGATAGGAGCAGTATTTACCGGGGAGATGTCGGGACATCTGTTTTTCGCGGATGAATATTATGGTTTTGATGATGCTCTATATGCGGCAGCCCGATTGTTACGTATTCTTTCTAATTCGGAGCAGGATATTACTGCATTACTGGCTGATGTTCCTGAGTA
>DIRQ01000120.1:1329-19962 GCA_002424365.1 Syntrophomonas sp. UBA5432 | reverse complement strand
ATGGTTGGGGTTTGGTCAGAGCCTCAAATACTGGTCCAGAACTAATTGTTCGATGTGAGGGCAAGACACCCAATGGGCTAGAGAGCATTAAAAGAGAGTTATTTAGCTTTTTAAATCAGATTTCAGTGCGGGTATGAAGATGACTTCGCTGCAAAAACCCATGCCGGGCGTAATCGCCCTGGCTCTTTGACTAAACTTGACTTTTATGCTATCATTGATAATAGGAAAAGTGTTAACCTGCTGACGATTCCATTACCATGGAATCAATATTTACTTGCTTAAAGCTTTCTTGTCTTTTATTTTTTCATTATTTGTATTATAACTACATTTTTCAGGGCTTTTATAGAGCCTGATTACAAAAAGTTGGTTACCAACCAGTAATAAAAGGGGAGGTGATACGATTCTTTGTATCAATAGCTTACATAGGTGAATCAGGATATTTCTCAATTACCGGGTTGCATTATGCAAGTGGTTTCTGCGGAAAAACTAGGAGGTGAGGCAGAAATGAAAGCATGTTTAATTGTAAGCACCTATAGTCCAAGAAAATGTGGAATTGCGACCTTTTCTAATGATTTGAGGGACAACCTGTTACCTAAGGGGCAAAGAGTTCTTATAGCTGCTATTTCTGATTCATTTAGTTCTTACGTTTATCCTCCGGAAGTAGCCTTTAAGATTCAGCAGGAAAGAAAAGCCGATTATATTTCCTGTGCCAAGTGGGCTAACCATAATCCTGACATTGAACTGGTCATTATCCAGCACGAATACGGCATATTTGGAGGGCAGGACGGTGATTATGTGTTGGAGCTGGCCTCCCATCTTCAAAAACCATATTTACTGGTCACTCATACCGTACTTCCCCATCCCTACGAGTATCAGAAGAAGGTGCTAATGAGGCTAGCCAATTGTGCAAATGGTGTTATATGTATGACTGCTAGAGCCCGTAAACTGCTGTTTAATATATATAGTGTACCGCTAGAAAAAATATTTGTAGTGCCACATGGGGTTCCTAACTTTCTAATAAAAGATCGGGAGGTTTTGAAGGAGAAATATGGTCTCAAGGATCGGCGTATTATTACAACTTTTGGATTTATAGGACCAGGAAAAGGATTAGAATTTGGTCTAAAAGCCCTGGCCAAAGTGGTAGAAAAGCACCCCAACATCTTATACCTGATTGCTGGTAATACCCACCCCATGTTGCTTAGAAGTGAAGGTGAACGCTACCGCAACAGTATTTTACAATTAGTTGAGGAGCTTAAGCTGGAAAATAATGTGCTCTTTGTAAACCACTTTTTGGATATTAATGAAATCGGAGATTATCTTTATATGACTGATATATACTTAAGTCCGTATATTAATATGGACCAAGCGGTTTCCGGCCCGTTGTCCTTTGCAATAGGATGTGGTAGAGCTGTTATTTCTACTCCTTATGAATATGCCCGGGAAATTTTGGCCCAGGGCCGTGGTTTAATTGCCCGCGAAGCAACGCCGGAAGCCTTGGCAGAGCAGTTGGACCTTATTCTGGGGGACCCGACTATTCAAGTTGAGTTGGAACAGAGAGTAGCAGAGTATGGGCAATCATTTAGTTGGGAAAGTGTAGCCGGGATTTACTTGAAAATTGCTGAGGAGGTACTGGAGCTTTATGACGCTGGAAACGTACAAAAACTTGGATTATAGGCATTTACAGCGTATGAGTGATGAACGTGGGATGCTGCAGTTTGCCTGTGGTAGTATGCCTGACCCCAGCAGTGGATATACCGTAGACGATAATGCCCGTGCTCTTATAGTGGTATTGCAATCTGATTGGGAAGATCGGGTCGAGTATGCATTATGTTACTCCCGTTTTCTTTTCCGGGCGCAGCGCAGTGAGGGAAATTGGCGTAACTGGTGGCTTCCCGGCCAGGGTTTTGTTAATGATATAGATTCAGATGATAGTATAGGGCGTGCTTTTTTAGCCTGTTCCCTGGGAGCATCAAACGATATAAATGAAGAAGTGCAGCAATTTTGCCGCCAAATGGTGGTGAAAGCACTTGGAGAGGTACGGCGCCTAAAACATCCACGTAGCGTAGCCTACTCCCTTATTGGATGCAGCAAGTTAGTTAATAGTTTTCCTGAGTACAGCCGGGATAGCTTTGAACTAGCCAAGAAGGCTGGACAAAATCTGACCAACCTTTATTTTCGTAACCGGGTTGCACATTGGAGATGGTTTGAAGATCGTTTAACTTACTGTAATGCGATTTTACCTCACGCTCTCTTTGCTTTTTACAGTATAAAATCGGATAAAAAGATTCTTAATGCAGCCCAGGATTCTTTACGTTTCCTGGGTGACCAGCTTTTTGCCCGGGGTTATCTTAATGTTGTTGGTAACCGGGGTTGGTGGGTACGAGGTGGAGAAATACCACTCTTTGACCAGCAACCTATAGATGCGTGCTCATTGGTTTTAGCGTGCAAACAAGCTTATGAAGTTACCAGCCGTAATGAGTTTCGCGAAATGGGAGAATTGGCTTATTCGTGGTATACCGGGAAGAATATCTTGGAAGTACCGCTCTATGATTCAGAAAGCGGAGGTTGTCATGACGGCTTAACCCCGGATGGCTTAAACGCTAACCAGGGAGCCGAAGCAGTTCTTTCATTGCTGCTGGCTACCCAGGCCATAGCGAGTATCAAGCAGGCTGAAAAACAAGATAGTAAGAAAATAGGCACTGATAATAAAATTGTGTTGTAAATAACGATTTAGCCTTGCTTATCACTAAACACTAAATGAGGCAGGTCACTTAAGGCCCGCCTCATTTATTTTAATTAACCCTCCATGGGCCAAGACCATACCCTGAAGGGCCACGTAACCACCTATATTACCAACTCTTATTGGTGGGATTCTACATACTTTCTTATTTCTTCGGGAATCAGATCCCCCACTTTTCCACTGGCGGCACACAGGTAAGTATCAGCAGCACCATAGTAGACAATAATTTCATCATCGACATCCAATAGTTCCTTATCCTCAGCAGGAACTGCCCCACAGGTGAATACCACGTTAGGTACCCAGTGTTCACCGGGTATACCTATTTCATACTCGGTTTCCGGTGATAGAATAGGATTGGGGGAACGGTACAGTACTCGTTCAGGGTTCTTCAAATCGACCAGCATTACTCCCAACCGGTAGACTCGGTTTCTATCTACTCCATGGTAAATCATCAACCACCCGTACCTGGTTTTCAGGGGCTGAGTTCCTGCCCCTATCTTAAGCGAATCCCACATACGTCCGGAGCGAGGCCCCAAAATTACAGTATGTTGCTCCTTGGGAGCGGGAAAGTCTAATTTATCCAGGTGGGAAACCCAGATGCTAGGTTCGATACGGTGATATATCACATAGCGACCATTTATCTTTTCCGGAAAAATTATGGCGTCTTTATCCCAAATATCCTGGAAGGCCAGGCCTTTTCTTTGCCAGCGATTAAAGCGGCGGTGTAAAAAGTTCTCTAACGTTATAGAAGCTGCAGCAATCTGAGCTATAACTCCATTATAGGCAGTATACAGCATATAGAGCTCATCGCCGATAATAACTACCCGGGGATCCTCGCAGCCTTTTTCTTCCTTTTCATCTGCAGGAGAAAATACGGGCTCGGGCAGTCGTTCCAGAATACGGTAGCCATCGCTTATAGCCAAGCCGATACGCGAGACCTGGTCATCACCAAAAGCCCGGTAAAGTATATAAATAAGGCCATTAATCCTAATAGCAGCGGCATTAAGAACATAGCGGGATTCCCAGGCGTGTTCTTTAATCGGTTTTAATATAGGGTTATCTGGATATCTGGTTAGATCCTTAGCAGGCGGGAAATCGAGCATTTCTTGCGGAACCGCTATTACGTCTTCAGGTTTGACCCCAAGGATGACATCTAGAAGGTCGGCACTGGTCTGACCATCCCCGATTAATTGGATTATCTGGTCTTTAATTTCACCTGGATTATATTCCAAGGCGGTATAGATTTCCTCTAAAAGGTGATGATTAAACCATTTTTCTTCCACTTCAGCAGATAAAGGTGTAGGGACTTTTTGTCCTCCTTTATAGCTATAGGTTGCCCAGGTCCAGGCTGAACATGGTAGGAAAGTTCCATCCTCCAAAATCTGGCTGAGGCCGTAGGATTCTACCAAATACTGAAGAGCCTCCCCCTCCCTACCTCTTCCTACGGTTTTAAGGGTATCAGCCATAGCCTGAATATTGTTAACTAGCAAACGCTGGTGACTATTTTCCAAAATATTATAAACTGAGAAAGTGCCGGCTTGATACCATCCCTGTAAAGAATTCCCCACCTTTTGCCCCAGATTCCTTCTTTCCTGAGCGTAAACCCGCCATAAACGGGAATAGTTGATTGCGAGGGCTACCTGATAAGTTACCATTAAACAAAAATAGAGATGTGGGTATTTACCGCCTATACCTTTACTGTATGGGCTTACTACTATACGGGTAGAGAGCTTGTCATAGTTACAGGTAGGGAGCAGATGATAGGAGCCGTATTCGGTTTTATCACCTAGTATTAGGGGTTTAATAGTTACTTCCCCCATAGTTTCTGGAGTAAGCTTATTCAGCAGCCACCGTTGGCTTTTTTCTGTATACATATGGTTTTCTATAAGACCGGCCAAACTCCAAGCATCACGTACATCAATTTTTTGCAACAGTTCCCGAGGGTGTTTGCATCCTAGCGGTATCATTACGTTCATGGGCGGGAAGCGTAGTAAAAATTCTTGCAACAGTTCGTTTTTAACCGAGAAAATGTGGGGGATTGGCAGGAAACCAAAAAGGCCGTCCAACACTGCTTGTAGCCCTTCTACGCTATAAAGGTCATCCGGCAATAATTCTTTCAGGGTATTTTCCAGGTGCTGCATAAAATCAGTAATTCCCTTTACTAATTCTTCCGTATTCGCATTTATAGGAAGATGCAGTTGTTCGTGGACGAAGTGGTCAAATTTCTCCTGGTAAGAATTCTGTACTTGGTTGAATATTGCTTCTACAGAAACGTCAATATCTCCAGAGCCTTTTAATTGCTTGGGTAGCAGTAATGGCGCTCCTGGAATAAACTCCATAAAGTGAGCAGGAGTAATTGGAGGACGGGTTTCCTGAGTCATATGCTGCCATTGTCTCAGAAAATTCTCCCTGAGTTCCAGAAAGCAGCTACGCTGCTCATCCTTAAGTGACTCTGATGCATAACGCAGGATAATATCGCTTTCTAACTCTGGAATCTGGGTGGTAAATTTATCCAGGGTAGATAGAAAACCAGCTATACGCCCATCGAAAATAAAGGTTAGACTATTTAAAAGGTCATCATGGGAAATGCCGGGGTTAAATCTATATCCCAGCAGGAATTGGTAAACCGTCTCTACCCATAAACGATGATTAAAAGAAAACTTTGTCCCTGAAGCGGTTAAGGCTTGGTACAGGTTTTCCGTTAGCTCAGACGGTAAAAATAGATTGCTTAAACGTTCGTACTGGCTATAGTTTTGTTTAAATGAAATTAACATATCATTAAAGGAAAAAGAGTTTTCTTCCGCTTTATCCGGATAATTTGCACCGGCATAAATATCTAAACTCCTGAATACCGGTTCCCGTGAAAGCCAAATCTTACTATCTCGGGTGATACACTCAAAAAGAGAGGCGGCAGTTTGGGTAAAGACAAAATTTAATTTTTCTTTGGAAATATAAGATAATTTTGCTCCTAGTTCTACCTCACAGATACGTTTATTCCAACGCAGGGCTCTGGTGATTAACCAGGGATCAATACCGTAGCCATTAGTTATGTTGGGCCAGAATTTACTATCCTGGCACAAATCTTCCACTAAATCATGACTGATAGCATACATACTACTGTGGGGATCACTAACCCGATAGCCGTAAAAAACCTCCACTAAAGGAGAGGTGAAAAGTCGCCCTAGCAGGTCTTCCAATTGATGCCGCTTAAAATTTACCAGGGCCAGATCATAATCACCCTGGATAGGCCGGGCCATTTGTTTAATCCAGTCAACTTTAAAGCCCCGTCCCTGCTCCTGCCGGAGGTCGGCAGCAATGATAATTAAATCTGCTTCCAGGTGTTTAGTTATTTCCAGCAGTGCTCTGATACTTGCCCCTCGGCCATTAGCTCCCGGTTTCATTACCAAAGAAAAATGAGGTATAGATAAATTAAGAGCTTGAATCTCTTCCATAATTTCTGCACCGGCAGGATCACCACAGCAGACTAACAGAGTATTAGATGACGGCAACTCTTCTACATTATTCCCGATTATTTGTAGTATTTCTAGCAGTGATTCCTTTTCGTTGATAAATGGTATACCGATTATGGTATTTATGGGGCCAAAACGCTTAAGGTGAGGAATCACTTCCTTAATGGTCTGGTTAAATAAATTCTCAAAACTGTCAGCATTGTTGGTTTTCATTGTCAAATCCTCCTAACTGGCAGACGGCTGCACGAGTACTGTTCACCCTTAATTATAGTTAAACTTAACTATCCTTGGAAAGCTTTGCCTACTAGTGCAGGGTCAGGGTAAAATGAGCTAATTACTGTATTCTCCAGCAAAATTGGGGCTTAGCCTCAACATGAGAATTTGTGACCGTTGTACTTCTGGCAGGATGTCTAAAGGAGCTAATATATTAGACCGGTATATAAGGTATACTTGAAGAAAAGGAGTGATGGATAGCTTTGTTTTTTAACCTGAGTATTAGAAATAAGACCGTTAAAGAACTGCGCAAAAACCAGGGACTGACTGCTCGTGAACTGGCTGAGCGTTTGAAGTTAAATACTACAGCCATATTGCGTATTGATGATATGAAGCTAAAAGAAGTGCCTGAACCTATGAAGAGTAAAATAAC
Source organism: Syntrophomonas sp. UBA5432 (assembly GCA_002424365.1). Taxonomy (GTDB): domain Bacteria; phylum Bacillota; class Syntrophomonadia; order Syntrophomonadales; family Syntrophomonadaceae; genus UBA4844. Next base: position 13,106 of record DIRQ01000120.1, on the reverse strand, counting down.
CCCGATTTTAAGAGGGGATGATGTTGATAAAATCCCCTGGTTATAAAAGATTAAGAGACTTAATGCAGGGCTGTTAGAATAATCTAACAGCCCCTATTTTTATGAGGTATTATTTAGGGATCAAGCAGATATATTGCGATCCAGGTCTTGGCGTGGCCATATTCATCGCCAGCGATACTAAGAATCAAAGTTTTTAAGGCCCAGTTGTCAATCATGTTGGCCATTTGAGCATACATCGATACAGCACCTATTTCGTCAGCAACAGCATCCCACACCATATCTTTGAAGTCGGCCATATATAACACCTCCTTTAGTTGAATTTGGGGATATTCGGGGAACACTATACTATATACTGGGTGGAATAATATGGTCCTATGGATAATTTCTAATAACGATTACCGAAAAGTTAAACACTACATAAACTGTATTATGGTGCGGGATAGATGAGAAAGGAGGGTTATACCAGAATGAAAGAAAAAGAAAAACTACTGGCAGCTTTGAGTGAAGCACTTTTAAAAAAACAGAAAAGCTGTGCTCATTATGAATATCTAGCCGAGTGGGCATCTGAAAAACACGTGCGCGAAACCTCAAAAAGCATTCTTATTAGCGAGAAACAACATCTAGAGTTACTTAGTTCTCTAGTTGAGAAACTAGAAAAAGATGGGTTTGAATCTGAAATATTAGAGGGTACTGACGTAAAAAACAAATCTAGTAGGGCATCGAGAATCGATAACAATCTTAAACAGGAGCTTATAACCAAACTATTTACAAGGGCAATAGATAAGAGCTAAAGGCTTAGCAACTAAGAATGTATTTATTTGTTGATATTAGTAATCTGACTCTGACATTTTCCTGACGGTGGCGAATATATTTTAAAAAGCCAGCGATGGAAGGATGAAAGCGGTGATAGTAAACCTGCGCCAGTTGCGTTTACTTCTTATTGTCATACCACTACTGCTAGTCTTTATATTTATGTACAAATACACCCTGCCTGAAGTCGAAGAAAACCACCTGGTCCAACCAGAGCCAAAGGAGCTCTATGGAGAATTTCTTACCTGGGAGGAAGCCCGGCAGTATTTTAACAAATATAGCAGTGCTACCATAATGGACCTGGATACTGGTCTGCAATTTAATGTTCAAAGGCGGGGCGGGAGCAATCATGCTGATGTACAGCCTTTGACAGCAGAGGATACTGCGACCATGAAAGCAATCTATAATGGTAAATGGAGCTGGAAACGCCGTGCGGTAATCGTTGAAATGGAAAACGGCCGCAAAATTGCCGGTTCCATGAATGGAATGCCACATGGTAGAGGGGCCATAGCTGGAAATAATTTTAATGGCCATTCTTGTATTCATTTTCGTGATAGTACTACCCACGGCAGTCGCAAGGTAGATCTTACCCATCAAATGATGGTTTGGAAAGCAGCCAATGTGGTGGAAAAACAGATTAAGACCCTGGGGGCGGAGGACAGCATCAGGCTATTTTTTACTGCAATTGACCAGGGAGAAATGAAAATAGCTGGTAGTTTGCTGGACGGGGAGGAAGAGGCCGCCATCCTGGAATTGTTTCGCGATTATGATTATATAAGGGTTTCTGACATTATCAAGCTTAGCGATAATAATTATAAAGTAAATGTTTTACTTGCTTATGATGGTGGCAGAAAACAATTGCGTAAGGATATACTGCTTAGATTGACAAAAAAGAAATCCTATTGGCATATTGATGTTGGCTCCATTGTAGTATTACTCCAACAGCCTGGGGCTTAATAGTCGTCAGACGTAAGGCGTCAGGAGTAAGCGAACATGGGGACTGTTATCCTGTTCCTGTTGCCCCTTGTGTTTTGCTGAAGCGGATGACAATTATCCGCTTCTATTTTTCGTTTAAGATTAAATATTGGGTGTTAGCCGTAGCGATAAGTTGTTTTTTTCGATTATAAGCATCAGCCAGTATATGAACCATGGTGCGACCCTTGGATTTCACGGTAGCCGTTATAATAAGTTCATCGCCTGGAAAAATCGGTCGGTGGTAGCTGGTGTTAATATTTAAGGCAGTAGTTCGATTAGTTCCGGTAGCTAAGATACACAGAGGACCGAAGGCATTGTCAAAAGCAGCAGAGATAAAACCTCCCTGCATTGATCCCGCCGGATTACAATAGCTCTCCAATACCGGGACAGCTATTGTCACACTGCTTCTCGGGGTAACATCAAGTAGCCGGACCTGCATGTTTATATAGCACTGGGGAGGAGTCCCCAGGTCAATATCTGCTATACCATATTTCTTATTTCCATCATTATCTGTGCTCACTGTAAAATCCTCACTTTCAAATCTGTATTACCTATATTTTTCGATATTTTGTATGTTTATCCTGCTAATAAAAGAAAAACCCGGTCTAGCCTGGCCAGACCGGGTAAAAACCGTTTGCTATTCAGTTTTTTGTAATTCTGCGAACCATTTAGCATTATGTTCAGCTGTAATTTCAGCATCAATATAACCGTCTAACATCATAGAGGCGAATTCCACTCGGGATTTCGGATGGATAGCAGCCAGGAAGAAATGCCCTAATACCAGCAAAATCATTATAATTGCGGTCCAGAAGTGAACATTATAGCAGATAGCCAGGAATGCTGAGGATACTACATCACACCACAGCCACATGGGAAAGCCGGTGATAATAATTAATATGCAGCCAATAATTATCAGGATGCCTAATATCTTTTGACCAGCATTATACTTCTCTTGAGGGGGTACTTCTTCTATTTTAATAAATGGTACATAGCCACCCATAGTTTTTAACCAGGCAAAATCATCCCTGGAAAAACTGGTGATAGTATCAACAAACCGAGAGAAACGGTCAAAATTTAATAATATATATAAGATCGGTCCGACCGTAAATACTACACCGGCCCAACGGTGGACCAGGGAGGCATTGGCGGGGCCGCCGAATATATTGGCTATACCTGCGATGTCCCAATAAAACCCTATCCCTGTAAGCCCTAAAATAATAAAGGCTAATAGGTGGAGCCAGTGCATGGTTCTAGTCTGAGTATCATGTTTTAATACTTTTCCTTTAATAACTTCTTCGCTCATCACATTACCCCCTTCCTACGCTACATCCCGATGCTGGTTAAGTTCTTCAATAAAGGCTGGGATGTCTTTGCCGTACTTGGTATGGAGCAGGTGATGGGCTTTTTCGCTCAAGTATTTTTGCTCTCCCGGTGATAAAAAGTCCTGGTAAATCTGGATTATTTCTGGATTTTCATGTGACTTGCGTATAGCCATCTGTTCATCCAGGGTGTAAAGACCGGCTATTCGCTGGTCAATATACTCATCACTAGCAGCAAAGGCATCAAAACCTATCTTGGCGAAGACTCCCGTCACTATAACAGCAACAGCCAGCATTCCGCTTCCTTTTAAAAATTGACGTCTGGTCATGCCAACTTTTTCAGTAAAAATACTCATAACTTGCTGTCCTCCCCCCTTTAATATGTATCACGTCTTATCGGTTGTCCGCCACCGTTGATGCAGCCACCGGGACAGTTCATTACTTCTATAAAGTGGTATTTGCTTCGTCCAGCCAGTACATCTTCAATAACCGGGTCAACATATTTGGTTCCAGTAACAATACATACATTTACAGGTAGCACCTTGCCTCCCAGGGCTTTTACCGGGATTTCCACGGTTGCTTCCCGTACTGGTTTACGTCCTCTAACTGCTTTAAATTCAACCTTACCCAGAGTTTCTCCGCTGAGCACTTCATAGGCAGTACGTAAAGCAGCCTCCATTACTCCTCCGGTAGCTCCAAATATGGTCGCAGCGCCGGTTGAGGCTCCAATAAACCGGTCAGCCTGTTCGTCCTCAAGGCTCATAAAATCTATTCCTGCTGATTTTATCATTTGTGCCAGTTCCCGGGTGGTCATTACTGCATCGACATCTCTGAAACCGCTGACCATAAACTCAGGACGGTCACATTCATATTTTTTGGCGGTACAGGGCATAACTGAAACGGAATAGATACTGCTTGGGTCTACACCTAGTTTTTCAGCCAAGTAAGTCTTGGAAATAGCCCCAAACATTTGCTGAGGTGATTTAGCGGTAGAAATATGGGGCAAAACATGAGGGTATTTATCTTCGGCGTATTTCACCCAGGCCGGACAACAAGAAGTAAACTGGGGTAGAGGCCCGAAATCCTCATAACCGGGTACTCCCAGGGCATTAAAAACCCGGTAAATAAGTTCAGTCCCTTCTTCGGTTATGGTAAGGTCAGCGGTAAATTCCGTGTCGTAAACCTTATCAAAACCAAGTTTTCTTAAAGCAGCATACATTTTGTGCTTAACATTAGTTCCGGGTGCCTGTCCGAACTCTTCACCCAGAGCCACTCGGACTGCCGGGGCTTCTTGAACTACTACGAACTTGTTAGGGTCTTTGAGGGCCTTTATTATCCGCTCATCGACCATGCTAACATCATTAATAGCTCCAAAAGGGCAATTTATTAGACATTGTCCACAGTTTATACATTTCCTAATTTCAATATGGTGTTTTTCTCCCAGTCTGCCCTTTATGGCGTGGGTAGGGCAGATAGAGGTGCAATGGTCACAGGCCTTACATTTGTCAGTAACCTGAATAATACCATTGCTTAGCACTATACTACTCAACATTCTCCCTCCTCCGATAGAAGTTTGCGGTTAAAATAGAAAAATTCCTTCACCTCCTTCTCAATGAACTATCCACCCAACTAAACGATTACCTATCCTTCATGGATATGTTCATTGTCCGGTTTATTTAAACCGGGAAACGGAAAGCAAGGAATTTTACTTTTATGCTGTCTCATTCGGAGAAGCACTTATTCACTTCGTGTGAACGTATTGTTACTGCAGTGCAATCATATTGTATGTCAAATAACAAAAAAATTGTTGTTATCCTAATTTTTAAAAAGAGCCCGCTTACATAAAGCAAGCGGGAGGAAAAAGATTGGGATTGTATGAAAAAGCCTTTTACAGCTTTTTACCGTATGTAGAAAATGGTTTATGAATTACAATGCAAATTAGCAAATGTCGTAAAGAAACTATACTCAATTAAATAAAAAAGGTCGAAGCCCTGTTGAAGGGTACGACCACTTAGACCTATGAAAAAGCATAGGCTTAAAATGGTCTCCTTTCCACAATATGGGGAGGCATAGACGTTTTCATCTATACCCAGGCCCGTGAACCATAGCCAATTACCTTAGGTTCAAGAGCTCGGAAACATTATAAAATTAAAAAACAGACAACTTCTGGCAGATAAGCACACCAGAACTGTCTGTTAATAACAACAGTTACAGTAAGATGTACTCCTTTCCACAATACGGGGAGGCACAGACGTTTCCACCTATACCCAGGCCCGGGAACCATAGCCAATAAACCTTAGGTCCAAGAGCTCGGAGAACATATTAATTTGCTCCAGTTTATCATATGCTTATAGAAAAGGCAAGAATTTTAATTTAGACATCAGCATTTTCAATAATTTCAATGAAAAGGTTTACCAGATAAGGATCAAATTGAATACCTGCAAAACGGTTTAATTCGCAGATGGCTTCATCTTTGTTCATTGACTTCCGGTATGGGCGATTACTGGTCATAGCATCATAAGCATCGGCAATAGCGAGCAACCGACACTCCAAGGGGATTTCCTCTTCCTTAAGGCCCAGGGGATAACCTTTACCGTTCCACCATTCATGATGTTTTAGTATCCAATCGGCAATGGGAACCAGGTCAGGGGCAGAGAGGGCAATACGGTGACCGATTTCTGGGTGACGCTGCATTTCAAATACTTCTTCCTGGGATAGGGGGCCGGGTTTGAATAGTATATTATCAGATATCCCAACCTTACCAATATCGCGGAATTCGGCAAATAGGCGCAGATCAGTAATCCGGTGAGTAGGAAGCCCGATACGTTCACCCAAAATAACTACCAATTCCTGAATTCGAGTTGCACTTCCTTCGGTTTGGAAATCTCGGGCTTGCAGAGCTTTCATAAGGGTTTTCACAATAGCGCTTCTGGCGCTTTGGCGGCGATGTAGCTTTTCTCGGTACATATTATTATCGGCCGCTTGAAATACTTCGTGCATATTCAAGGAAGGATCGTTGCGAACGGCAAAGCCGATAGAAAGGCTGAGCGGTACATCGGGATTATTGCTATTATACTTATCTACTGCCTCACGGACTCTCTGGCAGGCTGCTTCTACGACCGCATCCGAAGTACGTAACATAATAACAGCAAACTCGTCCCCTCCCACCCGGGCCACCATATCATCGGCACGGAAACATTTTTCAATTACCCTGGCTACAGAAATTAGCAACTTATCACCAGCGTCATGTCCCAGGGTATCGTTAACTAATTTTAGTCCATCTACATCACACACTAGCATGCCGGTAGGGGAGAAACGACCACTTTCCAATCTCCTTATTTCCTCCTCGAAATAATTACGGTTGTAAAGGCCGGTAAGCTTATCATGCAGACTCAGATAACGTAGCTGTTCTTCAAAGTGCTTACGTTGGCTTATATCTCGTATAGATTCTATAGCTCCCACCCGGTTACCATCAGTATCAAAAAGGGGTGAAGCCTTAACCCAGATGTAGGCACCTTCTCCATCATATACACCAGGGGCAAAAATTTCCGTATAAAGGCTTTCCCCCTCACGGCGCACCTCTTTATAATGCTCATTTATATCCTCATCTGAGGCAGTAATCAAATCCAGCAACATGGGGCGGGGATAGCCATAAAAAGGTATAGCGTAAGCATATTCACCATGACCAATAATATTCTTTTTATTAATTCCGGTCATTACTTCAGTAGCCCGGTTCCAGGCAATTACTTTTTGATTCTGGTCAATAACAAAAGTAGCATCAGGGAGAAATTCAATTATATCCAGCAGGCGCTGGTTAGTAGCTCGAAGCTGGTTTTCCATAAGCTTACGTTCGGTTATATCCCGAGCTATGCCCTGGACCGCATAGGGTTTACCATTTTTATATAATAGCCGGGGGCGAATCTCCAGGGGTACCCGGCCACCTGATTTGGTGATGATATCTAATTCATAAGTAGGGATACGGCCTTTAAAAATATCTCTAACAATAGTTGTGCCTGCAGTTTCAGTGTCTTCCGGGGCAACCACATCGAGAAAACCTAATTGTAATGCTTCCTCCCGGGTATAACCACTAATCTGTTCAGCATTTTTGTTTATCGATGTAAATCTACCCTTCAAGTTATGTATGTATATCAGGTCGTTGGCATTCTCAAAGAGATCCCAATAGTGTTCCTGACTTTCTCGCAGGGCTTCCTCGGTTAGTTTACGCTCGGTTATATCCATAAAATTGCCCAGGGTAGCTGGTTTTCCCAGGTATTGGATAGAGGTTACCGTTTCCATAATCCATTTTATATTTCCCCCCTTTTGTATGACCCGGTATTCATAAGGGGGAGTAGGGTAACCTTTGAGCATTTTTATAGCATTTTTTTTGACATGGTTACGATTTTCCGGAACTACCAGGTTTAAGGGATTAGTACCTTGTAGTTCGGCTTTACTGAGTCCTATCATTTTCTCAAATTGGGGGTTGACGTCGACGAATATACTATCTTGAACTATAAAGATACCTATGGGTGAGCTGATAAAAAGTGCAGTAAATAATTCCTGAGAGCGTTTGTTATGAGAATCAAGCATATCCAATTCGCTAATTTGCTGGCGAATTTTTTGCAAACTTACCTTTAATTGCTCATTAAGATTTTCCTTGTTTTCCATATGCAGGAACCTCCATGGTAGGAAAACTCTAGTTTGAATAAGGGTAGGAAACATAGTAGAATAGAATATTTTATTTCTATTAAATTTACATGACTTAAATACCAATATTAGCTAAATATTTTTAAATTATAACATATGTCCTACCATAACCCAATACCAAAATCCCTCCCAGATTAGGACAATATTCATCTTTTAATTCCAATATTTAGCATGGCAGAACTATCGACCGGAACGTATGTTCTATTATACCATGGGAATACGAAAAGAAATTTAAATTTTTAATTTTACTAAGTGTCGGGCGGGGTAAATATCATGCATAAGATTGTTTGTTTACATTTAGAGAAAGAGAAAATCAATCAGGTTATATTGGATGAATGCAGTCAACATAGTCCGCTGGTGGAGCCGCGGGGAGAGCAGGGGGTATTGCTGGACTTAAGTACATTTAAGCGGGCAGGAGAAATAGTTAAAGGAGCTCCGTTACCGACTTTTACTAGATGCCTGCGAAAAATTGGCCGGGTTTCCCCGTTTTCTAGGTATGCACCCGGGAGGGGTGGTAATCAGCGATGTTCCTCTGATTAATTTACTCCGCTGCAGAAATCAGCGTCCGTCAGCTACCTTAATAGCGACCATAGGGAGTATCTGTGTGCCCTATGGGTATATCAAAAAAATTCTATTTTCTTATTAACCAGCCATGAGTGCGGGACTCGCAACCACTTATGGAAATAAACGAGAGCGGTACCTTGTTTAATTATATTTTTAATAAATTCAGTGTAATTCATATTTATCAGTGTATTCAGTGTCTATCTTCTTATTAACCAGCTCTGGGCAGGACATAAGCGCTTTTTGTAGAAGTGTTTAGATAAAACAAAATCTTTGTAGATAAGGGGTGGCAGGATGAAAATTAAAATGCCTGAAAATGTAAAAACGCTCTTAAACAAGCTTCATAATAACGGTTACCAGGCTTACATCTATGGTGCTTGTATCCGGGATTACCTGCTGGGAAAGGAACCTATAAGCTGGGATATTACTACTAATGCCTTGCCCAATGACATAGTAATCATTTTTGATGAAAATGAAGGTTTTTCAACCATTCCTTCTATACAGGATTACGGGATAGTTACGGTTCTTTTTAAAGGTGAGAGCTACCAGGTTAATACCTTCCGTACCGGGGAGGAAAGGCGATTTGCCGATGATATTAACGAGGATCTGCTGTACAAAGATTTTACCATGGATTCCATTGCCTATAATGAACAGGAGGGATTATTGGATCCGTATAACGGAGTAGGAGATATTAAAAACCGATTAATCCGTTGTGCCAGGAACCCCTTTGAGCAAATGCAGGAGGATAGCGTAAGAATCCTAAGGGCTATACGATTTGAAACCCAGTTGGGATTTAATATTGAGCCGAAACTACTGCAAGCTATAAAGGATTTAAAAGACAGTATTCCTACTAGCGGGTCAGAAAGGGTTCGCAATGAGTTTATTCAGATTCTCTTAAGCGAGCAACCATCCCAGGGTATACGCAGGTTGCTGGAACTAGGTTTACTGGAGCGGCTCATACCCGAGCTTATACCTACCATAGGTTTTGATACCCGCAGTTCTTATCACGACAAAGATGTTTTTGAACATACCCTGGTAGTTTTAGATAATACTGAACCTAACCTGACTTTAAGGCTGGCAGCACTCTTACACGATATTGATAAACCCAACTGCTTAACCATAGATGAAGATGGAGAGGGGCATTGCTATGGCCATGCTAGCAGCAGCAGCGAGATTGCCCGGACAATATTGGGTAGATTGAATTTTGACCGCAAGACAGTCAAGGCGGTGACCGCTCTTATTAAGGAACATATGAATGATTTCGTAAATATTAGCGATCTTAGTATAAAACGGCTAATAAGACGGGTGGGGCTGGATAATATTGATCGCCTGTTTGAGTTGCAATTAGCAGATATTAAAGGTTCCGAACTATCCGGCAGAGATCCCGACAGAACCATGAAAATAAGAAACAAATGCTTTGAAGTGTTATCTCGCCGGGAACCGCTTACGGTACACGACCTGGATATTAGCGGCTATGATTTGCTTTCCCTGGGCTATCCCCCGGGAAAGGAGATAGGGGAAGTCATGGATTACCTGCTGGATCAGGTGGTAGACAATCCGGCTCTTAACCAGAGGGATACGCTTATCACCTTATTAAAGAACAGGAAATAGGAAGGTGAACAATAATAAGTCTTGGGACAGTCCCTGACTTATTGAAACAAAACCGTGGGAGCAAGTGGGGCTACCTACTTGCTCCTTTCTATTGACATATATTTATTTTAAGCCTTATTACTAGACTTGTAGGTTGACCAACCTAGTAAATCATAGATTAGTCAGTATCCCAAAAACCCTTCAACTATCATAAAGATCCCAAACACCCCTAATATGATTCTTACCGTACTACTTATGATCAGGGGGTAAAAGATGGCTAAATAAGCTATAACAATACCACCTACAATCCGTATAACCCGATCTACTATGCCCAGATTGCGCTGAAATGACAGATGCATAACTACAACACCTCCGGCATTTAGCATATGTATAAAACAATAAAGCTATGCTTGGCTTGAGGTATATCCTATTTATTGTATCAGGTTACCGTAGCTCCCAAGCTGGTGAAAACATCTTTTCAGGTGGTTTTAAAACTAATGATGTATTAAAATTATTGACAGATAAGCGAAAAAAGCTGCGAAAATTGATTGAATTCTTAGAGGGGATGGGAGGAAAAAATGAAACGGGTATTAATTTGTCTTTTAATCGCCATTTGTAGTTTGAGCTTGATTGGCTGCAGTAAGGAAAAAGCAATTCCGGAATCTCAGCCGATTACATCTGGGAAGACTATTACTATAGGGGTAATGCCCGATGTAGAATCGGTTCCTTTTATAATAGCTGAGAAAAACGGTTATTTTGAAAAAGAGGGCGTTAAGGTAAAGATAGAACATTTTAGTAGTGCCCAAGATAGAGACAGTGCCCTGCAGGGTGGAAAATTAGATGGAGTTATAACTGATGTTATTGCCGTAGTTTTTGCCAATGAGGGAGGAATCAAGTTAAAGATAGTTGCCAAAAATGAAGGTAATGTTGAGTTATTGGCCGGAAAAGACTCGAGGATTAATGAGCTTAAGGACGTTAAAGGGAAGAAGGTAGGCATGTCAACCAATACTATAATGGAATATACCACTGATAAAATGTTGGAAGCGGCGCAAATCAAGCCCGAGGAAATAAAAAAAATAGCCATTCCGCCGCTGCCCACTCGCCTCGAAATGCTGCAGGGCGGGAAAATTGATGTTGCTATCCTACCCGAACCTTTAGCTGGTCTGGTGGTTAAAAATGGAGCCCGGGCTTTAATCAGTACCGATGAGATGGATAATAAGGCCGGGGCCATAGCCTTTACCTCCCAAAGTTTACAGGAAAACTCGGAAGAAATTAAGGCGATTATGAGAGCTTATAATGATGCGGTGGCTTATTTGGAAACAGAACCGGTTTCCAGTTATAGCGATTTTATAATCCAGGAACAGAACTTCCCGGCAGAAATAAAAGACTCCCTTAAGCTTCCGCAATACAGTAAAGCGGAAAGACCAAAGGAAAAGATTATAGCTGATGTTGTACAATGGATGCAGGCAAAAAGACTCATTGAAGGGAATTATGAATATAAGGATTTGGTTGATGATAGCGTATTGAGGTAATGATTTAAGTGATTGCAATTAAAGATTTGACCGTAAAATACCAAACCAAAAATGAAGAGATATTAGCTTTGGACCGGCTAAATATAAATATTGACCGGGGAGATATTTATACCTTTATCGGCCCTTCCGGCTGTGGTAAATCAACCTTTCTATATGTGTTATCGGGGATTTTACAGGATTACAGTGGCAGTGTCCTTATAGATGGGCAGATTATTAATCCCAAATCTCAGCGCATCGGGCTGATTCTGCAAAACTATGGCTTGCTACCCTGGAAAACGGTTTACCA
>DIRQ01000120.1:0-992 GCA_002424365.1 Syntrophomonas sp. UBA5432 | reverse complement strand
TGCTTATGGATGAGCCTTTTTCCGCCCTGGATGCAATAAGCCGGGAAGAAATGCAGGAGCTTTTTTTAAACATTTGGAAAGAAAACAACGTGACTACTATATTCATTACTCACAGTGTCGACGAAGCCCTTTATTTAGGCAGAAAAATTATAGTTTTCTCACCCTCACCGGGACGAATACTTAAGGTTATAGACAATCCCTGTTTCCAACTGGATAACTTACGATTTAGAGACGAGTATTATGATATGTTGATGAAACTTCGAAAAATACTGGATAAAGGATGATTTTAAGGTGCTCTTAAAAGAAAAATGGCAGGGAGCACTGTACAGCCTGGTAGTCGTTATTATTCTCTGGCAGGCAGTAGCATGGCTATTAAAACTCCCCATTGTCCCATTCCCATGGGCAGTGTGCATAAATATTAAAGAAATATTTGCTGCTAAAATGGAAATACATGTGCTATACAGCACCGGAAGGGTTTTGGCTGGTATTGCTATAGCCATGCTGCTGGGAATCCCCTTAGGTTTTTTGATGGGTTATTATGAAAAATTAGATAAAATCCTGTCACCTCTGGTGTATTTTACCTACCCGGTTCCTAAACTAGCCTTGCTCCCCATAGTAATGCTACTATTCGGCTTAGGTGAAACTTCCAAACTCATAATGATAGTAATAATCATAGTATTTCAAATCATAATTACCGCCCGGGATGCGGTTAAAGATATCCCCCCGGAGATTTTCCGTTCACTCAACTCCCTGGGCGCCAGTAAACTGCAAATGCTTAGCGAAATCATACTCCCAGCTTCATTAGCCGAGGTATTAACCTCCATTCGCCTGGCTCTGGGGACAGCCGTATCCGTATTATTTTTTACAGAAACCTATGGTACCGAATATGGTATGGGATATTTCATTATGGATGCCTGGTTGCGGGTGAACTATCTGGATATGTATGCAGGTATTGTGGTTCTCAGCTTTATGGGATTCTGCTTATTTATCGC
>DIRQ01000110.1 GCA_002424365.1 Syntrophomonas sp. UBA5432 | reverse complement strand
TACATGGCATAAGCTATAGACATAGTCAAAACCATTAAGCTACCCAGAATATTGGGGCTGCCGATAATAGAAACCACCCGGGTTCTAACCCCTTGTTCCGCCTGGTCTATCCATTCTGCCGGCATTTCTATGCCTATAATGTACTGAGCAATACCTACCAGTGCAATCAAAACAGCCAACAGCAGGAAGACGTCCACCAGGCCCCGGGCCTGGTCCCGAGAACGCAGCAACTGATAAGCTACAAAAAACCATAACACATACTGCACCATAACCCGCATGCCCTCCACCGCCACTCGGTTATCAGGAGAATTAACCATAAGTAGAAAAACCATGATTGCCAGGTAGAGTGCGAAAGGCAGTAGCATACCACTGTGACGCGGCCGCCACTGATTAAGAGCCATCCTTAAAATCCACAGCCCAATTATACCTATAAATAAAAGCTCGTCCCATATACCCTGCATAAAGGATAGGCCCCCCTGACGGAACAGCCAGTCCAATCCGGCATACAGAACTACCAGATATAATTCAATAGTATTAGATTCACCACGGGCCTGCGGTGAATCGATTGATTTTGTCAATGTTTGCATCTTATCCTCCAGAAGCACTGCTGCTATTCACCTTCGATAGCAATATCCCGTACAATCGCCAGGGCTTCCACCTTTTGCGTTTTGATAAAGAAGTCTTCCTTACCAACGCGGCACTTCTGCCCGGCAAAGGTAATTTCAGCCGGAGTAATTTGAGAAGTTTTCCCTTCTAAAGTAAGATAAATATCTTTACGAAAAGGATTAGTAGTAAGATTAATCTGCCCATCGGCGGTTTCCACCGTCCAGTTCGCCTGCTCCACCCGTATGTCGGTAATCTTTACATTAGTAAGACCACCACTGGCCACCAAGTGGTCGCCCACCTTAATACTATTCTCAGTTCCCGGATAGACCCCATTACAAACTACTTTAACCACTACCGTCTTAGCCTCAGTCGGTGTCCCTGCCGCCCGGTCGCGGTATAAATATCCGGCTACTAAAAGTACTACAATAAAAATAATAGCAAGATCTACAATGCTAACTTTACCGAATAATCTCCCTTTTTCGTCCAACATTACAGGATTCCTCCTTAACGCAATTATATCTAACACAGTATAGCAAAAGAAGCTTATCTTTTCCATGCACAGCCATTATAAAAAACCCTTCCAGAAACGGAAAAAGAATGGTACTGTCAGAAAAGGCATCATTTATTGTATACTTTAATAAAAGCAGAAAGTACCATCCACAAACAAAGGGAGTAAATATCAATATGAAGAACTCATTTTTAAAATGGATGCTAATATCCGGACTAATATTTGGTATGTTTTTCGGGTTAGGAGCAGGCTTTACCAAACTTCTGCAGACCGCAGACTTTCAGGAAGAAGAAACAGTTAAAGAAGAAAAACAAACCCGGGCTGATGGTAAAAGGACCAACATACTGGTGTTGGGGGTAGACGCCCGCCCAGGAGAGAAAAATTCTCGTTCCGACACCATGCTGCTCGTTTCCATAGACCCCAAACTGGATAAAGTAGCTGTAATCTCCATACCCCGTGACACCCGCATGGAAATAAAGACTCTCGGAACTAATAAAATTTGTGCAGCTAACTTCGTTGGCGGTCCCAGATACGCGGTAGACCGGGTGGAAGAACTCATGCAGACTCATATTGATTATTATGTAGAAATGAACTTCAAAGGCTTCGAAAAAATAGTTGACACCCTGGGCGGGGTGACTATAGACGTACCCCAGCGCATGTACAAACCTTCGGAAGGCATTAACCTGCATCCGGGTAAACAAAAACTGAACGGTAAAAAAGCCCTGGGCTTTGTTCGTTTCCGTGATTATACCAATGGGGATATCGATCGCACCTACCAGCAGCAGGTGTTTATCAAGGCTCTGGCGGGCGAGGTTTTGAAGCCTCGCACCATCACCAAAATTCCTAACCTGGCCAAACAGATGAAGCAGTATGTGGACACTAATATCGGCTTTACCGATATGCTCAAAATGGCGAGCTGGGCACCAGGGTTTACATCAGATTCTATCATAACCCAGACCCTGCCCGGTTGCTTTTACGATGAAGTAGACAGCAACGGCAGACTGGTCAACAGCTACTGGTTGGCTGATAAAAGCGAAACTCCTGACCTACTGGAAAACCTTTTTGCCGGTAAGACCGTAGCCGTAGTTCAGCAATCCCCACCTCCGGTTGTAGTTGGCTCATCCACCGAAGGTGATGACGAAGATGAATACAACATAGACAACGACACCATAGAAGATATTAACCAGCAGCGGTCTAAACTACCCAGCCCTGGACATAATGGAGAACTAGGCCGCCCCTCCCCAGAAACCCAGGACTACCCCTCCGGCCCCCAGGGGTATATATAAGTGAGGGGTAAGGAGTAAGGGGTAAAGAAGTAAGGGGTAAGGAGTAAGGCGTAAGGAGTAAGGAGTAAGGAGTAAGGAGTAAGGAGTAAGGAGTAAGGAGTAAGGCGTGAGAAGTCATCATAGGTTAGATGCTTGGAAAGAGGCAATGAAATTAGTTAAGATGACTTATAACGTTACAGCAGAGTTTCCGCAAGAAGAAATATATGGTTTAACTCGCCAAATGCGAAGGGCAGCGGTATCTGTTCCGAGTAACATTGCCGAGGGAGCTGCCAGGAATAGTAATCGCGAGTTATTGCAATTCTTAATTATTGCTAGAGGTTCATTAAGTGAGCTGGAGACTCAAGTATTGATTGCCAAGGATTTAGGGTATCATGATGGAGAACAGCTTATTAACCAGATAAATATAACATTTTCTCGTCTAAGTGGGTTAATCAACTCTGTAAGAAATAAGGCGCGAAGCGCCCCTAACTCCTAACCCCTCACTCTAGACAATTGGTCAAATTCTAAATTCTAAGTTATTTACAAGACAACCAAATATGTAAGCCAAGCTCATGATCTGTCGTATTATAAACAAAAGACAAATTACTATTGGAGGAGTTTATTATATAATGTTAAAACCTATACATATTAAAAATAATCTGCGGGTTGTTCCGTTGCTCATTCTTCTAAACATTTTCTTCTTCTCATTCCTGCTCAGTGCCTCAGCCGCCACCGGAATCATAAACACCGATAACGTAAACATTCGCTCCGGCCCTGCCACCACTTACGATGCTATCGGCCGGCTCAATCAGGGCAGTTCGGTGGAAATACTGGGCAGCAAAAACGACTGGTACCAGATAAAAACCGGCCAGTTAAACGGCTGGGTACGTAACGACCTTATCAACCTGCAAAAAGAATACTCCCTAAAAGTAACCGGCAGCGGTGTTAACCTGCGCTCCGGTCCCGGTACTACTTACGATGTTGTCGGTTCTTCTGACAAAGGAGATATCCTAACCCTGTTAGACACCAAAGGCGAATGGTATCAGGTCAAAACGGCCAGCGGCTTACCAGCTTACATAAAAGCCTCGCTTGCCGAGAAAACAGAAAAAAGCACCCCTATCCCTGCCCCTTCATCCGGGCAGCAGACTACTACCCCAACAAGTGCACCAGTAGTTATACTGGACGGGCGCCAATTAACCTTTGAAGTACCACCGATTATAGAAAACGGCCGAACTCTGGTACCCCTGCGGGCTATCTTTGAGGCTATGGGTGCCAGTGTTAACTGGGACAATAATACCCGTACTGTCACCTCGGTTAAGGGGACTACCACCGTGGTTTTACCCATTGGCTCTACCCGTCCTACGGTAAACGGACAAGTTTCGCCCCTGGAGGTGGCGGCTAAGATTAAAAATGACCGTACTCTGGCCCCCTTGCGTTTCGTAGGTGAGGCCTTTGGCGGTAAAGTAGATTGGAATAACAGCACCCGGACTATTACCATAACTAGCCCTACCGATACCGGCAGCCGGGCTAATACCGTAGTAATTCAGGGGAATAATACCAGACTGCGCAGCGGCCCTAACACTACTTACGATATCATTGACAGCGTTAACGAAGGTGAAAAATTGCCTATTGTAGCCGAAAGAGACGGCTGGTATCAGGTTAGTCGTGGCGGGCGTCCTGCCTGGGTAGCAGGCTGGGTCGTTAATTTAGCCTGGGAAGAAAACGAACCCCTGCCTCCGGAGGAGCCGATAGAAGAGCCTAAACCAGAACCTCCCCCCAAACCGGAAAAACCCGGTCCGGGAGCACTCTGGCTCTCATATAGCAAAGATGAAAATGGTTTCCAGATACGGATGGATTCCGGCGCCAAACTGGATGCCGATATACGGGAGAACATCAGTAAAGTCACCTACGAATTCAAAGACCGCCAGATAGAGGGACTAAACCTGATTAAACAATCCCTGGGCAGCAGTGAAATTAAGGCCAAGGCCAGAAACGTTGGAGATAATACTATAGTAGAAATCGAATTTCCATATAATACCCAGTACCAGACTGCTAGTGAAGAGGGCGGTAAACGAGAAGTATTAATCATTCCCAACTCTATCGCCAGTGTAGAACGAAAAAGTCTGGGCAAGATGGGCGATCGTCTGATAATTAAAACCCTCACCCCGGCTAAATGCAGCCGAACAAAAACCGGGGACACTGTTGAAATCCGCCTGGAAGGAGTCCTACAGGGCAAAGCCCAGGATGAATATAAGTATTCTGACAGTACAATTATTAAGGATATCACCTTCACAGAAACAAATGGAAAAACACCCGGCACCATAATCCGTATTACTACCAATGACCTGGGTAAATACATAGTAGGCCAAACTGATGCCATGAGCACCAACATACTATTAGTAGGTAAAGACCAGATTAAAACCAGGCGGGAAAACCTGGTAGTCTTGGACCCTGGTCATGGTGGTCGTGATACTGGTGCCCGAAGAAACGGTTTTAATGAAAAAGATGTTAACCTGAAAATAGCATTAAAAGTAGGCGAACTCCTAAAAAACAAGGGGATAGAGGTAGAATACACCCGTACTACCGATGTATATGTAGAACTGGAGGAAAGAGCTGCTAT
>DIRQ01000045.1:13727-20695 GCA_002424365.1 Syntrophomonas sp. UBA5432 | reverse complement strand
CGACCTCCCATTGTCTATATTTTAAACGTATTCACAATCTGCGAAACATTATCTATGTAAGTATTTAGTGATTCAATTTCCTCAATCATAACATCAAGCGATTGTTCTTGCTTCTCTGATAAATCTGTAACCTCTCTTGAATTAGCCGCCGTTTGTTGGGCAATGGTGGCTACCTCGGTAACGTTATCAACTAGTTGATCAGTAGAGGCTGACATTTCTTCAGTAGCCGCTGAGATTTCTTGAATCTCTGCATTTATTTGATTAACCGAACTTACAATAGTGTCAAAAATATCGCTGGTTGCCTTTATGGCTTCTGCCTGCTCGGTATAAACCTCCTTGGTGGTATTCATATCTGAAACTACCTGTTGAGTATTACTTTGCATTTGCTTTATTAAGGTGGCTATTTCCTGTGCGGACTCGGCTGATTGTTCTGCTAAAGTCCTTACTTCTTCTGCTACAACGGCGAAGCCCTTACCATGTTCACCGGCTCTAGCTGCCTCTATAGCTGCATTTAATGCCAATAAGTTAGTCTGGTTTGCTATGTTGCCTATTACCTCAACAATTTGTTCTATCTTGGCTGAATTTTGGTTTAACATTTCTACGGCCTGGCTAACAGCTTCGATGGCTGCATAACTATCTTCCATTTTAGCATTTTGAAGTTTAACCGCTTTAACTCCTTCCTGTATAGATGACTCGGTGCTTACAGAAATTTGGACGCTCTTCTGGGTATTAGCTGCTACGGTATTAATAGTTGCTGCCAGCTCCGTAATTGATTGGGTAATCGCACTAGTAGCCTCTGCCTGGGTATCGGCACCAGTTGCAATCTCATTAGTAGAGGCGGCTACTTCCCGGGTAGCAATTCCGGTCTGTTGAGAAAGGCCGCGCAGTGTTTGTGATGACTCTACAATTATCTGAGTTGCTGTATTAGTTTCACTAATTAAGTTATGTAGTTTACTAACCATATCATTAAGGTTATTAGCAACCTGTGCCATATAGCCATCACTAATACTAGTTATCTTTTGGGTCAAATCTCCTTCAGTAACATGACTAGCAAAATCAGCCATACTTAAAGAAGGATCCACAAATTCCTTTAGATTACGGGAAGAGGAGAAAAGACCGATAATTATTCCACCAATCCCGGCTACAACCGTAGGAAATATCAGTATATGCAAATTAGGAAAATTAACTAACGCTACCCCAATTACCACCCCTATAAAAGCAGCTCCCAGCCCCGAACGAAGACAAACCTTAAAAATCATTCCTCGCTTTTCCTTTTTATTATCACTACTACCCAATCTAATACCCCCCACCATTAATTCTTTCTTTATTAAATATCACTTCGACGAAAACCGTATACTTTCCTCCTGTTTTGGCAAATAATTCATAATAAACCAATCATGCAGTAAATAACCTGATAACAAACGATTATATTAACCAACAATGGTAATAATTCTAATGACAGTTGTTTTGAGAAAATCTATATGCTAAAATAAATAAGATTTCCAAGGGAATCCTCATATTATCAAGACTATGAACGGGAGAGTAAGTGAAAGGGCGGATATAAGCGAGCCCGGAACTGGTGTAAGCCGGGTACTGCAGTTCACTGAAAATCACCCAGGAGTCTTCATTCTGATACCTATTAGGTTTGAACGTTTTGCTGGCGTTAACAGCTGAAAGTGGTATCCCATAAAGGGAATACTATTAGGGTGGTACCGCGGAAGGATACCTTTCGTCCCTTGGGATGAGAGGTTTTTTTATTTTAAGATATCAATCAAATTGGTGAGGTGGTTTACTAATGGCAAAAGGTAAATATGATGCAACCCTGAATCTCCCCCGGACAGATTTTCCCATGCGGGCGAATCTGCCTAATAAAGAGCCGGAGATTCTGGATTTCTGGAACAAAATAGATGTTTATGCCCGAGTTCAAGAAAAGAATGCGGGCAAACCCACATTTATCTTACATGATGGTCCTCCCTACGCTAATGGCGATATTCACCTGGGGCACACATTAAACAAAGTACTAAAAGATATGATTATCAAGCACCGATCCATGTCCGGCTATGATAGCCCCTATATACCGGGGTGGGATACCCATGGTTTGCCTATCGAGCAGCAGGCTATCAAAAACCTGGGCCTGGACCGTAAACGCACTGATGTGGTTGAATTTAGGAAACATTGCCGGGAATATGCCTTAAAATATGTAGATATTCAGAGTGAACAATTTCAGCGCCTGGGAGTTCGGGGTAACTGGGATAACCCTTATCTAACCTTAAAACCCGAATTTGAAGCTATCCAGATTAAAGTTTTCGGAGAGATGGCCCACAAAGGCTACATTTATAAAGGGCTGAAACCAGTATACTGGTGCGGCGATTGCGAAACAGCTTTGGCTGAAGCCGAGATTGAATACCAGGACAAGACTTCGCCATCGATCTACGTCAAGTTCCCGGTAAAAGAGGGTAAAGGGGTAATCCCTGAAGATGCTTACGTAATTATTTGGACTACCACTCCCTGGACATTGCCGGCTAATACGGGTATTTGCCTGCATCCCGAGTTCGATTATATTCTGCTTCAGACAAACGGTGAAAAATATGTAATGGCTAAGGGGTTGCTGGAAACAGTGGTAGCCGAATTGGCCTGGACCGATTATAAGGTCTTAAAAGAGTTTAGAGGTGAAGAACTGGAACGGGCCGTTTGCCGCCATCCTTTCTTCGACCGCGACTCTCTGGTGGTACTGGGTACCCATGTAACCCTGGAGGCTGGCACCGGTTGTGTTCATACCGCTCCTGGTCATGGTGAAGACGACTTTCAAGTGGGTAAGGAATACGGGTTGGAAGTAGTTTCCCCGGTAGATAACAGCGGCTGTTTTACCGAAGAGGGAGGGCCGTTTAAGGGTCTGTATGTTCATGATGCTAATAAGAATGTTATAGAAGAATTAGAAAACCGGGGCATGCTGTTAAAGGCGGCTAAAATTGAGCACCAGTACCCCTATTGTTGGAGATGTAAGCACCCTATAATCTACCGCGCTACGGAACAATGGTTTGCATCAATCGAAGGTTTTCGCGAGGATGCATTAAAGGCCATTGATAGTGTACGCTGGATTCCAGCCTGGGGACGGGAACGCATTTATAACATGGTAAGAGACCGGGGGGACTGGTGTATATCCCGGCAGCGCACCTGGGGAGTTCCCATACCTATATTCTATTGCGAATCCTGTGGTAATACAGTGATAGATGAGAAGACCATTGAACGGGTCAGTGAACTTTTTGCCCAGCATGGGGCAAATATCTGGTTTAGTCAGGAGGCATCCGACCTCTTGCCTGAAGGCTACCGCTGTTCCAATTGCCGTGGTGATAAATTCCGCAAAGAAAAAGATACTATGGATGTCTGGTTTGATTCCGGTTCCAGCCATATGGCGGTTTTAGAAACCTATGATGAATTAAGCTGGCCGGCAGATATGTACCTGGAAGGTAGTGACCAGCACCGGGGCTGGTTTAATTCCTCCTTGTCAACTTCGGTAGCAATAAGGGGTGTGGCACCTTACCGGCAGGTATTAACTCATGGTTTTGTGGTCGATGAAAAGGGCAGAAAGATGTCCAAGTCCCTGGGGAATGTAGTCGACCCTCTAAAACTAATTAAGAGCATGGGCGCTGATATATTAAGGCTCTGGGTTTCGTCAGCCGACTATCGCAATGACGTTTCCGTGTCTGATAATATTATTAAACAATGTGCGGAAGCTTACCGTAAAATCCGTAATACCTGCCGTTTTATCCTGGGCAATATTTATGATTTTGATCCCGGTACGGAAACAATAGCCTACCAGAATCTTAGCGAACTGGACAAATGGGCTCTGTTAAGGCTGCACAAGCTGATTAATCGGGTAAGTAAGGCTTATGAAGATTATGAATTCCATGTGGTGTTCCATTCCGTTCATAACTTCTGTACGGTAGATTTAAGTAATATCTATTTTGATATTCTTAAAGACCGGCTGTACTGTTCCCATCCTCAGGACCCGGAAAGAAAGGCGGCCCAGACCGTACTTTATGAGTTAATTAATGCTCTGGTAGTAATGTTAACTCCTATACTGGCATACACCAGTGAGGAAATCTATAGTCACCTGCGTAAGGAAAATGACCCGGAAAGCGTACAACTTCTTGATTGGCCGCAGTATAAAGAAGATTATATTGACGAAGCCATTGAAAAGCGGATGAGCAAAATTTTGGAGGTGCGCGAGGCTGTCACCAAAGCCCTGGAAGAGGCAAGAAGCAAGAAGGTTATTGGTCATTCCCTGGGTGCCAGTGTCTGCATCTATGCTAATGAGGAGTGGTTCAATTTACTGAGTACGGTAAATAATCTGGATAAGATATTTATTGTATCTCATGCTGAGCTTAGGGAAGAAAGGCAGCGCAGCCAGAACGCAGTTTCTTTAGAAGAATTACCTGGTATTTGGGTAGAGGTAGCTCCGGCTAACGGTGAAAAATGCGAGCGCTGCTGGATTATCGAGCCTTCGGCCGAAGAGGAACATGGCCATCCCGGACTATGTAACCGCTGTTCCGAGGTAGTTGCCAAACTGTAAGGGTAGATTAAGTATTTTAGCCCCTTAATTGGGGGAAAATATAGTGAATAGTTGGGGAGGGGAACCACAAAAAGAAGAAGAGGTGTTGCTTTGTGGACCCATACAACCGTTTACTAGCCCGAAAACAAGAACTGGAACAGATGACCGGCGCCCTGCGGGAAAGACTGATGACACCCCTGGCAGAGACTACCGACGAACTCTCCCTTTATGACCAGCATCCGGCTGATATAGGCTCGGAGGTATATGAGAGGGAAAAGGATAACGGTATTTTAGAGTTAATAGAACTAGAACTGGAAAAAGTCAATGATGCATTGCATAAATATAAACAGGGCAGATATGGAGTCTGTGAGGTGTGCGGCCAGACCATCGAACCGGGCCGTCTGAATAGAATGGTTAATACTACCCTCTGTGCTGGTTGTGCTCAGCAGCGTCAGGATAGTTTCCGCCGCCCAGCTGAAGAAGACGTGCTTATAGCTGGTGATATGTCGGATCGGGGTGAGACCTTCCAGGTAGCTGGTTACGAATATTTTGAGAGTGGCGATGGGTCATCATCCGGTTAATACGTATTGATAAAATAATTTTCACAGTATATATTTGATTTTAGGAATGGATTAGTAATAAAGGAGGGCAACCGCATTGAAAATCGCAATTTTCACCGACAGTTTTAAGCCTTATACCAGCGGTGTTGTCACTTCCATTTGTACTTTCAGAGAAGAACTTGATAAATTGGGGCACCAGATTTATATTTTTGCCCCCAGTTATCCCGGATATAGCGAAAATGAGGATGGTGTATATCGGTATTACTCGGTACCTTCACCTACCAATCCGGACTATACCCTGGCGATTCCTATATTTCCGGGAATGAATAGCCTGCTCAAACGATTGGATTTGGATATTATTCATGTACACTCTCCCTTTACCATGGGCAGAGTAGGGTTGCACTATGCCCGCAGGTATGATATACCCATAGTTTTTACATATCATACCTTGTATGACCAGTATGTCCATTATGTTCCGGTAGCCCAGGATTTAGCCCGGGACGTTACCATTAAATACAGTAAAAACTTCTGTAACCAGTGCGACCATATCGTTGTTCCCAGTAGAGAAGTTGAAACTATTTTAGCCGATTACGATATTAAGACACCCAGGTCAGTAATACCCACCGGTGTTCCTATAGAAAAATTCAACCAGGGAGACCGGCAATGGCTCCGCAAACATTATAATATCCCGGAAAAGAACCGGATACTATTATTTGTGGGCCGATTAACTAAAGAAAAGAACCTGAGCTTTTTGCTGGATGCATTTAAAGAAATACACAAGCAGACACCTGATACCAGTCTGGTCTTAACTGCTCAGGGGCCTATGGAGGGAGAACTTAAGAAACAAGCACAAGGGCTGGGCTTAAACCTTGAGCAGGATGTCATTTTCACCGGTGCTCTGCCTTTTGACACTCTGGTAAACGTGTACTACTCGGCTGATTTATTCGTCTTTTCATCGGTAACTGAAACTCAAGGATTAGTTCTGATTGAGGCTATGGCAGCAGGTTTACCGGTGGTAGCAGTCCGTGCTTATGGAGTACAAGATATGGTGGATGACGGGGTAAATGGTTACCTCACTTCCTGTTCTATTCTGGAATTTTCCCAGGCCGTAAGTAAACTGCTGGATGATAAAGAATCTTACCGGAGCTTTAGCCAAAATGCTTTGCTAAAGGCAGACAGCCTTTCTTCCCAAAATATGGCCCGTAAATTGGAAGAGCTTTATCTGCAGCTGGATATTAGGAACCGGCGCCGCCGCATCCGGGTAAAAGACCTGATTGGAAGGTTTGGTTCCTAAGAGGAGACACTAATGAATCGAATTCGCTTAGTACTGGCCATATTAGTTGGGAAAATTTCCATTATAATAAGCCGTTTGCTGGGAAATCAGGGGAGTAATTTTCCCGGTAAAATGGCCCGGCGCATTTACCCGTCTATACTAAAAGAACTAGCCCTGCAGGTTAAAGGCAAAATCATAGTAATTACCGGTACCAACGGTAAAACCACTACCACTAACATGCTGGCTCGGATAATAAGTGAAACTGGTGCTGCACTTATACATAATGAGAGTGGGGCTAATATGCTTGCCGGGATAACTACTGCCTTTATAGAAAAATCCGGTTTAATTAGTCGCAAACAGTTCGATTATGCCTTATTGGAAACTGATGAGGCCCACGTACCGTTGCTGCTTAATGAACTAAACCCTAGTCTGCTTTTGATTACCAATTTTTTCAGCGATCAGTTAGACCGTTTTGGGGAACTGGATAATATTATTAAAATGATAAAAGATGCGGTTAATAATCGGGAGATTGACCTGCTCCTTAATGCTGATGACCCGCTTACTGCCCATTTTTACGACCTCA
>DIRQ01000045.1:0-13417 GCA_002424365.1 Syntrophomonas sp. UBA5432 | reverse complement strand
CCGGAACCGAATTTTACCGGGCATGATTTAGTAATGGACCCGACCATTGAACTTATGGTTGATAATTTAAAAATAAATAGCCCTTACCAGGGATTTTATAACGCCTATAATGTACTTGCGTCCGTAGCTGCGGCTCGGATGCTTGGTATAAATGGGCAGCAGATACAAAAAGCAATTGCCCACTATCAGCCTCAGGCGGGAAGAATGGAGACCTTCCATATAAATGGCCGTCCTGCCATATTAATTTTGGTTAAAAACCCTACCGGTTTAAACCAAAGCCTTACCACTATAATCCAGGACCATGCCTATAAAAACCTATTCTTTGCCCTCAATGATAATGATGGTGATGGTCGGGATATATCCTGGATTTGGGATGCTGGTATGGAGGTAATCGAGGAAGAGCAGGATCGGATAAAGCACGTTGTTTGTTCCGGGCTACGCAGCGGTGATATGGCTTTACGGATAAAATATGTCGGCTATCCGCTAGAAAGACTAGAAATTAAGACTGATCTTAAAGAGGCCATAGAATATATTACCGGTCTCGAGGGAGAAATTACCTATCTTTTTAGCACCTATTCTGCTTTATTTGAATGCCGCAAAATACTATTAGACCTGCAGAAACGGATATCGGAAGTCAGAGGTCGGAAGTCGGAAGAAGGAAGTCGGAGGTCAGCAGGCGGAAATTAGGCGAATACGGGGACTATCCCTGCTGTTTCGCCGGAACCAAGGAAACAGAGACTGTCCCCGTGTGCGCACGGATATCCGACTTCCGAAATATATGGAGGGTCAATGATGGCAGAATTTAAAATAGCTCATATGTATCCTGATTTAATGAACCTTTATGGTGATCGGGGCAACCTCCTCTGCCTAAAAAAACGGTTGCAGTGGTATGGACATCAACCTCATATATATGAAGTTTCGATTGCGGATAAGCTGAACTACCATAATATTGACATGATTTATATGGGGGGCGGCTTCGACCGGGAAGTAAAATTAATCTATCCGGATTTAATCTCAAAAACAGCAGACTTACAAGAGGCCCTGGAAAACGGACTTCCCATGTTATTTATCGATAGTGCTTATCAGCTGCTAGGTCAAGCCTATATGGATAATGAGGAAAATATTATGGGCGGATTGGGCTTTTTTAAATTTAGCACCCGGAAAGCAAAGAACCGGCTAACCGGCAATATAATCCTGGGTAGCAGTATAATCGGAAAAGAATCTACGATAGTCGGTTTTGAAAACCACTATGGCTGTATCTATTTTGAAGATGAAACCCTGCAACCCTTTGGCCGCGTTATCAAAGGTTTTGGCAACAACGGGGAAGATGGCTATGAAGGCCTGGTCTACAAAAACCTTATTGGTACCTGCCTGCACGGCCCCTTACTGCCGAAAAACCCCAAGATTGCAGATTTCTTTATTAAGGCTATGGCCGAGCGCCGGGGAATTACACTCACCTCAAAGCTGGATGACTACATCGAAAACTTTGCCCACCAGCAGATCACCGATAAAATTCTAGCCCGCTCCTGATTGGTATTATATCCCGTCCGTATGGGTAAATTACTAGGGTACAAAGGTTTATAAGGAGTGTTTACTATAAATACGGATGCCATTATAGATTATTCCAACTTTCCAGTCGAAAAAATAAATAAACGTCTTAAAGAAGTGCTGTATTGCGGCAGCCCCGAAGTAGACCACATTTTAAACTACCTGGTGGAGAATAGCGGTAAATTGCTGCGCCCGCGCATGGTCTATTTAAGTGGAGCCATGTATCCTAACGATGAGAATAGCCTTATTGATATTGCGGTGGCAGTAGAGCTTATTCATATGGCCTCACTGGTTCATGACGATATTATTGATAATTCGCAGCTGCGCCGCGGGAAACCCAGTCTGAATCAGCGTTGGGGCAATCAGGTGGGCGTACTAACCGGAGATTATCTGTTTGCTGCTGCCTTTAATCTTATCAGCCAATCTAATTCAGCAGCCGTAATGGAGAATTTGACCAGTACCATTAAAGTTATGTGTTCCGGAGAAATAAAACAGTTAGGAATGCTTTTTGACCTTAATCTTAGTGAGGAAGATTATTTTGATAAAACCTACCGTAAGACTGCCTGTCTCTTTGCCTCTAGCTGTATCGTCGGAGCCATCCTGGGTAAGGCACCCCAGAAGCAGATTAGAACGCTGGAGCAATTCGGATTATACTTGGGATATGCTTATCAGATAATTGATGATGTGCTGGATTTTGTCTCTGATAGTGAGCTTTTGGGTAAACCGGTTGCCAATGATTTAAGTCAGGGAAATATTACGCTGCCGGTTATACTGGCCTTAAAAGACCATCGGCAGGGTGAGAAGTTAAGGAACATATTGCAAAATGCTGTTAGCAAGCCATCAAAGCTTAATCAAGTGCAAAAAATATTAGAAGAAAGCGGTGCTTTGGAAGAATCAGTTTACCTGTCCCGGCAATACCTGGAGCTGGGATTAAACCTGCTGCAGGAATTCCCCCGGATCGCCATTATTGAAGAGATGAAATCCCTGAGCCGTTACCTTTTAGAAGGGTATTATAAAAAATTGAGCCCTGATTTTGGCGCCATACCTCCGTTGGCCCTATCTCCGGAGATGTATAATACTCCGCCCTTAATTTAGTGAGGCGTGAGGAGTAAGGAGTGAGGGGCATACCTACCAACCTGCCGGTGCGTTATAGAACACGCTTCGGCATATTGCTTCATTATATATTTAAAACTCTGCCTCAGGTGAAAAAGCTGCTTAAACACTGGGAAAACCGGGCCTATCAGTGTAAAGATCCGGAACTTAAAAAACAGGCTCTGGCCAGCCTGCATACCAAGGATTTTCATTGTCATGGCGGAGCAGTTTATGCGGTAAATTGCGGGTCCAGGGAATACATAATCCTGCGCCTGATTGTTGCTTACCAGACCATTTGCGACTATCTTGATAACCTTTGTGACCGGGCCGGGAGTACTGATGGAAAAGCCTTCGAACAGTTGCATCGTTCCCTTTTTGATGCCTTAACCCCGGGCAGCGTCATCACTGATTACTACCTTTATTATCCCTATAAAGATGATAGTGGTTACCTCTTGCAACTGGTAAATGAGTGTCGCAACTGTGTACAACAACTGCCCTCCTATGCGGAAGTTTATCCGGAGATAATTAAGCTGGCTCGCTGGTACACTGATTTACAGGTAAAAAAGCACCTGCACCAGGACCGACGGGAACAGGTGCTACAGCAATGGTGTCATGAGAATTTAAACCCTTACCACGGGGTTTTGTGGCAGGAGTTTGCTGCTGCCAGCGGATCCACCCTGGCTATTTTTGCTCTCTTTACCCTGGCCGCCAATAAGGGTGGTAGCGCCAGAGCTAAAAAACGAATTATGCAGGCCTATTTTCCCTGGATATGTGGCCTGCACATTTTGCTGGATTATTTTATCGACCAGGAAGAAGATCGGCAGGGCGGGGATCTTAACTTCACTTTTTACTATCAGAATGAAGAAGAGATGATTGAGCGTTTATCACTTTTCGCAAAAAACTCCCTCCTAGCCGCTACAACTACACCACTACCTGTATTTGATAAAACAATTGTGCATGGACTACTGGCAATGTATTTAAGTGATCGCAAAGTAGATAAATATGGGCTAAGGCCGCAGGCAGAGTACCTGATGACCCAGGCTGGAACCGGTGCTAAAAGTGTTTACCAAATATGTCGCTTGGTGAGAAAACTGTATCTGGAGTGAGCAAGCCTAATACCTCATTTCCAGCTTGACCGGGCAGACACATGGGGCTGTCCCGCGTTATCACTCGAAAGGAGAAATCCCCATGCCCGTAAGGACTAACCAGATTATAAAAAATAACTGTAATAAGGATGTACCTATTGATACAATTGAGGTACAGTAGAAAGTGTTCTAACCATAAAAGAGAGCAAGCATTACATAGAAAATTACGAAGAAAGGAGAGGGTTAGTATCAATATGCTATGTAAATGCGAAAAAGAAGACCAAAACCAAGCAGCTGACTCTCCTGATTTAAGCATGTTGGATGAGGTACTGGATGAGTATCGCTCCCAGGCCGGCAGCCTGGTAACCGTTTTACAAAAAGCCCAGGACCTCTACGGCTATTTACCACTTACCATACTGCGCCATATAGCTGAAGAAATGAACATAAAACCTGCTCAGGTATACGGAGTAGCTACCTTCTATACCCAATTTCGCCTGACTCCGGTAGGAAAATACATAATCCACCTCTGCCAAGGCACCGCCTGTCATGTAAACAGCTCCGAGCCTATAGAAACCGCCCTGATCCAGGAACTTAAAATAAAGCCGGGAGAAACTACGCCGGACAAACTATTTACCCTTACCAATGTAGCCTGTTTAGGGTGCTGCAGCCTAGCTCCGGTAATGATGATAAACGGGCAGGCCTATGGCCCTCTGAACCCGAATAAGGCCGTAAGTATAGTAAAAGACTTCTATGCCGGTGAACAACAGGCCAGCGAGGGGGGAGAGAACGCATGAAAATACGCATAGGATTAGGCAGTTGCGGCATAGCTGCAGGGGCCCTGAAAGTAATGGAGGTCCTTAAAACAGAACTAGACAGCCATAATCTGAAGTTAGAAATACAGCAGACCGGTTGCATCGGCATGTGCCATAATGAACCCCTCCTGGACATAATTGAAGATAATGGACAAACCTTTACATATGGCAAAATAACCGAAAAAATTATTATAGCAATAATTAAACAACATGTCCTGGAGGGAAAACTGGTTGAAAAACACTTGGTTAATAGTTGCGCCAACCCCAATGACTTTTTAGCCGAGCAAGTAAGAGTAGCCTTGAGAAACTGCGGCATCATTGACCCTGAACAAATCGGACATTATATAGACCGGGGAGGCTATGAGGCCCTGAAAAAAGCCATAACCATGAGCTCGGAAGGAATAATAGAAGAAATAAAAACCTCAGGCTTAAGGGGTCGCGGCGGAGCAGGATTTCCCACCTGGTTTAAGTGGAACGCTACCCGCAATAACCCCGGAGAAATAAAACATATAGTATGCAACGCCGACGAAGGCGACCCCGGAGCCTTCATGGACCGCAGCGTATTAGAAAGCGACCCCCATTCCGTATTGGAAGGAATGGCTATAGCCGGATATGCTATAGGAGCTGCCGAAGGCATAATCTACTGCCGGGCCGAATACCCCCTGGCTATCCGTAGGTTAGAAATAGCCATAAAACAAGCTAAAGAAAAAGGATTGCTGGGCAGTAATATACTGGGGAGTCCCTTCGCCTTTGATATCAGAATAAAACAGGGTGCTGGAGCCTTTGTCTGCGGTGAGGAAACCGCCCTTATCGCCTCACTGGAAGGCGAGCGGGGAATGCCCCGCTTAAAACCCCCGTTCCCAGCTCAATCTGGTTACTGGGGTGAACCTACAAACATCAACAATGTAGAAACTTTTGCTAACGTCCCCTGGATAATAGCCGAAGGCGGTAAAGCCTTTGCTGCCATGGGAAGCCAAACCAGTAAAGGCACCAAAGTATTTGCCCTGGCCGGAAAAATTAATCGAGGCGGCCTGGTGGAAGTCCCCATGGGTCTTAGCCTAAAAGACGTAATCTACAAAATCGGCGGCGGCATCAAAGAGAACCGCAACTTTAAGGCTGTACAACTGGGTGGACCTTCCGGCGGTTGCATACCGGCAGCTTTACTTGATACCCCGGTAGAATACGAATCCATCACTGCAACCGGAGCCATAATGGGTTCAGGTGGCATGGTAGTAATGGATGAAACCACCTGTATGGTAGACGTAGCTCGCTTCTTCCTGGATTTCACCCAGAAAGAATCCTGCGGCAAATGCGTCCAGTGCAGAATCGGTACCAAACGCATGCTGGAAATACTGGAACGCATCTGTAATGGCGAAGGACAACCGGGAGACATCGAACTTCTGCACGAAATAGCCCTTAAAGTAGGCGAAGGCTCCCTTTGCGGTCTGGGGCAGAGTGCCCCCAACCCGGTACTAACCACCATACGCTACTTCCAGGAAGAATACGAAGCCCATATAAATGAAAAGAAATGCCCGGCTATGCAGTGCAAAGCCCTCATCACTTACCGTATCGACCCTGATAAATGCAAAAGCTGTAGCATATGCGCCAAAAAATGCCCGGTCAACTGCATTAAGGGTGAAAAGAAAAAACCCTACGTTATTGACCAGAACGAGTGCATAAAATGCGGCAACTGCATGGAAGTATGTCCCACCAAATTCAATGCCGTAATAGTTGAGTAAGTGGAAGGAGGGAGAAAACAGTGATAACCATAAACATTGACGGAAAAGAAATAAAAGGTTTTCAAGGGCAGACCATACTGGATGTAGCATGGGAAAACGGCATTAATATACCTACCCTGTGCTATGACGAACGGGTAAAAATATATGGCGGCTGCGGCCTATGCGTAATAGAAGCCGAAGGCAACCCTAAACTCTTAAGAGCCTGTGCTAGCAAAATAGCCCCCGGTATGGTTATCAGCACTAATAATAAACGGATTAAAGCATCGCGCAAGATGACATTAGAACTGCTATTATCCGACCATATCGGCGACTGCCGCGGACCCTGTATAAATGCCTGCCCGGCCCATACCGATTGTCAGGGCTATGTAGGCTTAATCGCCAATAAACAATACCGGGAAGCAGTCAGACTAATAAAAGAGAAATTACCCCTCCCCGCCAGCCTGGGAAGAATATGCCCTCATCCTTGTGAGACGGCTTGTCGCCGACAGTTGGTAGAAGACCCCATAGCCATTGCCGCCTTAAAATACTGGGTTGCCGATACTGATTTACAAAGTAATAACCCCTATATACCAGAGATAAAACCAGCCACCGGTAAAAAAGTAGCCATAATCGGAGCCGGTCCTGCCGGACTGACGGCCGCTTACTTCCTGGCGCAAGAGGGGCATAAAGTAAAAATATATGACGCTATGCCGGCAGGCGGCGGCATGCTGCGCTACGGCATCCCCGAATACCGTTTGCCCAAGGCCATATTAGATAAAGAAATAGAACTAATTGAGCAGATGGGCGTAAAATTCAAATACAATACCCGCATCGGTACCGACATCAGCCTGGACCACTTAATACAGAAATACGATGCTATATTCGTAGGTGTCGGTGCCTGGCTAAGCTCCGCTATGCGGGCTAAAGGCGAAGATCTGCCCGGAGTACTGGGAGGCATAGACTTTTTAAGAGAAGTAGCCCTGCATGGAAAAGTAGAAATAGGAGACACCGTAGCCATAGTTGGCGGCGGCAATACTGCCATGGACGCTGCCCGTACTGCCGTAAGGCTGGGAGCCAAAAAAGTAATGGTTCTCTACCGTAGAACTAGAAACGAAATGCCAGCTGAAGATATAGAGATAATTGAGGCCGAAGAAGAAGGCGTAGAATTCAGGTTCCTGGTAGCACCTATAGAGATATTAGATAGGGGCGGCAAAGCCGGAGCCATCCACCTTCAGAAAATGCAGTTAGGAGAGCTTGATTCTTCCGGTAGAAGAAGCCCGGTACCTATCCCCGGAGAGGAAGAAACTATCGAAGTAGATACCATTATTAGTGCTATTGGCCAGAAAGTAGACCCCAAGGGTCTGAAAAAACTGGGTCTTAGCAAATGGGGTACCATTGAAGTTAATGAAGACACCCTGGCTACCAACATACCAAAAGTATTTGCCGGGGGAGACGGGGTAACCGGACCACAAATAGCTATTGATGCCGTTGCCCAGGGAGGAAAAGCGGCCCAATCCATTATCCGCTGCCTCAATGGAGAACCCATCAAGGTAAAAGAAAAATACCTCGCTGAGCAAAGTAACTTAACTCCTGAAGACTTTGCCGAATATGAAAAAATCAATCGTATGCAGGTACCTCACCTGGACCCTGAATTAAGGCGCCATAACTTTAGAGAAGTAAACCTTGAGATACCAGAAGCAGACGTTGTAGCAGAAGCTAACCGCTGCCTGGAATGCGGCTGTAAAGACTATTTTGAATGTCGCTTGATAAAATATGCCGGCAACTATAAAGTTGTACCCCAGCGTATTGAAGGTGCCAAACGCCAGGAAAAACGTCAGGAAAAGCACTCCTTCATCGAAAGGAACTCGGAGAAATGCATACTCTGCGGACTATGTGTAAGAATATGTGACGAAGTTATGGGAGTAACCGCATTAGGTTTTGTTCACCGCGGCTTTGAAAGCGTAGTAGCTCCCGAATTTAACCTGCCCATTAATCAGACCCCCTGTATTAGCTGCGGGCAGTGTGTAAGCGTATGTCCAACCGGTGCATTGATGGAACACTACCCCATAGACAAGAACCTGCCCCTGGACCTGGCCGAAACTGAGAGCGTTTGTTCCTTCTGCAGCACCGGGTGTGAACCGGTAATAAACAGCAAAGGCAGTATGATAGTAAGAAACGTTCCTAAAAACGGTGGTTTACTCTGTCGCAAAGGCCGTTTCGGTTTTGAAGCCTTTAGCCAGGATCGCATCGACAAACCGATGGTACGCCGCGACGGTAAATTGGTAGAAGTAAGCTTTGCAGAAGCCATAAAAATGGCCACCAAAACTGCCCAGAGCATAAAAACCCGGTATTCCAGTTCCGCCCTGGCGGTATTTGTATCCCCAACCTACACTTTAGAAGAAGCTGCAGCTGCAGCAGGCTTTGCTAAACTGGCCCTTAAAACAGAGCATTTGGGAAGCTTTACCCGTTATTCCGCCCGGGGCCTGGCTAAAGTAATGGGAGGAAAAATACCGGTATCAAGTTTTGAGGAACTTAACAGCACCAACTTAATCCTGGCGGTGGGTTCATTTAAGCAGAGCCCCATAGCCGCAGTAAAAATACGGCAAGCCGTAAAGGCAGGAGCCAAACTCATAGCTATTAGTCCTGAGGACACACTATTTGCTAACCTGGCATTACGTAATATAAATCCGGAAAACAATACCGCTATCTTAAAAGAAATATTGGCAGCAACTATTAATAAAGGACTAACCGCTAAAAACGCAGAACAGCTGCCAGGTTATGCTGATTTAAATACTGAACTAAAAACAACTAATGCCGGAGCAGAGGCCCAAAATATCGCCGGGGAGTTCGCCTCAGCCAAAAGGGCTATGATAATAGTTGATGGGCATGAGGTAACCCAGGACGGAACCCAGCTGCTGTGCAACCTGGTCTTAATCACCGGCAAAATTGGCTCTCCCTGCAACGGCATTATTGTAGTAACCCCGGGAGCCAATCATTTAGGCTTGTGGAACCTGGGCATTACTGCCTGCGGATACCAGCAGAAAGAGATACTGCAGGAGGATAAGCTAAAAGGACTCTTCATCTTTGGGGAAGACCCGGTAGGTGCAGGCAGCCTCACTGCTGGGGATTTGAAAAAGGCTGGACTGCTGGTAGTATCAACTCCGTATATGACTGCAACTACAGAGCTGGCTGATGTTATCTTTCCGGCCTCAACCCCGGTAGAAGTGGACGGCACTTTTATAGCGGCAGACCGGAAAGTAAGGCGGGTAAGCAGTGTACTCAACCCTGCCGGTGGAATGAACAATGAGGAGATTATTTACAGCCTGGCAGGTGCCATGCAGGTAAACCTGGACGATTACATATCCATGGCAGTTAAATCCAGCATCGAAATAACAGAGCCGGATATTGATATGGCGCAAGTATCGGTAGGATTACTAATACCAGACAGTACTGAACTATTTAAACCTGCCCCTGTTCAAAACCCGGCCCTAAGGAAATTTAACGATAAACTCCGCCGGGAAGGACTAAAATAAATGTTATACCCTACCTATGGCATTTAATTACCGCCGGGGGTAGGGTATAATTTATAATTAGTAAAGTGATTCGTCCCAGGTGAAGGTAATTCGCAATAGACGAGGTTTCTATGGAGGTAGACATCATGTCCCTGACTATACCAAGATCAGATTTATATGTAGCCTGGAAAAAATTTATTGAAACCGGGGAAATAAGTAAAAACATCAACTCCGAAATAACCGATGCCTGGAAAAGGTGCGCTACCGCCGGGGTGAACCCTCTGGCCGGACGCAGCCAATTTATTCTCGATAACGCCAAAATGCGGGAAGTACTGGAAGACCACCAGGAGCTTATTGACCTAGCTCGGCCCTTTATGAACAACCTGTACAAATTTGTGGCCGGCTCCGGTTTCATAGTCTTACTTTGTAATGAGCACGGATATATTATGACAACGGTAGGGGACCCGGATGTAAACGGTGATACTGGTGAGCTTAATTTTGAGACTGGAGCACTGTGGACCGAAGAAGAAATCGGTAACAATGGTGTAGGAACGTCCCTGGTAATGAGAAGACCCTTCCAGGTTACCGGGTTTGAGCATTTCTGCCGCAAACACCATAAATGGACTTGCTCAGGCAGCCCCATTTTTAATGAGAACAGAGAAATGATTGGTATACTGGAAATGTCCGGTCCGGTGGAAAAGACCCATTTACATACCCTGGGTATGGTGGTGGCAGCAGCCGAAGCCATTGAACACCAGATGCAAATTCACCGCCAAAACCGGGAGCTGATTATGCTTAACAAACGCATGTACAACATACTTAACAGTGTAAGTGACGGTGTTATTATAATTGATAGCTTAGGGAAAATAACCCATACCAATCCGGCCCTGGAACGCATATTAGACCGGCGTTTGGATTTGTGCGGCAAAACCATAGAAAACCTGATGGAAAATACATTGGTAATAAGGGATATGCTGGTGAGCGGAAAAGGATTTAAGGACGTTGAACTGACCATCCGCAATGGGACCACCCTGTCCTGTTTGGCCAGCGGGAAAGTATTACGTGATGAACAGGGCCGTATAACTGGCGCTTCCATATTTATAGATACCATCAAAAATGTGCACAGCCTGGTTAATCGTTTCAGCGGGGCCCAGGCAACCTTCGAGTTCGAAGATATAGTGGGAGAAAGTGAAGAATTAATGGAAGCCATACGCATTGGCACCCGGGCGGCCGTTTCCGATAGTAACGTATTGCTGCAGGGTGATAGCGGTACCGGCAAAGAAATATTTGCCCAGGCTATTCATAACCGCAGTTCTCGCGCCAACCATCCCTTTGTCGCCATCAACTGCGGTGCCATACCCAGAGAACTTCTTGACAGCGAACTATTCGGCTATGTTGAAGGTGCCTTTACCGGGGCCAAAAAAGGCGGGCGCCCGGGAAAATTCGAAATGGCCTCCGGGGGTACATTATTTTTAGATGAAATTGCTGACCTGCCCCTGGCCAAACAGGTAGCCCTGCTAAGAGTACTGCAGGAACGAAAGATAATGCGCATTGGCGGTGACCGGGTAATACCGGTAGATGTTCGTATCATCTGCGCTACCAATAAAAACCTGCTGGAACTGGTGAAAAAAGGCCATTTCCGCCAGGACCTGTATTACCGCTTAAACGTTATATCTATAACCTTGCCCCCCCTTAAAAATCGTAAAGAGGATATTAACCTGCTACTTAACCATTTCTTGCAGACATATAGCAAACGTATGGGTATACCAACTCCGGTTATCGAACCGCAAGTACTTCATTATCTACAAAACTACAGTTGGCCGGGTAATGTTCGTGAGCTACAGAACGTGGTCGAGCGTATGCTAAACATTTCCGGCGGTAATAAACTGACCATGGATCACCTGCCTCCGGAGTTAATACCCCAGCCGGCTTATACTGAACCCCAGCAAAATATTGAGGTACCGACTTTGGAAGAAGAACGCAAACGCATAAAAGAAATGCAGGCTCAGCGGGAAACTGAAGAAATAATATCCTTACTAGCCACCTGTGGAGGAAACGTCAGCGAAGTAGCGCGCAGGCTTGGCATTTCCCGTAACACCCTCTACCGCAAAATGCGCCAGTACAATATTATGGGTTAAGGAGTAAGGAGTGAACATGGGGACTATTTATGCTGTTTTGCCGGGAAGAGTATCCCCTGTGTTCGCTATAACTGATCAACCGTACTTTCCGGCAGCGCCCGCTTAAGCCATTTCTTCCGCCGGTAAACAACGGCAAAAGTCAATGCCCTCAGCAGCCAATCACTCACAAAAATTAACCACACATAGGTAATCGGAAAACCAAAAACCCGGATAAATAAATACATTAGCGGCAGCCGATAAACCCAGAAATACACAGTACTTATAACCATTGGTGTACGGGTATCCCCGGCCCCTTTCAATATACCGCCGATAACACTGCTGAGTGCTATCCCTAGCTGCTCAATAGCGGCTATACGAATTAGTAGTCCTGACAAACCTATAATATCGGGGTCATTAGTAAAAATGGCAGCAATCTGATAAGGTAGCAGAGCAAACACCAGGGTAAAAATCCCCATAAACAACAGTGTAAACTCCATACTCCCCCGGGCCGCCTTCTGCAAAGCTACTCTATCCCGGGCCCCTACTGCATGTCCTACCAATGCAGTAGCCGCAACCGCAATCCCAAACCCGGGCATATACGAAACTGATTCTACTGTAATCGCCAGCTCATGCGCGGCAAAAGCCAAAGTCCCCAGATAAGCGATTAAAAACAGTGATGCCAGATTGGCCAGGGTATAAAAAAGCTGTTCCGCGAGGCTGGGAATCCCCAGTTGAAAAATCCCCCGGTAAGTAGAAAGATTAACTTTAAAAATTGCCGCCAAATTAACCCGCAAACCGCTATTACCCCGGAATAGGAAAACCATAGCCAGGATAAAACCCACCACATGAGCCAGCGAAGTAGCCAGAGCCGCCCCGGCTACTTCCATACGGGGAAAACCCCACAAACCGTAAACCAGGATAAAATCCCCGACTACATTAACAACATTAACCACCAGGGCAATAATCATAGGAATATCCGTACGCCCCAGCCCCCGAAAAACCGAGTGAGCCATATAAAGCCCCAGGGCCAGGGGAGAAATCATGAAAGTAATCAGCAGATAGTCCAAAGCCTGGTTATAGACTACCGTTTCCACCGAAAACAAATTCAGAATATCAGGGGCAAACCTTACCCCCAGTAACGCCACCACCACTCCAAGGATAATAGACAGCAAAAAAGTATGCCCCGCTACCTCACTGGCATCCTCCATCCGGCCCGCACCCTTGGCCTGGGCCACCAGAATAGCCGACCCAATCGCCAGGGCCTCCAAAAACAATATAATAGAAAAGAAAATCTCCGCACCCAGCCCCACTGCCGCCAGCGGTGCCGCTCCCAGCCGCCCCACCACCGCAACATCCACCAGACCGATTACCATATACATAACCATTTCCACCATAGCCGGCCCGGCCGTTCTAAAAATTCGAGTGCGTAGCGCATAGTCTTTCAAAACCAGCATAACAATGCTCCCTTAAGAATCTACAATTATCAGTTTATTCTAGCTTATTTTTCAGGGGAGGGGAAGGAAGGGGAAAAGC
>DIRQ01000123.1:3250-7236 GCA_002424365.1 Syntrophomonas sp. UBA5432 | reverse complement strand
CGCTGGGAAGCTGAACACTGGTTGGCGGTTATAGAAAGGGAAAACCGGGAAATGGAAAAACTACAGATGGTTAACCATACCCTGAATAATTCCAGCCAACCCCTGTTATGTTTCCAGGCCGATGGCTCTGTTATAGCCTGTAATGAAGCTTTTTACCAGCTTATCGGTTGCAGCGGGGAAAGCATTCAACATCTTGAACAAATAGAGCCGTCCTGGCAAAAATATCTGGCTGAGATAATTCAGGAACTCCAACAAAGAGGTGCCCACCGCTACGAAAAAGAATGGCCCCTCCCGGGTGGTGGCCGTATAGTTGTAGACATGTCAATCCTTGAGGGATTCGATAACTTTGGCAAATTAGCCTATTATTTTGTCTCGTTAAGTGATGGTACCCATCAAAAAGAAGCTGAAGAAGCCCTGCGAAGATCTGAAGAACACTACCGATTAATTGCGGAAAATGCCTATGATATGATTGGCATAATAGACCGAGAAACCTTCCAACATAAATACTTGAGCCCATCTCATGAGCGAATAGTTGGTTATAAGGCGGAAGAATTACTGGGAAAATCCTGCTTAATGCATGTGCATCCGGAGGATATAAAATCAGTTATAAAAAAACTTCAAGAATGTATTAAAAAAGGCAACGCAGGTGCTCAATACCGTGCACGCAATAAGGATGGCGTTAATTTTTGGTTCGATAGTTTTGGTAAAGTGATCGAATTAGGAAAATATAAAGGGGATGTTCTGCTCATAACCCGTGATATAACTGAGCGTAAAATGGCAGAAATAGCCATGTGCAATTCGGAAGAAAAATACCGCTTAATTGCTAACAATGCTTATGATGGCATTACTATGTTTGATTCCTCGACCTTGATTAGTTTATATCAAAACCCGGCCTTGAAAGAAATGCTGGGCTACCCTGGGAATATCGCGTTGAATAGCTCTCTCTTTGAATTTGTACATCCAGATGAGCTAACAATGGTAGAAGAAAAAGTAAAAGAAGGAATGGAAAAAGGTGAAGGCAGTATACAGTGCCGGCTCAGAAAAAATGATGGCAGTTATATCTGGATGGAAATCAATGGCAAGGTTATGCATAAGGACAGTGATAATCCCCTTCTATTATTCATCTGCCGTGATATAAGTCAGCGCAAACACATAGAACAGGAACTAATCGCCAACGAAGCCCGCTTGCGATATAGCGAACAAAATTTAAGGCAACAGCTCGATTATCTGAACTATTTGATAAATACGATGAATGAAGTATTTGTTACTTATGATACAAATCATTGCATATCCTTTGTTAATAATGCGGTATATAAGCAACTAGGTTATCAACCTGAAGAAATAATTGGCCTTAATGTGATGGATTTTATTACAGGGTCTGACAAAGAGAGGCTAGCTACGTATATTGATAACCGTCTGATAGACGGTAACCCCGGCGTGTTCGAAACCATGATAAAACGCAAAAACGGTAGCGAGGCCCTGGTAAGAATTAAAAGTTCACCGATTAAAGAAAACGATACCATTTTTGGTGCTATGCTGCTTCTAGAAGACATTTCGGAATATCGAAAAATTGAAAAGGAAATGGCCCGGTTAGATCAGCTTAATACAGTTGGAGAAATAGCAGCAGGAATAGGACATGAGATAAGAAACCCTATGACTACGGTAAAGGGATTCCTGCAGCTTTTAAGTCAAAATGAAGATTTTATCCACCACCAGCCCTATTTTAATCTTATGCTGGATGAGTTAGAAAGGGCTAATGCAATCATTAGCGAATTCTTGGCCCTGGCCAAAAACAAGCTGGTAGATTTGCAGCCCCGTAATTTAAACAGCATAATAACCGCCATATTCCCCCTGCTTCAAGCCGATGCCGTACTGACAGATAAATCAATCGTTCTCTCACTTGCAGAAATTCCAGACTTGCTGCTGGATGAAAAAGAAATTCGCCAGCTTATGTTTAACCTGGTTCGTAACGGCCTAGAGGCAATGCAGGAAGGGGGTAGTGTATATATACACACCAGCGTAGAAGAAGACCAGGTGGTCTTATCAGTACGGGATGAAGGCAAGGGTATCGACAGTGAGCTGTTAGAAAGGCTTGGAACTCCCTTCGTTACAACCAAAGATAATGGTACCGGATTAGGCCTGGCTATATGTTATAGTATAGTAGCGCGCCATGAGGCCAGTATACATCCATATACCAGTCCAACCGGAAGCACCTTTATTATCCGTTTTAAAATCCCCCATTTAAGTACGGAGCAGATGACTTTGCCCCTTATTTAATAAAAAAATGTTTCACGTTAAACATTTCTGCCTTTACCGTAATTTTTTTAATGTTACAATATCCCGGTCGATTTCTTCAAACGGTGTCTCCAGGATAAATGGCAGGGTATTAAAAAATTTATTACTTATTATATGTTTAAACCCGGATAATCCTATAAATCCATCTCCGATATGAGCGTGGCGATCACGTCTGGAACCCAGTTCTTTTTGGCTATCATTGCTGTGAATCAGTTTAATCGTATCCCGCCCAAAAGTGCGGTCTATTTCCTCCAACACCCGGGCAATACCCTCCTCACTGCTTACATCATAACCGGCAGCAAAAACGTGACAGGTATCCAGACATACCCCTATTCTTTCTTGATTATTGATTTGTTGCAATATAGTATTAAGCTCGTTAAAATCACGACCAATTTCCGTTCCCTGCCCGGCCATGGTTTCTAAACAAACAGTAACCTTCCCGGTATAATTATCAAGTATATCATTAAGCAATTGGGCTATCCTATCTATTCCCTGTTCCAGCGTGGAAGTAGTGTAGGACCCCGGGTGCAGCACCAGATAATCAGCTCCAATCAGGTTGCAGCGCTCCAAATCTTCCTTTACCACCTGGTGGGCAAATTCATACAAGTCCTCCTTGGCCGCAGCTGGATTACAGATGTAAGGAATGTGAACAACTACCGGATCAATATTATGGGTTAAAAGCGAGGCCATAAAATAATCAATTTCGTCCTCCGTGAAAGTACGGGCCCCGCGCCCCCGCGGGTTGCGCACAAAAATCTGCAAAGCTTCCAACCCCAGGACAACGGCCTCATCGGCGGTATGCTTTAACCCCTTTCCGATGGGTAAATGAGCTCCAATTCTAGGCTGTCTATTAATTGTATTCACTCCCTGAATAGTATTCTGCTAAGCTGCTCCCAGGGCATACGTGCATTAACCTACTTTTACTGCTGTACCGCTGGCGGCTACCATAAGCATCCCATCACGAATTACCTCGTAATCAATGTCAATGCCGACCACAGCGTTAGCCCCTAGCCGACGAGCCTTTTCGGCCATCTCATCAACCGCAATACGGCGGGCTTCGTTCAGTTTAGCTTCGTAGGCGCCGGAGCGTCCCCCTACAATGTCTGTGATACTGGCAAAGATATCCCGGACTACATTAGCCCCCATAATAGCTTCACCAGCTACCAATCCCAGATATTCGCGAATGGGCTGTCCCTCTATACTTGGTGTAGTTGTAAGAACCATAAATCCAGCCTCCTTTTTATATATAGAAACATATTATCATAATCCGACGGTCTTTATATATGTTTCCACTAAAATTGGAAAGGTCATAAAAGCGCTATCATGGTACTCATAGGCTTTGTTGTAGTCCTTATTACCCTCTTTGGAGTAAGTCTAATATTACCGGGTCTGCACAGTTATATTTAACTAAAACCCCGCTAAGAATACTCTTAGCAGGGTTTTATTTGGAGTTGGGATCTTACATCTCGTCCTCTCATTAAAAATTATTCAAAATGGGTAGGCTCAATAATCTCTGTAGCCAAAGCATCTACAGCTCTTTTTACCATCGCTTTTCTAAGTGTTTTTTCGTCTTCAGGTTTTAAGGATGGATTTCCTACGGGATGGGGGATTGCCACTGTGGGAACAATTCGGTTAGCACCGACTGACTCGGAGATAGTAGTAATAGTAGCCATATGAACAATGGGGATACC
>DIRQ01000123.1:0-3063 GCA_002424365.1 Syntrophomonas sp. UBA5432 | reverse complement strand
TATCTTTCGATTTCTTTTACCATCGTTGCACCGCAACGAGTACAGGTGCCTCAGGTGGAGGTCAGTATAACCCCATCTACTCCAGCCTCTTTTAATTCTTTGCCAATTTCCGTTCCG
This sequence comes from Syntrophomonas sp. UBA5432, assembly GCA_002424365.1. Classification (GTDB taxonomy): domain Bacteria; phylum Bacillota; class Syntrophomonadia; order Syntrophomonadales; family Syntrophomonadaceae; genus UBA4844. The sequence goes on along the minus strand of DIRQ01000123.1, from coordinate 2,946 downwards.
AATTTTACGGCATTACTTACCGAAGTACCGGTTCCGGTAGTAGTATAAAAGAACTCGTGTACCTTACCGATATAGCCTTCTTTTTGCAGTTCCTTTAAGATATCCAGGGGAGCAACCCGGTCGGGAATCTCATTGGCATAAACCGGGTCATAACCACCGTGAGTGGTATAAAAGTCGGGAGCATTTAAAGCATCTCTTTTGCTAACATCGTATTTACCCCATTTTTGGGCGCTGGCCGACTGAATCCGGTCGGGATTACCAGCAGGTACAATGCCCCCTGAAGTACACAGGGCGATGGTAGCTTTACTTAAATCTTTGATGGCAGGAGCAGGCTGTACTACGTCAAAAACCGGCATAGGCATTTCTGTTTCAAACTCTTCTCCTTTTAAGCGTTTAATAAGCATTTCTACCGCTCTTAAGGAACCTCGTTTTTCCACTATAATGGTTTTTCTCATACCGCGGGCAATATAACCTTCTTCTTCGGGAGAACCTATTTCCATTCCCTTGCCTAATTTATAGGTAATATTAGCCATCGCCGGCAGTGCTTTTCTCATCCCCCCCGCATTATCACTGGTACTAACTACATAAGCAACCTGTTTACAGGTATCTAAACCGGGATTTTCGATATACATGCCGGTTACTACCGGTATATTCAGTTCTTCCGCTACCGCCCTGGAGATTTCGGCACAGGCTACGCCGTAGCGACCAGCATTAAAGGCAGGCCCAGCCACAAAAATATCGGGGGCTTCGTTTTTTACCAGATTTAAAATATAATCTAAAGATTCTTCTTTATTTTCGTTGAAATAGTTGTCGCCACATATTATGGTACCGACTACTTTGCCTTCACCCTTAAGAAGTTGTTCGAAACCAAGTGCAGGTCCAATTTTTTCAGAATGAAACTCGGGTTTCATACCGGCTTTATCTTCTCCGCCTATTTGTCCAAAAAACTGATTTACATAGTAGAGTACTTTGAATCCGTCAGACATTGCATGTCCTCCCTTCGCACGAATATTTTAATATAACCTGCAGGTTACATTGTGATAGCCAATTTCGGAGGTGGAGCCAATAACTGCATTTAATTCACACTGCAAGCTACCGTCTTCCAATAGAGCGCCTTCCCAGCCACCGGCCAGTACCGCAATGGCCTCGGCATTGCCAATAACTTTATCAGCGGGAGGTAAGGTAACCACATGGCTGACATTACCGCCGGAAACGACTGCTACTGCCTCTGCCGCAGTATCGGCCAGAGGTTGCGACATACCGTCTCTACCGGCACATTCGTCAGTAATTAATACGGTCTTAACCCCTTCTTTTTCGCATTTCTTGCAGATAATCAGGAGGTCGGAATCGGGATTGCCGTATCCTTCTTCAGATACCACTACTGCGTCTGCACCTAACATTTTTACTAGCTTTCTGGTGTAGTCGGAAGCCCGCATTTTACCGGCAAGGGTAGTATGCTCGGGAACCATGATACAACCCATAAAGTTGATTTCTTTACCATGTTGGGCATATAAATCCAGGATGGTGCTATTGTTCTGATGCTGGTAGGTGGTAATTTTGTCACAGGCAGCAACACAGTTACCACTGATAACCGCATTATCCAATTCTTCATTGGCATGCAGTAATGCAGGTAATATGGTCTGGGCGTTAACCCCATAAATATAGGTGTCATGAAGCAGCCCCTGGGTAATCATCATTTCTGCATACAATACTTTAGGCAGGTTAGGATACTTGTTGCTTTCTTCAAAAATACTGCCCATTTCATAGGTCAAAACTTCATCCGGAGTTATATCTTTTCCGGCCTGACCAACAAATTCCGCAGCCCTTAATCCTGCCAGTCTAACTGTTTCTTCATGGGTATGAGGGTCTATCCCATCTACCACATTAATATCAACAGTTAAGTTATAGGTTTGCGAGAATGGTGTCCATTTGGCACCTTCCCCCCACATATCAATGACCCCTTCCTGGAAGCCAACAATATCTCCTACGGTTACTATGGCAGCACCATACAATACATGAGTTCTTCCTTCACCGCACTGGGCCGGTTTAGCAGTTACTCCGGGGAAACCATTATTGCCGCCACTAATTTTTACCCGGGGCTCAATAACGTCTTTTACCGGAATTATTCTTACTTTGTCACCCGGTTTGGCAATATCGATTTTAACGTCCTTAATCCGGTCATCTTCTTTTAATTTAGCTATCAGGCTGGTTTTATCCACGGTCAAAACCCCGTTTTTTACAGATGTTTCATTGCCCAGCTGGATATCTTTAATATAGATTCTTCCTATTTCTAGTTTCAAAACAGTCACCTCCATATTAGATAACGATTAGTACCATTTACCTTTTTCTTCACTCAAGGCCGCTTCTAAAAGTAATAAATCAATCTTTTTATAATCATCCCGGGTTTTTTCATCAGTTTTTCTTAGATCCATATGCTTTTTGTATTTAATAATACTGTCTTCGATAATCTGAGCATGTTCAAAATTAAGTTTTTCTTTTTTGTTGTTAATTATTATTGAGCGATAAGGAGAAAACAGCATACGCAGACTTGCTGCCAGGGGATGACTTACCAACTCATACCCCTGATGAATAAAATCTCGAACTATAATTAATGTCTTCTCAACCGAACCATCGGTCCACAATACATTTTCGTATTTTTCTGCCACCAGTGGATTGTTGGTAATGATCATGTGTTTCAAAGTCCAAGCCCCTTTTTTGGATATTTTTATGCTGTTTTTTAGAGGCTATCACCTCCTGAAACCAGGATTTATTTCCCTATAAATAATCCTGTTCTTTTAATGTCTTTACTGCGTTATCCTTATCCTCAGGTGCAACCATGATAATAGGCCCGGTACAGCCCATACCGCTTTCGGCATAAATTTTTTCTCTCCATAAAGACTGAACCGCATCTTCGATATCCATTACATCAACACCGGGAATAGCCTC
>DIRQ01000069.1:4406-8139 GCA_002424365.1 Syntrophomonas sp. UBA5432 | reverse complement strand
GTCCCCGCCCATTTTAGGCCTACTACCAGCAAAATAATGGCAATTAAGAGCCAGAATCCATTATCCTTGATAAAATAGCTTATACCCATAAAAAACAGGGTGAATGCCGGCAGTTCAGTTCCGGAGGAGGAAAACTGCTCAACAAAGACGGGCATGACAAAGGTCAGAATAAATATTACTACCAGTAGGGCAACACTTAATACCATAATAGGATATATCGAAGCTGACTTGACCTTGGAGTTTATTTCCCGGTCCCGTTCCAAGGTATCGGCCAGGCGACTTAGTATTGTATCTAGTGCACCACCAGTTTCACCCGCTTTAACCATGCTTACATACATAGGTGAGAAAATCTTCTGATGCCGGGCCATACATTCATTTAAGGCAAGACCGCCTTCCAGGTTGGTGCAGATATCCCCCACCGCCCGGCGCAACATTGGATTTCTAGTCTGTTCTTCCAGAATCTGAAAACTCCTGACAATGGGCAGTCCGGCTCCAACCATAGTAGACAACTGGCGCGTAAATAGAGACAAATCATTAATCTTGACGCTTTCAAACAAGGTTATATTCAGAGATGATTTTTTAGCCGCTTCCCGGTTCCGGTCTTCTTTTATTTCTACAATGGTATAGTTCTGGCGGAGCAGTGATTCGATAACCAGATTGCGGTTATCTGCTTCCAGGGTTCCCTTGATAACTGCCCCGGCAGCATCCAGAGCCCGGTAGGAAAATATCATGCTTTCCCCTCCTGGTAGTTTATTGGTTAGGATTAATAGTGCGCTTCTTTACTTCTTCGGCACTGATTAAACCCCTGTCTAAAAAGGATTTCAAGGATTTTTCCATGGTTATCATACCTAGATTTAAACCGGTCTGCATAACCGTATTGAGCTGAAAAGCCTTGTTGTCGCGAATCAGATTACGTACGGCCGAGTTGGCTACAAGCACTTCACAGGCTAATACTCGCCCATTGCCATCCGCCCGCGGTATTAATTGCTGGGAAATAATCCCCAGTAGTGTATTGGCTAATTGAATCCTGATCTGATCCTGCTGATGAGGAGGAAAAACATCAATAACCCGCTCTACAGTTTGTATAGCTGTAGCAGCATGCAGTGTAGCCATAACCAAATGGCCTGTTTCTGCTGCAGTCATAGCGGTGGCAATGGTATCCAGGTCGCGCATTTCTCCTAACATTATCACATCCGGGTCCTGACGCAGAGCAGCACGCAGCCCCTGGGCAAACGTGGGACAATCCGTACCTATTTCGCGCTGATTGATTAGGCAAGTACCGTGCTTATGCAGATATTCAATCGGATCTTCCAGGGTTATGATATTACCGCTTACAGTTTGATTAATCAATTGAACCATAGCAGCCAGGGAAGTTGATTTCCCGCTTCCGGTTGGTCCGGTAACCAGAATCAAACCACTTCCTTTTAATGGTAATTCCTTGCATACGAACGGCAAGCCCAACAATTCTATGTCAGGAACATCCACCGGTATCAGGCGGATGGCTATGGCATAGGAACCCCGCTGTGAATATACATTTACTCTGACTCGTCCTACTCCCGGCAAAGACAGGGAAAAATCAGCATGTCCCTGTTCATCAATTTGACGAAATATTTTCTCATTAGCCATTAATTCCCGACCAAATTTATAGGTGTCGGCCGGAGCCAAATTAGGGTACTCCTCCAAACTGACAAGTTTCCCGTCTATGCGAAAGGTAGGAGGACGGGCTACGGTAAGATGGATGTCGGAAGCCCTCCGTTCCACCCCCATTCGAGCCAGATCCACTACATTCAAAACTTGAAATTTAGCCACCTAATAACACCCCCTTCATTACTTCCTGTAGCGAGGTCATACCTTCGTAAGCCTTATAAATACCATCTCTGCTCATGGTAATCATACCCTCACGTATAGCAATTTCCTCCAGCTCGTCTTCAGACGGAATTTTATTGGTAATAGCTTTACGCATTTGCGGTTCCACTACCAGAACCTCATGCAGGGCCATGCGGCCTGAATATCCCGATTGCCGGCACATATTACAGCCTGCCGGAGCAAAGAACTGTTTCCCCGCATAGTCCGGTATATTAAGTTGAACAGCCGTTTCCTCATCCAATTGATAAGGTTGGCAACAGTTCTTGCATAAACGACGTATCAGGCGCTGTGATACTACCCCTGCCAACGAGGAAGATAACAGGTAATTTTCAATTCCCATGTTTACCATGCGGGCAACAGTACCGGCAGCACTGTTGGTATGCAAAGTAGAAAAGAACAAATGCCCGGTCAATGCCGCCCTTACACCTAGTCCGGCAGTTTCCCCGTCACGCATTTCTCCCACCATAATAATATCGGGGTCCTGACGCAGGATTGAACGTAAACCAGCTGGAAAGGTAAGTCCGGCCTTGGTATTAATCTGCACCTGGGTAATACCAGGCAGGCTGTATTCAACCGGATCTTCCAGAGTAACAATGTTACGATTGGGGTCATTTAATTCAGTTAATACGCTATATAAAGTAGTAGTTTTACCGGAACCGGTAGGGCCGGTAACAATAACCATGCCATGCGGCCTTTTAATCAGTGTTTTAATTCTTTGTTCATTGATGGGACCAAACCCCAGTTTTTCCAGTGACATAAGCGCATTGGTACGATCCAGTACCCGTAAAACTATTTTTTCTCCATGAATGGAAGGTAGAGTGGAAATACGAAAATCAATTTCCCGCCCATCTATTATCAAGCGGGTACGACCATCCTGCGGAACTCTTTTTTCGGAAATATCCAGGTTGGCCATGATTTTGATACGCGATACGGTAGCCGGAAAAGATTTTGTGGGTAGTGATAATACTTCCCATAATTCACCATCAATACGAAACCGAACTCGTACATCCTGCTCCAGCGGTTCAATATGTATATCGGAAGCTCCCCCCTGCACTGCCTGTTTCAACAAAGAATTAACCATGCGAATTACCGGTGCATCATCAGCTAATTCCATTTCGGGGGACTCTGTCTCAACCACAGCACCATAATTATATTGATTCAACTCACCCAGCAGTTTTTCCATCTTGCTGTCTACCTGCAGGGCAGTATACTGCCGAATAGCAGATTCCAGTTCTCTTTCCGAAGCCATAACCGGTACTACATCCATTCCGGTTGATATGCGCACATCATCTATAGCCTGGTAATTAAGCGGGTCTGCCATAATCAGGGTCATACGACCTTGATTTACGGACAGGGGGAAAATTTGATACTTGCTAATCAAAGTTGTAGGAAGCAGTTTCACCGTTTCTGGATTAATATTCATACGGCTAATCTGTACCCGGGGGATTCCCAGCGAAAACTCCAGAACTTCCAGTAGTTGATCTTCACTAATAAATCCACGTTTAACTAGAATCCTGCCCAGTTTTTCTTTACTCATTTTCTGGTCCGCCAAAGCCTGAGCAAGTTGTTCTTCGCTAATCAACCTGTTTTCGACCAGTATATCTCCCAACATTTTACGCTGTGTTGCCACGAATAATTCTCCTTAAAACACTTTAAATCAAATTGATTATCAGGACTTATTTCACCCTGCAAAAAACTCCAGACATTTATTTGCGACTATAGTCCCAAACGATTAGTTAAATTTGGGATATACAGGGTTTTAATAGGTTTTATGCCACATAATGGTTATGGCTATAATTTCTTCATGGCTGCTATAATTCCTGCAATGATTTGCAAAAAAATAAATTGAAAATATAATCAATTTTTT
>DIRQ01000069.1:0-4155 GCA_002424365.1 Syntrophomonas sp. UBA5432 | reverse complement strand
TTAGAAGATGACATGATATGTTGCTGATGGGGATGGTGTAGCGTACTAACCCCCGTGGCCAGAGGTCGCAACCATCGGTGAAAATAGCTGTGTCGATGTTACAAATGGAGGAAACTTCGTTTGCTATCGGAAACTAAAGTTTTCTTTACGGTAGTTGAGTAGTTGTTTAGTTGTTTCGTCCTAATACGTAGCAGAAGCTTTCGCTTTCCTTTAAAAATAAAATTCAGCTCCCCTAAGGTAGTGCGTTAGCCTACATCCGTTTGCCCTACAGGGTATGTTTTCTGTGTCCAATTAATTCTATTTTCTTACTAACGGCAGAACCATATATTCCTGGTTCAATAAATCTATATAGAGCAATTGTTTTTGCAGGATTTCTCCCCGTCCGATAAGTATTTTGATAGCTTCAGCAACCTGGATGGATGCAACCAGGGCAGGGGTAAATGATGGGTTACCCTGCTCTTTTTCAATACCGTGACCCCGATTATTTCCGTAGATAAGATCCAGGCTGCGGTCTCCCGGCAGGATGCTGCAGACCTGCCCGTACCATCCGGCAATAGCTCCATGTACCAAGGGGATATTTAACGCCTGGGCTATATCCTGCAAAACAAAGCGACTTTCCAGGTTATCCAGAGCATCTATAATTAGGTCGTGCCCTCTGCATATACCGAGAGCATTCTGTTTATCCAAGTAAAGAGATATTGCTTTGACTTCAACTAGAGGGTTGATTACTGTCATTCGTTCCTGTGCCACCTCCACCTTACTCCTGCCCAGGACCCAAGTATCGGAGTAAATCTGGCGGTTAAGGTTAGTTTCATCAAACCCATCCGGGTCAACAATAGTTAAATGACCAATACCTATTCTACCTAGCATTTCCAGTACATACTCCCCCAGTGCCCCACAACCTACTATGCAGACCCGATAAGTATGTAATTTATCATTTTCTTCTTTGGTTAATGCTGTCATATTACGATTATATCTACGCATAAATTATTCCTCCTTTATTGATATTATTATCTCACATTGCTCCTTCTATCATCTCTTCGAACTTTGTTAGTGAAATCATATCTTGCATACCGTATAATCGTAATCAACAGGGAGCAATTAAGAGAGGAGGATTGGCAGCTATGCCAAATTACAGTGTCCTTCGTTATTATTTTTATATGGCTGATGATGTTAATAAACTACAGAGTTTTCTTAATACGGTGCAGAACAGCTTACCTATTAAATTATATAGTCCAAGTGATTATGGTGAAGAATTGCCCTCAGCCCTATATTATGAGCTGGAATTTAATAATCTTAAAATACTGGTGCTGGGTATTGGTGGTCAGTTTACCTGGAAAGAAAGCCTGCAATTACTATCTTCCTGTGAAGAAAAGGCCGGTATCAATGCTGATATTTTGCTGGGCCAGGCCAGTGTCCTGTGCGGGCATGGTTATGAATGGAAGTTTCTTTTAGATGAGGCATCCGGGACAGTATCGGTAAAGGAGCTAATACCAGCAGATATAGACCACGGGCAGATAGCCCGTATATTTGACAGCCGGGCCAGGGGTGAGACTTATTTTTTATGCCACCTGAAAGAATATACAGCATTAAACCTTCGCTTACTTTTAGAAGGTTTGCCACAGCTTCAAGCCGCAATAATTAAGCTGCAAATGATAATTTCTATGTTACGAGACCGTCACCAGACTATCATCCGGGAGAAGGAGGATTTAAATCGAAAGCTTTCCCTGATACTGCATACCCATCTGGTTACAGAAAAAAGTATTCTGGATGAATCTACCAAGCTGGAACAGCAAATTGATGAGCTATCTGCTTCTTATGGGATGATAGCAGGGGATTATGCGCTATTAAGTGAGGACTATAAGAAAATTGAAACTCTTCTAAGCGATCTTAACCGACAGTTTCGAATTCAACCTGGCCTGAAGTTGGATGATGAATTCCGTAACAACATAACCCAACCATATCATAAGCGCTTGCAGGAAATGCTGGATACCCTGGACGAACTGCGCATATCCCGGGAAAATCACCAGGCTGCTATTGAAGTAGTCCGCAGTAAGGTTGATATTCTTAATAGCCGGGCCAATATTGCCACTCAGGAACAAATCAAGGATCTTATGGAAATAAATACCCAGATGCAAAAGCAAAGTCTGGTCTTCCAGTATGCAGCCAGCTTAATTGAGTTTATCGTACTGGCTTATTACAGCCATAGCCTCTGGTCTCATCTGGCTCATAATGCATATGCAGTCATACCCGGGTGGATACAGTTTATAGTGGTCATGGTCTTTTCTGGTAGTACGGTTTACTGTACTCACCTGCTGGCGGAATATATACAGGGCGAACACCATGTTCGTAGAAAACTAATCTATTCAGCTCTATTTCTCCTGGCTATCTTTGTTTTCGTACTTGTGACCACCTTGTTACTAGGTGTAAAAAGCCCGGTACATTAAATATGCCGAGCATACGCAATTACGGATTAAAACTGCCATAAGGTGAGGAACGAAGATGGCACACATCCTCACTCTAAACAACTATCAAGTTTAAAATTCTAAATTATTTACTAGACAACTTTGTTGCCAGCGCCTATTTTCTAATTACCCCATTAGTTTTATGGCTTTTAAACGGTCTATTAACTTTTTATAGTGGCCTTCTTCCTCCCGGGCTATTTGTTCAAACATCAAACGGGTTTCAGGATCATCTGCCTGTTTGGAGAGCTCTCTATACCTGTCCCGGGCTTTTAGTTCTTCCTCTATTGCCAGTTCCAGGGCTTCTATAGTATTCAATCCTATCCCTCCTGATAAGTTTATTATTCATTATAAATCGATAATAACATTTTTCACTACCAGGAAATAGTGGTAGATACTTATAGCGCTTACTCCTAACCCGTCACCCTCCAGTACTCGGCAGGGGAATTAACGTAGTCCTGCACTCAGCAGTAACTATAACCTAACCAGAGAGTGTGCTTAATACCGGGGTACGACCTCTGACCATGGTGGGTTAGTAAGTAGTTAATACCGGTTTGTTTACAAGAAAACTTGTTATCTGTGCTTATTTCCGAACCAAATTGCTCATAATACACCTAGAATTAGCGATTGGGGTGTTTACTCTGAATGAGGCACTGGTAGTTCTGGTAAGAAGCATAATAGCGTTCTTTACTTTGCTTATTTTCGCCCGTATGCTGGGCAAACAGCAGATAAGTCAGCTTACTTTTTTCGATTATGTTTTGGGAATAACTATAGGCTCCATAGCTGCCAGCCTGTCGGTGGATATCACTACCCGTGCCTGGCCTCACTGGGTAGGATTGGCTACCTGGACCGGTGCTGTATTCGTTCTGCAGGTAGTGTCAGTCAAATCTAAGCTAGGTGACCGTTACCTAACCGGAGAGCCCTCCATCGTTATTATGAATGGTCAGATTATGGAGAAAACTATGATGAAGCTGCGCTATACTACTTCCGACCTACTAGAACAACTGCGGGATAAAGGGGTTTTTGACCTTAACAAAATCGGGTTCGCAGTATTGGAGACTAATGGACAGCTTTCGGTTTTATTGAAACCAGAATACCAACCGGTTACTCCGACTGATTTAAACATACCCAGCAGTAACGCCGGCCTGAGTAACCAGTTGATATATAATGGCCTGGTTATAGAATCTAATCTAGCCCGGGCAGGTGTTGACCGAATTTGGCTGGATCAGCAGCTTCAGGCCCAGGGTATTAATAGTCCTTCCGAGGTGTATTTAGCTGGCTATGACGCTAACGGTGGCAATTTGTATATAGACAAATACCAGGATAATATGTCCTAAGGAGACTGAAGATGAAAAGCCTTAAGTATTATGCTTTTGTAGTACTGCTATTTGCACTGTTTATATTCATTATGAACGGCGGCGACCTGTTTAAAAAACCGCTGGGTAGCGGGGATGATTTTATGCTGTACATGAACCAGCTGGAGTATAATATCTCCGTAGATGAATGGCAAAATGCCAGTGTAAACTATGAAAAGTCATACCGGGCCTGGAAGAAAATAGTCCCCCGGATTCAATATAGTGTGGAGAAAGATGAGATTAATGCTATTGATGTTAATTTAGCCCGACTGAAAAGCTGTATTACCAGTCAGGACAAAACTCTGGCCCTATTAGAGTTAAATGAGGCTCGGGAACAC
>DIRQ01000012.1:2572-6744 GCA_002424365.1 Syntrophomonas sp. UBA5432 | reverse complement strand
GCTGTTTATGGCTTACCTGAGCTTTATCGGGACAAAATAAAAGAAACACGCCTGGTGGCTAACCCGGGTTGTTTTCCTACCGGCGCTATATTACCACTGGTACCATTATTAGCGGCACAGTTGCTGGAGCCGGAAGGAATAATAGTAGATTCCAAGAGTGGTGTATCTGGGGCCGGACGTACATTAAGAGAAAGCAGCCATTTTTGCGAAGTTAATGAAGGCATTCATGCCTACGGGGTGGGGACACACCGGCATGGTCCTGAGATAGCTCAGGAGTTAAGCATTGCTGCTGGTAAACCGGTAGAAATGATATTTACCCCCCACCTGGTACCAATGAACCGGGGCATTTTGACTACCACCTATGCCCGTCTGCAGGCAGGGATAAGTGCTACAGCGGTGCGCGAACTATTGGAGGAAAAATATCGGGAAGAAAAATTTGTACAGGTACTGCCACCAGGAGTTATGCCCCATACTAAATGGGTTTATGGCAGTAACATAGTACAGATTGGTATATACACAGATGAGGTTAGTGGCCGAGTAATCTTAATTTCTGCCCTGGATAACTTAACCAAAGGGGCTTCCGGGCAGGCTATTCAAAACCTGAATATAATGTTAGGCATTACCGAGAGCAAGGGATTAAACTTCCCCGGGGTACACCCCTAAAAATACCTTTTATGGAGGCAAGAAGAAATTATGAAGATAGTTGAAGGTGGAGTTACTGCCCCCCAGGGGTTTTTGGCCCAGGGGGTTGTTGCTGAAGTCAAGAAAAAAGATAAAAAAGATGTAGCCATTATATATTCCGGCAAACCCTGTAATGCTGCTGCGGTCTCTACTACCAATCGGGTACGAGCAGCTTGTGTGGACCTTACCCGGGAGCACCTGCACAATGGCAGGGCTCAGGCAGTGGTGGTGAACAGCGGTAATGCCAACGCCTGTACCGGCGAGCAGGGTATGGCTGATGCCCGGCGCATGGCTGAGCTTACTGCCAAACCGCTAAATATCAAAACAGAAGATGTACTGGTAGCTTCAACCGGGGTTATAGGCGTACATATGCCCATGGAGCGGATTGAGGCGGGAATAAAAGAAGCAGCCGACTCATTATCTGTCGATGGCGGGCATAATGCAGCATTAGCTATAATGACTACCGACCTGCAAATTAAAGAAATAGCAGTAGAAATAAATATTCAAGATAAGCCGGTACGTATCGGTGCCATGGCCAAGGGTTCCGGTATGATTCATCCCAATATGGCTACTATGTTAGCTTTCATAACAACAGATGCTGCTATTAGCAGCAATTGCTTAGCGAAAATGTTAAAGGATTCCAGCAACCAGTCTTACAACATGATTAGCGTTGACCGCGATACTTCGACCAATGATATGGCGGTAATAATGGCCAACGGCCTGGCTGGTAACCCTGTTATTAAGGATGAAAACTCGGATAACTATAAGCAGCTTAAACAGGCCTTGGACTTTATAAACATTTACTTGGCCAAAATGATTGCCCGGGACGGGGAAGGGGCTACTCACCTGATTGAAGTACAGGTAGTAAATGCAGCTGATGAAGATACTGCTCGTATTATAGCCCGGTCAATAACCAGTTCCAACCTGGTAAAAGCGGCGGTTTTTGGTAAAGATGCCAACTGGGGGCGTATACTATGTGCTGCCGGATATTCAGGAGCAGAATTTGCGGTTGATAAGGTGGATATATATCTGGGTCAGCAAAAGGTAGCTGAGAATGGTATGGGATTAATATTTAATGAGCAAAAGGCCTTGGAGGAACTGGAACAAGAAACGGTGGTTATAAAGGTTGATTTAAAAACTGGCAACTACCAGGCTACTGCCTGGGGATGCGACCTTACTTATGAATATGTAAGCATCAATGCTGACTATCGGACTTAAGGAGGGGGATACAGATATGCTGGTTTCAGCTATGGAAAAAGCAGAAATATTGGTGGAGGCATTGCCTTACATAAAAGAATTTTACGGCAAAAAAGTAGTAATAAAATATGGCGGGGCAGCCATGACCGACTGCGAACTTAAACAAAAGGTGATGCAGGACATAGTACTGATGAAATTTGTAGGGATGCACCCGGTGATAGTACACGGGGGCGGTCCGGAAATTAATCAGATGCTGGCCCGTCTAGGTATTGAGAGCCATTTTCACAACGGCTTGCGGATAACTACCGGGGAGATTATGGAGATAGTGGAAATGGTCCTGGGGGGTAAGGTTAATAAAGAAATTGTCTCCGGTATAAACTGCGCCGGGGGAAAAGCCATCGGTATATCAGGTAAGGACGGTAACTTGATTGAAGCCCAGGCTATTGATAGCGGGGAAATGGGATTTGTAGGTGAAGTAAAGCGCATAAATCCCCAGATAATCGACACAGTAATAGAAAATGGTTACATTCCGGTCATTGCTCCCATAGGGAGGGGAGATGGGCAGGAAACCTATAATATAAACGCCGATTTGGTGGCTTCGGCTATTGCCGTTGCCATGAAAGCTGATAAGCTGGTGTTATTAACCGATGTGCCCGGCCTACTTAAAGATCCCGACAATAGTGAGTCTCTAATATCAGTACTAAAATTAAGCGAAGTAGATGACTATATTAAACAGGGAATCATAGCCGGGGGAATGCTGCCTAAAGTCAAGTGCTGTATGGAATCAGTGCGGGGAGGAGTGGGGCGCACCCATATTATTGATGGACGCCAGTCCCACTCCATACTCCTGGAGATATTTACCGACCGGGGTATTGGTACCATGGTAGTAAATGGATGAATTAGTGCGTGAATAGGCGATAATAACAAAGTTGTCTTGTAGATAACCTTGATTTTAGAACTTCATTAATTATCCAGAGTAAGGAGTTAGGGGTGAGGATAATCCCAACCCTTCCGGCACTCAGCAGGTGTCCGGAACTTGGGTAGAATGTCTATGTAAGAGCAATCGACGTCAAAATGAATTAAGGGAGATACATCATGACTAATAATGAAATAGCCACCAAAGGTCAGGAATACGTAATGAATACTTACGGGCGCTTTCCTATAGCACCGGTAAAAGGTAAGGGCAGTTACCTCTGGGATGTCAGTGGCAAGCAATATCTGGACTTTGTTGGAGGTATTGCAGTCTGTATATTAGGTCATTGCAATGACCAACTCATTATCGCCCTGCAGGAACAGTCCCGCCAGCTCTGGCACATTTCCAACCTTTATTGGATAAAACCTCAGGTGGAGTTGGCAGAAAAGCTGGTCAAAGCTTCTGGCCTGGATAAAGCCTTCTTCTGTAACAGCGGTGCTGAAGCCAATGAAGGCGCTATTAAACTGGCTCGTAAGTATTTTTACCGCCATAAAGAAGATAGAAATGAAATTATAGTATTTAAAAACTCATTTCACGGACGTACTCTGGCTACTCTGACTGCTACCGGTCAGGATAAATACCATGAAGGCTTTGCTCCCTTGCCGGCAGGTTTTCATTATGCTGAGTTTAATAATTTATCCACAGTAGAGCAATTACTAAGTGACCGTACCTGTGCCATAATGGTAGAACCAGTACAGGGTGAAGGAGGAATAAGACCGGCCGACTTCAAATTCTTGCAAGGATTAAGAAAAATCTGTAACCGGGAAGGAATATTCTTAATATTTGATGAAGTGCAATGTGGTATGGGTAGAACCGGAAAAGTATTTGCTTACCAGACTTATGGGGTAGTTCCGGATATCGTAACCCTGGCCAAAGGGCTGGGAGGCGGAATTCCTATCGGAGCCATGCTGGCCAGTGAAAAAGCAGCTTCAGGTTTTGCTCCTGGCGATCACGCCTCTACCTTTGGAGGTAATCCCCTGGTTACCGCTGTTGCCAATCAGGTAATGGATATTATGACCGGGGAGGGTTTCCTAGAGCAGGTAACTAAGATGGGAGACTACCTGGTTCGTTCCCTGCAGGCTATAAATGACAGCCGAATAGTAGAAGTCAGGGGGCGGGGACTAATGCTGGGTATTGAATTTGACCAGGATATTAAAGATCTGGTAAATATCTGTATGCAAAAAGGCTTGCTGGTATTAGGTGCTGGTAACCGGGTACTGCGAATGGTTCCCCCCTTAACCATAAATGAGACCGAAGTTAACCAGGCGGTAAATATACTTAAAGACGCCTTGAAAGAATGGTAGTGAGTCAGGGGGACGGT
>DIRQ01000012.1:0-2406 GCA_002424365.1 Syntrophomonas sp. UBA5432 | reverse complement strand
GTGAGTCAGGGGGACGGTTCTTGTGACTCACCAGAAAGGGATGAGATGATGTTTAAAATCGAGGATATATTGCGGGGTAAAGACTTCATAAGCATACATGACTTCAGTAAAGAAGAAATAGAGTACATGCTTAAGGTAGGGGCGGAAATTAAGAGAATGCAGAAACAGGGTATTCCCCATCCTTGTTTAGCCGGTAAAACCCTGGGTATGATATTTCAAAAATCATCTACCCGTACCCGGATAGCTTTTGAAGTAGGTATGTATCAGTTGGGTGGGCACGCTCTTTTCCTCAGTCCCCGCGATATACAAATAGGCCGGGGGGAGACTATTAAAGATACTGCCCTGGTATTGTCGCGCATGTTAGATGGTATAATGATTCGCACCTTTGACCATGATGAAGTCCTGGAACTGGCTCATTGGGCTAGTATACCAATAATTAACGGTTTAACCGATTTACTTCACCCCACTCAGGTGATTGGAGATCTTATGACCATAAAAGAACATAAAGGTGAACTAAAAGGTTTGAAGCTGGCTTTTATCGGTGATGGCAACAATGTAGCTCATTCATTGCTTTTTGGTGGAGCTAAAGTAGGAATGGATGTGGTTATTGCATCCCCTGGAGGCTTTGAACCTGATGCCAAAATACTAGCAGTAGCTCAAAAAGACGCAACCGAAACCGGAGCAACTTTGGCAGTGGTTAAAGATCCGGAAGAGGCTGCTGCCGATGCCGATGTAGTTTATACTGATGTTTGGGCTAGTATGGGGCAGGAAGACCAGGCCCCGGAGAAGGAGCAACAGTTTTTAGCCTACCAGGTTAACAGCCGGCTCTTAAGCCTGGCTAAGAAGGATGCCATTGTCCTGCACTGCTTGCCGGCCAAGCGGGGTAAGGAGATTACTGATGAAGTTATGGACGGACCCCAATCAGTAGTATTTGATGAAGCCGAAAACCGTCTCCATGCCCATAAAGCCATAATGGCGCTTACGATGTAATAGGACAAAAATCGGTGCAGGGTAGGCCAATACGCCTATCCTGCTTGTTTTTTCACTAAAATACGACTAGCAATTAATAGTAATAAGTTAAAAATTCTTGTTAAAAGGCCACAATTTAATGAAAAGGTCAAATTAAGGCGATATACATATTTGAAGAAGAAGCCTGGGTAAACTATAATAACTACAGCATATTGTTATTAATATTTTATCAGACCATATATATTGTGTATGGGAGGCTTAAACATGAGCTTAAAAAGTATTAGAAAACGAGATGGCCGCGTAGTACCATTTGAAAAAGAAAAAATCGTTAGTGCTATTTATAGGGCGGCCCAGGCAGTTGGAGGCCGGGATTATGACACTGCCCAGAGATTGGCTGATAAGGTTATCGAACTGGCCGGTTACTACTATCTGGACGATTATGAAATAGCCACAGTTGAAGAGATACAAGATTTAGTAGAAAAAGTTCTGGTTAAAAATGGCCATTACCGAACAGCCAAGGCTTATATACTTTATCGTAAACAGCATGAAATTATAAGGGAAAGCCGTCAGCTTATCCAAAATAATGAAATAATTAAAAACTACCTGGATCGCAGCGACTGGCGGGTAAAAGAGAACTCTAATATGAACTTCAGCCTGCAGGGCATGAACTTTCATATTTCCTCTATAGTCACCAGCCAGTACTGGCTTAACCAAATATATACGGAACAGATGAAAGAAGCCCAGCAAAACGGAGATTTCCACATGCATGATCTGGGTATACTGGCGGTTTACTGCGTAGGTTGGGATCTGCAGGACTTAATCCGGGAGGGCTTCAAAGGTGCCCGGGGTAAAGTAGTAAGTAAGCCAGCTAAGCATTTTCGTACCGTACTGGGTCAAATTGTAAACTTCTTCTATACCCTGCAGGGTGAAGCCGCCGGAGCCCAGGCTTTTTCCAACTTTGACACCCTGCTGGCTCCTTATATCTATTATGACCAATTAAACTATGAGCAGGTTAAACAGAGCCTGCAGGAATTTATCTTTAATGTTAACGTACCTACCCGGGTAGGTTTCCAAACCCCATTTACAAACATTACCATGGACCTTAAGGTACCGGAATACCTCAAAGATCAAACGGTTATTATTGGTGGTGAATTTAAGGATAAAACCTATGGCGAATTTCAAGCAGAAATGGATATGCTAAACCAGGCGTTTGCCGAGGTTATGATGGAGGGTGATGCTGAGGAGCGGGTCTTTACCTTCCCCATTCCCACTTATAACATTACCCGCGACTTCGACTGGAATAGCTCTAACTATGATAAAATTTGGGAAATGACTGCTAAATATGGTATACCTGGATTTGCTAACTATATCAACTCCGATATGGATCCTGAGGATGCCCGTAGTATGTGTTGTCGCCTGCGTTTGGACAACCGTGAG
>DIRQ01000098.1:3553-22480 GCA_002424365.1 Syntrophomonas sp. UBA5432 | reverse complement strand
GGATCCTTGATATGCCAACTACAGATATCGGTGACGTCGCGCGACGAATTGTTGGCATCGTAGGCCATGCATTTATAGGATGCTGTTTGCCCCACTTTAGTAGACTGGGAATCGGGAGTTACTTTGATATTGGTGGGGATGAATTTCATTTCTAGTGGTATGTCTGGTTTAATATCTGGTACTTCTGGTTTATTAATATCAGGCAATTGAAACGGTTTCAAATCGACTGCCATAGATGGTGCAAGCAAATTGCCGGGGAAGAAACACACAGCCATTACTGCCATTGATAGGATTAGAAACGAAATTAATAATCGTTTTCTCAGAATAACAGACCACCTCCAATAAAAAATGGTGTTTGCATAAATCACCTCATGATTATTTGGATATAAGCCTAATCAACAACAAGTTTTCCCCCTGCTATGCCGCCACTTTTTTCAATCTGATATCCTGCTGCTTCCATCATCTGACGAGCTTCATCTTTTGATAAATCACTCTTATCAATAAAGGAAAGCTTTTCAAAAGCGGGGCCCTGGGTGGCTTTTCCGATGACGAAATCAAATTTATCTTTACCAGCTTTTATATAGGTGCAAGTATTGGATAAATCTGCTTCCCCCCTGAAGTTCAAGCTGGAACTGTAGGTCCTGAGGCATATCATCTCGCCATTTTTAAACCGTTTGAACTCGCTGTAGCTGCGTTCAATTTTGTGTCCATTACGTTCGGTAAAAGTTTCAGTTACATAAGTTCCTTTGCCTAGATCACAATTGCCATCCTCTACTATTCGATCGCCAGCCTTCGCGGTAGGACTAAAACCATCTTCATCTCTGATGTAATCGTACCCAAAACTCATTTTAGAACCTTTTCTCTCTAAAACCCCTGGAAAACCAGCCATCATCAACTTACCTTCGAAGTGGCCGTCCTTGTTGTCCATATTCAGCAGGTCATATTGCACACCACTTACAAATTCCAGACCAGGAGTAACCAATTCCATGATTGGCTCATCATACTTGTTAATAGCAGCTTCATTTTGATTGTATACCTCGTTCCAAGCCTCAGAATAATCGCTTATTTTATTAAAACTGGAAGAGGGTTTTCCATCAGATTTTTTGCTGCTGGCTGCCTGTTTCTGGTCGTCAGCTCCGGTACTGCTGGTATTCGAACTGCCTCCACAGCCACTGATTACCAAAGCCAGGCACAGGATGATATATAATGCCATTGTATTCAGTTTCATTTCGGAATACCTCCTATTAAAACTTATAAGATGCTAATTCTAACTTCTTACCATCATAAATACAGCCGCCTTACTTGTAGTCATGCCATAACCGCCTGTTCAGCGTTAGTAGTAGCCAAGGCTTTTCCTATTCGGCGATTTCAATGTTTATGGTAAGTGCTTTTTGTTCAGAGTCATACATTACAAAAGCCATGGTATTCTCATTTAAATGTGCTCCATAACTCTGACTTGAGCCGCTCGTAAATTCTGCTACATCATTGGTAAATCCCTGGTCTTTTAACTTTTTAACATATTGCGCATAGTCTTTCTCCTCAACCTGTTCTATCATAATGGTACAAGCTTTATCAGTGCTGGCTGCTGTTATTATCTTGCCTTTCTTAAACTCGGGAATGAGACTAGCTGCTTTACCTTTGGGCCATTTATTCTCGCTAAAAGTAATTTTTTCACCATCTTCGCCCTTTAATGTCAGCTCGCCTTTGTCAATATCGATATTGGCTTCACCACCGGTAGCCTTATTTATAACACCCTCGGTAACCTTTTCTGTTATCTTTTCATCAAGGCTTTGTTTTACACCACAGGACGCCAAAGATAACATCACCAAAATGCTAAGTAAAATAACACTGATTTTTCTAAACAAATGTCATCCCTCTTTCCTTTATCTGATAATCTATGTGAGTAAAGATGAGTCGATTATTTTAATATGCGGAATTTTCCGATAAGCGGGAGTTCTTTCCCTTTTCCTCCAAATCCATTAACCAGTCCCATAATAGCTAAAACAAAAACACCAAGTGCAAATACCGGTAAAAGTACCCAACCAATTATAGGTATCATAGATAAAATCATGCTTCCTCCAAAACCCAGAATAAACAACAATAGTGCCTGGTTAGCGTGAAATCTTCCATATTGGGAGTCGGGGCAGGCTATTAAAGGCAAAAAAAAGATGATATAGGCTAGGCCGGCCATGGTCTTGTTCTTTTCAATATCGCCTGGGTCAAAAATTGGGATCCTACTCTCCACTGTCTGGTTGTTAACATTTGGTTCTGTGCTCATTGAAAAACCTCCTAATAAAAATTTTGATTATGCCACATTTTATACATTCCAATCAAATAAAGAATCACCCCGGGAGTGATTCTTCGCTTAAAAATTAAGAATCACCCCCAGGGTGATTATGTAAATAGTATAAAAGACACCATAAATGTGTTTTATATGTTGATTAAAATGCTATAATTAAAAAAATCATTTGTTCCAAAATCTACCGTTACAACCTTATATAATAAGGAGAGATACATATTGAAAAAAAATATATCTTTGTTTGTGATCCTATTTCTTGTATTTATTCCGATATTAGCTGGTTGCGATAATTCTACTAAGGTTTCGAAAAATCCTATAACCCTTACGCTTTGGCATAATTATGGTGGGCAATTAAAAGATACTATGGATAATATGATTGATGAATTCAACGATACTGTGGGAGCGGAAAAAGGTATTATAATCAACGTTACATCTATATCCGGCAGTGCTACCCTCCATGAAAAATTGACCATGGCTGCAAATGATGAACCGGGGGCACCGCCCCTTCCTGATATTACCACTGCCTATCCCAAAACAGCGCTTATATTAGCAGAAAAAGGAATGCTTGCTGATCTTAATCAGCAATTTTCTGAGAAAGAACTTTCAGCTTATATTCCAGAATTTCTAGACGAAGGCCGATTGGAGGGAGATCATCTCTATGTCTTCCCTACTGCCAAATCAACAGAAGTTTTGTTCCTAAACAGAACTTTATTTGATAGATTCTCTCAGGATACTGGTGCCAAAATTGAGGATTTAGGTACATTTGAAGGTATTATTAAAACAGCATCGCTTTATTATGATTGGACTGATAAACAAACACCTAATATTACCAATGACGGTAAAGTGTTTTTCATGCCCGATTCACTGTTTAATTTTACCCTAATCGGATGTCAACAATTGGGAGTAGATTTTATTAGAAATGGTGCTGTTAACTTCACATCTCCGCAATATTCCAAGGTGTGGGAGTGTTACTACAAACCTGCTGTTTTAGGCCAGGCCGCCATTTTTAACGGATATGCTACTGATCTTGCCAAAACGGGTGACATCATATGTTCAACCGGTTCCACAGCTGGAGTATCATTTTTTTCGCCTACGGTTACATATGCAGACAATACTTCTGAACCGATAGAGCTGGACATTCTGCCTTATCCCGTGTTTGAAGGCAGGAAAAAAGCAGCTATACAGAGAGGGGCCGGTATGAGCGTAATCAAGTCTACCAAAGAAAAAGAGTATGCCGCCGGTATTTTTCTAAAATGGTTTACCAGCCCTGAGAACAATCTTCGTTTCGTGTCTTCTACCGGTTATCTTCCTGTAACAGAAGAAGCCTTCGGTGAGATTATGTCCCAGGAGATTAAGAATACCTCGGATAAAAGAATTAAGAAACTGCTGCAGACCTCAAGGTTAATGCAAAAAGAATATGATTTTTATATACCACCGCTATTTGAAGGAATCGATCAACTGCAAAAACAATATGAAGGCCAATTAAAGGAAACTGCAGCTCAATCCAGAAAATCCTACACAAAACTCTTGCCGAGTAGCGATCCGGCGACAGCCTATGAAATAGTATCAAATGGTAAATATAGTGATTTTATTAAAATGTTTTCAAAATAGGTCCAAGATGAACAGGATTTTGTTGTAGTGGAACCTACAGTAATCAAATAGAGGCTATTATAAATTGAAAAGTTTATTATTTAAAAAAATAGAGTTTTTAAAACAAGAATTTAAGAAACCAGGTATAAATGGTACACCTATGATTCTTAGGCTCTTTCTGTTTTTGATAGTGCTGGTGCTAACTATCTTTCTAGGAGTAATAGCTATTCTATTCATTACCGGAACATTCACTGCCGGTATGTCAGAAAGTGAGAGAATGTTTGAAAATGAACTGCTGCATGTCTCACAGGACATTTCCAAACAATATGGAGAGCTTTCGATACAGGCTATAGAGTTTTCCAAGGAATTATCTAGGAGTATTGAAAACCAAACAGAAAAACTGGGTATACCTGTATCTAATTTACAAGAACATCCAGAGATGTTGGAAGCGGTTATATCCGCTGAATTAGATCGCACTTTATTTTGTCTGCAGAGATCTAAGAGCAGCGGTGTTTTCTTTATTTTAAATGCCACTGTAAATCCGACCCTTGATAATGCCAAAAACTCCAGGGCCGGGTTATATGTTAAGAATATGGAGCCCAATATCATTAGCTCCTCGTCTCCTACCATTATTATTATGCGTGGTATGCCCAGTATCAGCCGTAATGCCTCTCTATCCCTTCATGCCCAGTGGAAAATGGAATTTGACATCAGTAATGCTCCATATTACCATCATCCCATGAATGCTGCCCATGCAAATAGTAATCTGCCCCTGTCACGTCTGTACTATTGGAGTACTGTCCTCACACTTCCAGATACCAGCGATGAAGTCATGCTTTGCTCTGTTCCCTTAATTGATTCCCAGGGTAATGTCTTTGGGGTTTGCGGGATTGAAATAAGTTCGATGCTTTTTAAACTATCTCATATGCCTAATAACAGTATTTATACTCGGCTTTTTTGTGTGCTCTCACCTATAAATGAAGAAACAATACAATTCCAGCAATCCATGTTTGCGGGTAGTTTTTCAGCCAGAAATATATCCAAAGGCAATAATACTCTTAAGATTTCTAAAAATCCTCGTTCTTTTTACTCCTATATACAGAATCAGGGTAGTTCATTCCTGGGAATTCATACACCTATACACTTGTATCCCAAGGGTTCGGCCTTCTATGATGAACAGTGGGCAGCAGCTATTATGGTCCCCGAAGATGATCTTGTTAGTTCGATTACTAAACTGAATCTATTATTAATTGGCTTGCTAATGATACTTGTTATCCTGGGGATCATAGCATCCTACGTTTTAAGCCAACGATTCTTAAAGCCGATTACTGAAGGCCTGAATATGATTAAATCTACGGACTTGAGTACTGCCCCCAGAACAAAGATAGCCGAAATAGATGATTTAATTAGTTTCCTGGCAGCACATAATGAAGACTTATACGAAAAGGCCCGGCAAGAAAATCTTTCACTCAATATTCTTGATGATTTTCTGGAAAATATAAAAACACTTTCTCCAGCAGAGCGTTCAGTGTTTGACCTTTATGCCCAGGACCATAATGCCAAAGAGATTACTGAAATCCTGTGCCTTAGTATAAACACCATAAAAACCCATAGTAAACGTATATATACCAAGCTAAATGTTACCTCTCGAGAGGAACTCCTCCTGTATGTACATATGCTGAATGAAATAGGTATCAAGATTGAATAATGATGATATAACCTGAAGGGACTAATGTATCTGCCCCGTTTGACTCTGCCTTGATCTGCATGGTAGACTTTTGATAGATATTTGATAGGAGGCATGCATAATGCTGAATAAAATTCGCAGACCGAGTGTTATGATGGTTAAGCCGTCATCAGCAATTCGCTCGGATTATAAGAGTTTCTCCAAACTTTGCCATGAAATTGATGACCCTATTATAGTCACCAATAACGGCGAAAATGATTTGGTAGTAATGAGCCACGAAGCTTTTTGCCGCCGGGAAGCTTGGATTCGTTTGCAAGTAAAACTGGCCTCAGCGGATAAGCAGATCTCTGCAGGCGATCTGGTCGACCATGAAGAGGTTTTTTCTCATTTAAAGGAGCGTATCCATGACCAGGCTTAATATTCGCTATACCCGTGATGCAGTAGATGATCTGGACAGCGTATTCGATTACATTGCGGACGATAATCGCAAAGCAGCCGCAAAGTTACTAAAAAAAATAGAACATTCCATTCTGAAACTAGCGGACAATCCTCGCCTGGGAAGCGTCCTGCCAACCAATGATTTATCCCTAGTCGAACCAGGCTACCGCCGTATTACAGTAAAACCATATATCATTTTCTATCGCATCGGTAAAGATGATATTATCATTGCCCGGGTATTGCATAGCAGACAGGATTGGATGAGCCTGTTGTTTGAAAATAAATATGAAGATGATGTGTAACTGAATAGTGGGGAAAAAGTACCCTAGGTTGACAAAGGGTGATTAAAATATGTAGAGGCAGGCCCATGGGTCTGCCCCTTTTGTCTTATTGCATGGGCATTTGGAAATTCTGGGATTGCTGTTGTTGAATGGCCTGCAGCCCCTGGTCAAAATATTGCTGTTCACCAGGGTTAAGAACAAACAAAAGCTGCTGTAACTGACCTACATGGCGTCTTTCTTCATTGGCAATGTGGGTTAATACCTTTTTTACCCTTTCATCATTGGTGGCCATAACATGAGCTTCGTACCCGATTATTGCCTCCAATTCACCTGCAATATCTACCCTTAACGCCTGTATTAATTCCTCATTAGAAAGCTGGCGAGGTAAATTAGCTACAAAGGGATCACCAAGTAAAGCCATATCTCCCATCCTTTCTTATTTTTATCTAGTTTGTCGTTTCTGCTGGCAATATATTCATAAGTCAGTCGCAATTAATTCTGGAAGGTATAGAATAGACAAGTAAATTACCGCAGTTATCATCTATAGCTACAGAATATAATAGGAGCAATCATTAATGGTATTATAAAAAGAATTTTAGTACACCCATCATCCTATTTGCCATGTCAACTTTTATTATGGGTATATATTCTAGTCTTTATGATCCTTTCTTTATCCAAAGTAACGGAAAGGGCGAACATACAGGTCCGCCCGTAAACTACAACTATCATGCCATGATTTTATTAGGTTTGTTGATAAAGTATACCACCATACTACACCTGCTACATGTAAGTGCTGTAGCCATCCTAACTGTATATTCTTTTTCGGCAAAAGCCGTTTCTTGAATATTGTACTGGATCCTGCTCTCGTAAAATTTCTGGTTTTGGCAATGAGGGCAAATGACATTTATACCGGCTACCTGATAATGATTTGGCTCATCAGGTTTTGACAGCGGTCGAAAGATGGACAAAACTCATGTCACCTCCCTAATAGATGTTTATAGTTAGCTTAATTATACTGGAAAAATATTGTTTTGGATAATTATTCTGATAATTTCTCCAATTAAACCACTTCATCTTATTTCGGCAGATAAAACCCTAAAATGTTGCTTCTTTGCCTATTCTAAAATCCATTGGGCAAATAACCCGGCATTATCACCCGGCCAGGAATCATTTGATATTTCGCCGGTATAACTGGTCCTGTAGCACTATAAGATGCTTTCGAAGAGTATGCTGCAGTCCCTAGTACCCGGCGGGCACCATTAAAATGCTCGCCATACCAATAAGTAAAACTGGTAGTTATGCCAATGGCCGTAGGATAGCCTTTTACCGTATGTATTATAGTTGGCTTGCCATCGAGTTTTCCCATATAAATAGCCACATGGCCGATATAACGTTTTCCAGTACTATCTTCTTTCCAAAAAGTTAGAATATCTCCTGGCTTAAGATTATCGATTCCTACCAACATATACTTTTTAGTACTACCCGGCTGGCGTTTGCTATAAACTCCGCTTACTGCCCGGCCCACCGTATTATATTTACGCGCTGCAGAAGTAATTTCATAACCAAAATCCTTGTAAACCAAAGAGACAAAATTGGAACAATCTATGTAACCAGTATCCCAATATTTTTTATGTCCATAGACCATATACCCGTAGTTCATATACCAGATAGCTCTACCTACCAAAGCATGGGCCGGACTGTTGTTATATATTTCCCGGAACAATTTTACCTGGGGTAAATCTGGTTTTCTATTAACAGCTTTCCGACTGGTGGTCTTTATCTCCGTTACTGCCTGCGTCTGGATATCTGGTTTAGAAGTGGATTTAACGTTTGTAATAGGCTGGGGTTGAGCACCAGATGAAACTAAATTCGGTACCTTAGAAGGCTCATTTTTATTATAACTCTTCGTAACTACTGCCTCTTTGCGCTCAGAAATACTAGTTGCCATCGAGGGAGTATCAATGTAACGTGGTATAGTTATACTTTCACCACTGGGAAAAGTTAATAACGGCAGATTGCTATTACGCTGGCTTAATAAGTTTTCCTTGTTATCACTGGCACCATCCTTGGATATGTTTATGGTAATATTATCCAGGTACTGAGATGGACAAGAAACAACTTTGATAATCGGTTCACCAAGAATGGATTTAGCTGGTGTCAGCATTAAACCCAGCGTAAATATACAAACTATCATTACTGCTAAAACTCTTTTTTTCATAAAGTACCTCCAATAATAATAATAAATAATACTAGATTTTCATTTTTAAGCCCATATTGGATTAGCTTTCATATCAGACCACCAATATACCAGCACCTAATTTAAATGGTTCTTTTCCCAATGCCATATACCTTTATGTAAATTATGCCAGTCTAAGAGCATCCCTGATTTAATAATCAGTGGAAAGTATAGATAGACAAAATTGAGGCAACATAATATTGTGCCCAAAAAAATTTTAATGAAAGGAGTAGCGAAGAATGAATATTAATCAGATGGAGTTGCAGACTCTTAGGCATTTAATTGGTTCCCATGAAACTGCTGAAAAGAAATTAAACTTCTTTGCTTCTCAGGCTCAAGATCCACAGGTTAGGCAGATGTTCCAGCAGTCAGCCCAATCTGCTTCACAGACCCGACAAAAACTACTATCATTTTTGGGATAAGGAGATGAAAAAATGCAGCATATTGGCGACAAGGAAATGGTAAACGACATTCTTTCTATGGTGAAGAGCAGTTTAACTACCTATACCAGCAGTATTAGTGAATGCTCTAATCAGCAACTACGTCAGACTTTGCAGCAGATTAGAAACTCAGATGAACAGTTCCAATACCAGTTATATCAGATGGCAGAATCCAAAGGTTTTTATAAACCGGCTACCCAGGCTGACAGCCAAGATATACAACAGGTTAGATCCGCGGTTAGTTCTTAATAAAGCAACAAATCCCGGGGCATTAAGCCCCGGATTTGCTTTTTCTGTATAATTTATAACTCTCTCTGTTAATAATTTCCATTAGATAGTCATATGTAACAAAAAACTCAATAAACATGATAGTAATTCTATTGTATTAAGGAGAGAGTTCATTGAAAAATTTTAAAAGTTTTGTAGTTATGGTTTTATTAATTACCTTTAGTATCTTTTATGCTACTCCCGTAATAGGAACGGAGATTTCTGAGCCTGAGGAAATAATCAAGGAGGTACCTATAACCTCGATAATTCTTCGAACTATTGAAGTTTATCTAGATGGCCAGATAGCCCCACTAAATTACGCCGCCTTTATTAATACCAGTGAAAGATCAGTAATTTCATTAAGTGATTGCAGCCTTATATTTGGAGCTCAAATCGAAGTAATTGATACCAGACTACTACTAAGAAAGGGATCGCAGGAATTCATACTCGAAGAAGGTGATTACTGGCATCTTCCGCCAGCCCAGATTCAAAAAGAAGATTTAAATCTTCAATTGGATGAATTCTATTTGCCCATGCGCTTTGTTGCTGAGCAGTTGGGCTATAAAATAAGTTATAATTCCCGGATGGGAGCAATTATTTTACGTAGCCCTGACTACCAGGGTTCTGATCCCGAGTTTGTTACCCTGGAACCACCACAGCTTCCTGCTAACCTACCTCGATGGGGAACCTTAGCCACCACTCCTGTTATGGTTGAGTTATGGCCGACAGAAAATATTATTGCCGGATATTATACTAGTATTGCTACCAGTCCTGCGCCCCGCAACCGCAATATCTTGCTATCATGCAACAAATTAAATGGGACTATAGTCAATCCTGGAGAACTTTGTTCTTTTAACCAGACGGTGGGACAAAGAACTGCTCAGGCAGGATATCAACCTGCTGGCGTAATAGTTGGTAAACGTTTGGTATCGGGAATTGGTGGAGGGGTATGTCAGACGTCTAGCACGCTATACAATAGCCTGCTTGAATCACAGTTACAAATTGTAGAGCGACATCCTCATACCCTGCGCATTGGTTACGTACCCGAAAACAGGGATGCTACCGTATCATGGGGCGGAGCTGATTTAAAGTTCCGTAACAATAAAATTTATCCTATCAAAATCTTAGCTCAAGTTTACGAAACATATGTGATTTTTGCTATAGCTAAAGTAGAATAGATTTGATATTGATATCCCCCTTTCTCCTTGTTTCTTATAGGTGTGGGATGTAACATATAACTTAATATTGCTTTCCCAACTGGCCCATGAATTCGAAACCACAAATATTATTTATACCTCCTGGTTAGAAACAGCCGTTACCAGCAGTACCTATTTTACTTCAAATTTAAGGAACCTCGTTAATCCAATAGCTATTTAATGAATATACTGGATTGTCTTGCTGTCTTTGGGAAAGAATCTATTATGACTAGAAAGGAGTTGTCAGATTATGAAAATAGCTTTGTTGTCGCCGATTGCCTGGAGAACTCCCCCTCGTCATTACGGTCCCTGGGAAAGAGTCGTTTCTCTGCTGGCTGAAGGTTTGGTGCAAAGGGGTATCGATGTTACTCTTTTTGCCACCGGAGATTCACAAACTTCAGCCCGGCTGCAATATATATGCCCTTTTCCCTATGAAGAAGACCCTAACATCGACCCCAAGGTCTGGGAAGCAATGCATATAGCCTATCTTTTTGAGCAGGCTAACCAGTTTGACTTGATTCACAACAACTATGACTTTATGCCCTTATCCTATAGCCGCATGGTAAATATTCCGATGCTTACTACCATTCATGGCTTTTCTTCCAGTAAAATTCTGCCTATTTATCGTGAGTATAATCGAGATAATTACTATGTATCTATCAGTAATGCCGACCGTAACTCCGACCTTGATTACTTGGCTACCGTTTACCATGGTATCGACCTTAACGAATTTGCCCTGGTTGAACAACCTGGAGATTATCTGCTCTATTTTGGACGTATCCACCCGGATAAGGGAACTGCCGATGCTATTGAAATCGCCCGCCGCTATGGAATTAAATTATATATCGCGGGAATTATCCAGGATAAGGATTATTATAATGCTGAAGTAGCTCCCCATGTGGACAACCAGAACGTATTCTACCTGGGTTCGGTAGGTCCAGCCCAACGGCAGCAGTTATTGGGGCAGGCCTATGCATTGCTGCATCCCATTCACTTTGATGAACCCTTTGGCCTCAGTGTGGTAGAATCAATGGCCTGTGGAACACCGGTTATTGCCTTCCGACGAGGCTCAATGCCGGAAGTCATAAATGACGGTCATACTGGATTCCTGGTTAATAATATAGATGAAGCCTGTAAAAAGCTAAACCTGATAAGAGAATTAGATAGAAAAGAGTGCTACCGATGGGTAAAAGAACGATTCAGCCAGGAGCGAATGGTAGATGACTATATCGCCCTCTACAAACAAATCCTGAGCAGGTAAAAAAGACGCGGCAACACTTAATCGCGTCCTTCCGCGTCAAAAAACCCATGACGGAACGGCACAGGGGCCGTTCCCTACACATGACTGTTCTACGGTTTCGCCCTATGGGTATCACAATTAAGGTTGCTGCGGCTATTCACGTGGGGGAGTCAGGAAAAACACCGAGTAGGTGCCGGCCCCTACGTGGGACCCTATGGCCGCACCGATCTCCGAAATCACGAATTCCTTACAGCCGAATCTTTCTTCAATTAATTCCTTAATTTCCAAAGCACCTTCCAGATCATTGGAATGATTAATACCTATCAGCTGTTCCGATAGCTGATAACCCCTTTCCTCCATGACTTCTAACAGCCTTTTCTTAGCCTTTTTAATGCCATGAGCTTTCTCCAGGGGATGAATCTTGCCATCTATAAAGTGAGCAATAAGTTTTATGTTTAATAGATTACCCAGGGCAGCAGAGGTTGCACTGATGCGACCTCCCCTTTTTAGCATTTCGAAATTGCCGACAATAAATATATGTTGGATACGTTCTATATTATCTTTTATTCCGGCAATTACCTCCTCCTTACTCTTTCCGGCAGCAATATCATGGGCAGCCTTAATTACGGTTAGACCATAGCCTACAGAAGCACTCTCTGAGTCTATTACTGTTATTCTCTCCGGATTTACCATATCCCGAACGATACAGGCGGACTGGTAAGTACCGCTAAGACCAGAGGAAAAAGCGATGTAGATAATATCATCATCACTTTCTTTCATAACCCGTTCAAACTCCTCCTGAAACTCCACCGGTGTTATCTGTGCGGTCATAGGTATTACCCCGGGTTCAGCAATCAGGCTATAGAATTTACCAGGATTAATTGTTAAACGATCCCGATAAGTCTTATCTTTTATAGTAACCGGCATATAAAATAGCTTAACCTGAAGTTGTTCCAGAAATTCCAAATCTAGATCACAAGCATTATCAGCATAAAGACGAATTTTACCCATAATTATAATGCCTCCTGCAAAATTACTGGGAACGCAATGATATAAAATTTTATCATCTATAGACGTTTCCGACAAGGGGTGTCAGGAAGGAATTCCCTTTACTGTACGAAGTGCTACTAAAAGAAAAACAGGAGGGGGTTAAGATGGATTATAGTAATTATAGTACCCTAAGGTAAAGAACGACCATTTGCCTGAAATAAATATTTATCTGCGCAGTGAAAACACCACTTATCTTAGTGATAAGTGGTGTTTTAATTCTAATTGCATTTATCCTCCAGGCAGAAATTAGTGAGCCTTATTGCTAGCTTCCTCCCGGAGTAGCCTATAGTACTGGTTTATTAAGTTGTCAAGTATTTCGCTTCTTTTCAATACGTCACTATCACGCAATCCCCTACGCTTACCCTGGTCATTTAACTGAGTCCGTAGTTCTTCAATCTCGCGTATAAGCTTTTCCATGTTATTCATTGCTAGCCAGGCTCCTTTAATAATATACCAGAGCTAGTCACTATAATAACTCGGGGCAGCTAATCTGGCAAGACTATAATTGCTTTTTATTACCCAATCTTATTAGTCTTGGTCCAAATATTCATCCTTTGCGCCTCTTTAATTAATTCGTCCTGAAAATCCGGATGAGCTATAGAAATTAACTCTTCCGCTCTCCACCAAGTAGGTTTGGCTCTTAAACGCACCGCACCATATTCAGTTACGATATAATCTACCATCTGACGGCATATAGTAGTAATTGAAGCCGGGGCAAATGTTGGAACAATGCGGGATTTTAAGTTTCCTTCCTTATCCTTATAGGTAGAAGCTAAACAAATGAAACTCTTACCGCCTTTAGACCACTGAGAGCCCACAACAAAATCCCACATTCCACCATTACCTGAAATCTGAACGGTGTCGTTACTTTCACCATTTACCTGAGAGTAAAGGTCAACTTCCACTGCGTTGTTAATGGAAATAAAGTTGTCCAAACCGGCTATAACCCTAGGATCATTAGTATAGTCTACCGGATAAGAGGCACAGTACGGATTATTATTCATAAAATCATACATACGCTGGCTACCGATGGCAAAGGTATAAGCTACCCTGCCCCGATCAAAGTTTTTAGCCAAGCCGTTCATACGACCAGCCTCAATCATATCTACATAGGCATCAACAAACATCTCCGTGTGCCCACCCAGGTTTTTTAAGTCCGATTCAGCAATAGCCGTACCCACCGCACCGGGCATACCTCCAATACCAAGCTGTACACAGCAGCCATCATGGATATACTCCATCAGATGGTTGGCAATGGCCTTATCAATTTCGGTAGGTTTAATTCCGGGCAGGTCAGGCAGTTTCTGATCATCCGGGGCTTCTACGATATAATCTATTATACTGATATGAACTGACTCTTCAGCTCCGCCCAGACAAAGGGGTTGGTTCTTATTTACTTCAACTATTACTGTGTCTGCTACCTGCATATTGGCTAAGGTCTCCGAATTCTGAGGCCCCAAGTTAAAATACCCATATTTATCCATAGGGGTAACCTGAGCTATAGCTACATTACGATGAGGAGCAATTCCTTCACGATAAAGACGACAAGCGTCATGATATAAAATGGGAACATAGTTACATAATCCATAAGACTGTAATATACGGGAGACTTTACTAAATTGCCAGTCATTATAGATAAAACTGCCTTTTACTTTTGCAGCTTCTGGTACTGGCGGTATGCTAACTGCGGTATAGATCTGAACATCTCTCAGATCAGTCCGTTTGGCTAGAGCCTGATCACAAACTACCGGCTTGCCGTTGAAGAAACCGTAATCGATGATGTCTCCAGATTTTACTACTTTTACTGCTTCTTCCGCACTGACTAGTTTACGTTTGTACTCTTCTTTATACATTGTATAAACCCCCTTTAAATTCTACCCTGCCTTTAATTTACAAGCAGGTTATATATTTACCCTCAATATATATTATAGCTCAAGTTACTTTATATGTATTTATAAAGATATATTTACTTATAACCCCTAAACATCCAATTCTGTAAGGGTTGCATCTAACTGTTAATGTCATAAATACCTTAAAATGATAGGTGGTTTCTATATAATTCCGCTGTCTTTATAAATCGTTATTTCTTTATCGCTGTATCCCAACTCTGATAAAATCTTATTATTATGCTCGCCTAGTTTGGGGAACTTAGTATTGATTTCTTCCGGTCCATTGGAAAGTTTTATAGGAATACCGATTAATGGGAAATCTTTACCTGATCCTTTGAAATCCTTCATCCAATGAACCATGTTTCTCTCCTGCATCTGAGGATGTTTGGCGATTTCATCCACTTCTAATACGGGAGTAAACTGTACATCATGACCATTAAAATAATCTACCCATTCATCCCGGGTCCGGGTCAAAATAATTTCCTGAATATCGTCGTATATTTCTTTCTGCCGTTCCATGTCAACTCCATAATCATTCTTACCTATCATAGTGCAGAATTCCTCCCAGGATTTCGCTTCCACTGCTCCTAAAGTTACATGTTTATCATCTTTAGTCCGGTAAATATTATAACAAGCATAAGTACCAGGCATGTCTTTGTCGCCCTGCTGTGGAATCTTGCCGGTTCCGGCCCAATCACCCAGAGCTTCAAACACAAAAGTAAATGCCCCGTCTACCATAGCTACTTCACACTGTTGTCCCTCACCCGTTATTTGTCGCTGGTACAAGCCCAGCATTATCCCCAAAGCCGCATACAAAGAACCTCCAGCCAAGGCTGCTGCTGAGATTGGGGAGAGGTGGGGCATATTATCTTTATCACGAGTAAGACTTAATACGCCGGACATACTCTGAAAATTTAGGTCATGGCCACTAAGCTCACGCATAGATCCAGTTAATCCATAAGCACTTAAGCTACAATAAATGATACCCGGGTCAATATTTTTGAGTGTCTCGTAACCTAATCCCAAGCGGTCCATAACCCCAGGTCGAAACTGATCAATAACTACGTCACTCACCTTAACCAATTTTTTAAATATATCCTTTCCTTCCTGTGTACGTAGATTAAGAGTGATACTCTTTTTGTTACGGTTCACCATATAAAACTGGGTACCTTCACCTCCCACGAGCGGTGGCCGATAACGTGAGATATCTCCGCCTGTTGTGTTTTCCACCTTTATTACCTCTGCTCCAAAATCAGCCAGTAGCTGGGAACAAAAGCCTCCGCTAATTCCCCTTGATAAATCCAGAATTCTGATTCCTTGTAAAGGTAGTGGCAAAATAATCTCCTCCTGTTTTTAGTAATTTTACAATACTTCGCCAATTTTACCTTAAAACCTCCCCTAATAGTTCAAGGGCATTAAATCGTCTAATTTGGAAATAATTTATATAGCCTGGTGCAAAAGAATACGTTCGGGATAAGGGTTTCTTGTAGGGACCGACCCTTGTATCTGCCCGGGCGAGCATAAAATCCAGGGGCCTACGGTCATAGGGGATTTATTAAGAAAGGATCAAAATATGTTTGGACAGATATATAGATTTCTTATTGTGGGACTATTAAATACCGCCATTGATTTTGCTGTATTTAACCTGCTTATTTCAGTAAGTGGCATTAGAACCGGCCTGGGCTTAGTACTGATAAACATAACCGCCGTTTTTATAGCTATAGTAAACAGCTACATATTAAATCGCACCTGGACCTTTAAATCCCGTGACCCTAATTACACTACTCAATTACCCAGGTTCCTCCTGGCTTCAGTGACCGGAATGTTTATCAATACCGCAACCGTATGGCTTTTACCCTTACTATTGTGGCCTGGTACGGCTCCTTCCTACCTGGCGCTTAATGGTATAAAGTTACTGGGTGCCATCTTATCAGCAAGCTGGAACTTTATAAGTTACCGATATTGGGTATTTAAAAAAGAAAACAAAGCAGTGGAATTTCCCCCTTACCAGCCTGGTCTTATCAGTATTATTATTCCGGCTTATAATGAAGCTCTTCGCCTTCCGGAACGATTAAAAAGTTTAGCATCAACCCTGCCATCTTCGTTTCCGGTGGAAATAATAGTCGTTGATGATGGCAGTAGCGATACAACGGCAGGGGTAACCCTGCTTATATCTGAAACATTTCCCCAAATTTCCTGTATTTCCTATGCGCGTAACCAGGGTAAAGGAAAAGCTGTACGTACCGGTATGTTGGCCGCCCGAGGGGAGTTTTTAATTTTTAGTGATGCTGATAATACATTTACTCCCAGGCATATTGAATCCCTAATTGATAAATTAAAAGCCGGAAACAGTGTCGCTATCGCCTGTCGTCATAGTACAAATGGTCAGCGCATTGAAGGTGAATCATGGCAAAGGCGTCTAATGGGTAAAGGCTTTAACCATCTGGTACAGGCTATTTTACTTCCCGGGATAAAGGATAGCCAATGCGGTCTTAAAGGTTTTCATTACCAGGCCGCCCGGGAAATCTTTTGCAGACAGCGCCTTAATGGTTTCGCTTTTGATGTGGAAGTTTTAGCACTGGCTCGGGCTCTGAGTTATGAAATAACTGAACTGGAGGTTAAAGCAGTTGATTGCACCGGTAGTCGGGTTAACCCGCTTCTGGCTCCGGCCCAGATGCTAATAGACCTCTTTCGGGTAAGAAAAGCACTATTTTTTAATGCTTATGCACTTCCTGGCGGTAACCGAAGTATACTCCGAAGCGGACTCCTGCTCGGGGTTTTTATTGCTGCACTGGGATTGCGCCTCCCCTGGTTATGGGAAATACCTCGTTTTATAGATGAACTAAAAGAGGTAAGCCTGGCCTATATGATATACACAGGGGAGTTTTTACCCCTGCATAATGCGGCCCATGACATAGGTGCCATGCATAATTATATCCTGGCAGGTCTTTTTAAGATTCTGGGACCCAACATTTATCTACCCCGTTTTTATGTGGCGGTAACTGCAGCCTTTACTGTCCCCCTGCTTTATCACCTGGGCACCCGGCTCTATGGTCGGCGGGCAGGTTTGCTGGCTGCAGTTTTACTGCTTTTTAACGGTATGCATATCCTGGTGACTCATATGGCCTGGTCTAATTGTACTACTCCCTTCTTTTTTACCCTGGCCCTGATTGCTACCTTAAATGCTGAAAGGAAAAAAAGTGGGCCCTGGTTAGTTCTCGCTGCCCTTCTTTGGGCGGCCACTCTTCAAACCCACTCTTCTGCTATTATTTATTTACTGGCTGCCGCTATTTACCTTTTACGACCATCGTTTCGCCTAGAGACTGGTATTAAACTGCGCTGGTATTTTACCGCTGCTCTGGCACTGCTAGGCGGTTATGCCAATATGATATATTTTAATATTATTTCCCGGGGAGGTAGCCTGCGCTGGCTTAACCGTAAATCTTACGCATTAGAGCCGGAACCCGGGTTAATCTCTTATCTGAAGAACCTGCATAATATGCTGGTGGAACTTTTGCGCACCTTAAGTTCCACCTATAGTAGCCATGATCACCTGCTGCATTACCTGACCCATCCGCTGTTTAGTCTGAGTCTATTGCTACTACTGGTGGGAGGTGTTCTAGCCTGGAAACAAAAGAAAGCCTTACCTTTATGGATGATAGCCGCCGGGTTTTTAATTATACCAATTTTAAATGAACGTTATAGTTTTTTCCTGGCTACCCGCTACATCATGCCCGTCTTTATCTGCAGCCTTCTACTTGTGGCTGCCGGGGCGGTATATGTTTACGATCGGATTTATTGTAGCATAAAAAACCGGAAAGCCTTTCAAGCCACTGCCATAACTACCGCTGCATTACTGGTATGTCTTCAGTTTGTTCCTTATTATAATTACTGCCGCAGCAAAGAAGTTACTAATGAGTCTAACCGCCTGGCCCTCGACGTAGTAACCCTTACCCAACAGCTTTCTGCGCAGACTGATACCATGGTTTTACTGGACCAGGGACTGCCATTGGAAAACCAACCCCTGCCCTATCTATTAACTATTGATCAGCAACCCTACCAGGAAAGTAATTTTGATTCGTGGCCTAGTTTTGTGGGTGGAAACGGGAGGTTTATCGCGATACTCAGTGACGAGAGCTATAAGAAATTATCCTCCTTCATAAAGGAGGGCCGGGTAAGTTCATTTACCTGTACTGTTACCCTACCCCGACCCAGTAAAGAAGAGAGAAAAGTTCATGTGGTAGAATGGCAATCCTCGGGTAAAAACTAATTTTGATTACTCGCTAAGGATTTCAACACCTTTTTCCGTTACCC
>DIRQ01000098.1:1512-3285 GCA_002424365.1 Syntrophomonas sp. UBA5432 | reverse complement strand
CATTAATCATAGGTTCTATGGTAAAAACCATATTGGGGATTAGTATCATACCACTATCCTTTTCTCCATAATGCTGAACAAAAGGCTCTTCATGAAACTCCACTCCTACCCCGTGTCCACCAAAATCCTGTACTACTGAATAACCGAACTTGCGCGCATACTGTTCTATGGTATAGCCGATATCACCCACCCGGTTGAAAGGACGCACCTGTTTAATACCCAGATACATACATTCCCGGGCTACCCGTACCAGCTCCCGGGCTTGGGTGGGTGGGTCACCGATAAGGTACATACGGCTGGTATCCCCATAGTAACCATCAAGAATACAGGTAACATCGACATTTAAAATGTCCCCGTCCACCAGTACCCGCTCTTCAGGTATACCATGACATATAACTTCATTAATAGAGGTGCAAACGCTCTTGGGGTAACCGTTATAGTACAAAGGCGCCGGATAAGCACCGTGGGCAATGATATATTCATGTACCCAGGTGTTTATAGCTTCGGTAGTTATGCCCGGGGTAATTACATTCTCCAGCTTATCAAGAATTTCCCGGCTTAACTGGCAGGCCCGGCGTATTCCCGAGATTTGTTCTTCACTTTTAATAATACTACGGGGAGGAATTTGATACCCCTTTCTTTCCAGTTCCTCCAGACGCAGGTCCATTTCCAAATGACATTTCTTATATTTCTTGCCGCTACCGCACCAGCAAGTATCATTACGAGATAGTTTCAAAGTTAATCCAACTCCTAATTTTTTTTACACTTTCCAACCGCCGTCCAATACCAGAACCTGACCATTAATATAGGAAGCTACCGGAGATAATAAAAAAAGGCAGGCCGATGCCACATCATCAGGACTGGCCAAGCGTCCCAGGGGTATATCCTCGGTCAGAGCCGTCCTTTCATCACAATCTAATTCTTGTAATAGCATATCAGTTTCAACCGGCCCAGGTGCAATTACATTTACATTTATACCAGAGGGCCCCATTTCCGCAGCCAAAGACCTGCTAAGAGCAATAAGGCCTCCTTTGGAAGCAGCATATGCCGATTCACACGAAGCCCCCCTCAGCCCCCATATGGACGCTATATTAATAATACGACCACAGCAATTCCTTACCATAGCCGGCAGGGCTCTGCGACAGCATAAAAAAGCTCCTTTAAGGTTAATATCCATAACCTGCTGCCACTCTTCTTCACTAGTTTCCGTAAGTAAACCTTTTAAAGAAATCCCAGCATTGTTCACCAGAAGGTCAATACTTCCCCATTCAGTCTCAATCTGAGCAAACATAGCTTCAACCTCCCGGCTCTGGCTGACATCAGCCTGAATCGCCATTACCTGGTACCCCTGCTCAGTTAATTCTCCCAGCAGTTGTATAGCTTGTTGCTGCGAAGAATGATAATTGATCACAGTACGAGCACCGGCAGCAGCTACGGTCCGAGCAATTTGGGCACCGATTCCCCGGCTGGACCCGGTTACCAGACAAATATGCCCCTTTAGATGGTTATATTCTGCTGGCAAATAAATTCCTCCCTGCAGTAAGTGAACCATATTATTAGCGCTTTTTCGTACTAATACTATAACATAATCAAGTTGCGTTTCCACTCCAGGCATAATAAAAAGGCCCTTTACAAGCTAAAGCTTATAAAAGGCCTTTATAACTAAAATAAGGTGGCGGAGAATAACCCAAAGTAACTGGCATAAACCCAATCCATTTAAGAGTTTTCTTAAAGAACCACCTGACTAACCACAAAATTCTAAAAGGATTATTA
>DIRQ01000098.1:705-1225 GCA_002424365.1 Syntrophomonas sp. UBA5432 | reverse complement strand
CCAAAAATACAATCATCGGCCAACTAATTATTTCAGGTATTTTTAACCATGATTGTTAATGGTGGGTTCCTTCTACAACTTTTACACCTTTTAGTTCCAGGTTCTTCTTAATTTCTTCAATATGAGGGCAAGCCGGATAAGTATCTTTTAATAGCATACAGGACGAAAGGTGAACTACATCCAGGCCATATTTTTTCAGGTTATCAACCAACCGAGATATTCTTCTACCAGGGCAACCCCCACAGGTGAAAAAGCCAACGATTTCAGCATCCGGGCCATAGTCTTTAAAATTTAGTTTACGCTGGTTGAAGGCCTTAAAACATGCTACTCCAGGACAGACTTCAGATACCGTTTCACACCTGACCACTGCTATCCGGGGTCCGCTTTTAGCCGACTTTTTACCGATAATACTCAGGTACTTATCCCGGCTATGTTGTACATCCGCGGACTCTATCTCAGTCCGGCCACTGCTATTAACCTCATGTTCAACTGCTTTTTTAGCCATGTCTCTAACAAATTT
>DIRQ01000098.1:0-326 GCA_002424365.1 Syntrophomonas sp. UBA5432 | reverse complement strand
CCCACCTGCAGAATAAATGACTGTCCGGAAATAATGATTTCCGCCTCTCCATCAATAATCGATACCAGAGCATCAAAGGGTGCCGTATGTTCACTTAAGCCCTGACCCTGATCAAAGGCAAACAGGGTTACGGTTCCGCTGGGGCGAGCTATCAAAGTTTTACTGACTACAGCATCCGCCTGGTAATCAATCATCTCTGCCATCTTCATCTTCGTTGCAATAACGGAGTTTAAAACCTTAACTTCCTTACTCATAATACTCCTCCTTTCAAATTAACCCCCTATGTCCAAGGGAAATACCCAAAGGGTACTATACGAAACCACAAA
>DIRQ01000050.1 GCA_002424365.1 Syntrophomonas sp. UBA5432 | reverse complement strand
GCAGCAACAGGTGGCAGTATTACTACCGGCAGCAGCAGTAATTATCCTGCGGGTACAGTTATTAACATTACCGCAACTCCCGCCTCCGGGTACAGCTTCAATAAATGGACTTCCACCGGCGGTGGTACCTTTGCCAATGCCAACAGCGCCAGCACCACCTATACTATGCCAGCAAACCCGGCCACAATTACGGCAACCTTCACATACAATAGTTCTAGCGGCGGAAGTCCGAAAGGCGGCGGTAGTACCACTCCTTCTGGAACCCAAGTAACCTCCTCAGGTCGAACCTTTAGCCAAAACGGGGTAACCCTCACCTTCCTTGCCGGAGCGGTAGAGAGTGATATCCAGGTGCAAATTAAAGAAACCGCTCTATCTGCAGGTATGACCCTGCCGGATAATAGTCAATTGCTCAGCCGCATCATGGATATTGTAAAAGACAAATCCGGCAACTTCCTAAAACCAGTTACTATTACCTTGTCCTTTGATAACTCCGGGCTTGATCCGAATGAATACGACATCGCCATTTACTACTATGACGAAGATACTGGTAAATGGATATCTTTGGACAACATCAGGCTAAACTTTAATAGCGGTACTATCAGCGGTGATACTAATCATTTCACTAAATTTGCCGTAATAGCTACTCCCAAAACCGTTAAGGACGAAAAACCAGTTAAACCTGTAACTCCCCAACCAACCGGAAATATCCCCAGCGATATTTCCGGTCACTGGGCTAAAGACAGCATCATGAAAATGATTAATGCCAGAGTTGTATCCGGTTATCCTAATGGAACCTTTAAACCTGATAAAACCATCACCCGGGCGGAGTTTACCGTTATGATAGTCAAAGCCTTGAATTTAGAAACCAGAGCAGGGAAAACATTTACCGATACCGCCTCCCACTGGGCCAAAGATAGCATAGCCACGGCCGCTGCTCACGGCATTATCAGCGGCTATGATGAAAACACCTTTGGTCCTGATGATTTGATTACCAGAGAACAGGCTGCAGTAATCGTCTCCCTTGCCGCCAAACTGGAAGCTGCAACCGGCAAGTTAAACTTTACCGACAGCAAAGCCATCTCCCCCTGGGCCAAACCTGGCGTAGCTGCAGCATTTAAAGGCGGATTTATTAGTGGTTATCCTGATGGCAGCTTCAGACCCCAGGGCAACACCACCCGGGCGGAAGCAGTTAGCTTAATACTAAAAGCAATCTAATACAAAGCCATAGAGAAAAATTAAAAAGAGGCTTCTGCCTGGTAAATACCGGCAGAAGCCTCTTTTGTAGTTCAGTATAAGTTTCATATTACTCTGGAGACCCATTAGATGGCCCTACCTCCAAAGTATCTGGTTGTTCATCTTCTGATTTATCCACTTCTATTATTCCAAATAATCAACATATCGGCATATTTCCTCCACAACAGCATCCTTCTTAAGATTGAACGCCTTTTTATTATTCTCGAAAAGATTATTCCCCTTTGTATCAATGGAAACGATTAGGGGGCCGAATTCCTTTACCCGCATTACCCACATGGCTTCGGGCATACCCAGGTCCAACCATTCCACCTGTTCAACTTCTTCCACACAATTGGCTGCTAGTACCGCACAGCCTCCGGGAAACACTGCATGAACAGCCTTATATTCTCGGCAGCCGGCGGCAGTATTCTGTCCCATGCCGCCTTTACCGACTATCAGCTTTAACCCGGTTTGACGAATAAACTCTTTTTCGTATTTTTCCATACGCATACTGGTAGTGGGTCCAATGGAGATTACCCGGTACTTCCCTGGTTGTCCTTCTATTTCTTGCATAATCGGTCCGGCGTGGAAAATAGCCTTGCCGGCAAGATCAACCGGCAGTTGCTTGTGCTGTTTTATTAATCGTTGATGTACATCATCACGGCTGGTTATCAGATAACCAGTTAAATAAATAATATCGCCAACGGTCAGTAATTCCAGCTCTTCATCCTGAATCGGGGTGGTTAATATTTTGGTCTTCATAGAACTACTCCTTTATGGGAAATAATTTCATAATCCATATCAGCATTAAATTTGATTACTGCTCTTCGGTGTGCCCAGCAACCGGTAGAAAGGCCTACCGCAATGGTAGCCGGATGCCGAGCCGCCTCTTCAATATGCACCCCCATGACGGAGTT
Organism: Syntrophomonas sp. UBA5432; assembly: GCA_002424365.1. GTDB lineage: Bacteria > Bacillota > Syntrophomonadia > Syntrophomonadales > Syntrophomonadaceae > UBA4844. The sequence goes on along the minus strand of DIRQ01000050.1, from coordinate 9,116 downwards.
TTCCCCGGTAAGACCACCAGGCCCAATCTTGAGCGCATTTAGGCCCTCTTCAATTCTAGCTTCCAGCTCAGCCCCGCGAGGATTACTGTTTTTAGAACCTATAGGACGCAGTAAAGCTTTTTTGGATAGTTTGGCTGCCACCTCAACGGAACCAGCAATACCAATACCGACTAAAAGAGGGGGACAGGCATTAATTCCATAAGAAGTTATCTGGTCAAATACTAGTTTTACCACACCTTCATATCCTTCCAAAGGCATCAGGACTTTGGCGATTCCGGGAAGGCTACAGCCACCTCCAGCCATATATACATAGACGGTCGCTTCATCATTGTCAGGTACAATCTCCCAATCAATCCAGGGGATTCTCTTACCCACATTGTTACCAGTGTTTTTCTCATCAAAAACTTCAACCGCGTTATGGCGTAGCGGTCCTAAAACCGTAGCTTTTTTAACTGCTTCAACCAAACATTCCTCCATCTGATCAATCAACGGAAACCCGGTTCCAACCTGTATAAAGTACTGGATAACACCGGTATCCTGGCAGAGTGGTCGCTCCAGCTCGTGTGCCAATCTTAGATCCTCAAACATAGCATCATAAACTATTGTAGCTAAAGCGCTATCTTCCTTTTCTCGAAGTTCTTTTAATTTGGCATGAACATCGTCAGGAAGATATTTACCGGTATATACAGTAAATCCGGCCATAATATCAATGAAATTTTCCCGCTGCCCTTTCGCATTCATGTAAATTCCCCCTAAATAATTAGAAATACCGGTAAGAATAAAACTAATACCAGGCCGTTTTACACTTCGTTTTACCACTTCTGGTTTAAATTCTGGGCTATACTATGGTTGTACCATGGTTTTCCCCTTTCTGGTTTTCAATATACCACGTGTTTATATGTCCATCAAACCGGTGTGGGAAAATAATAATGATAATGTTAAAATTAGTACTGCGGGAACCTTTTACGAAAGACTTGGCTTTATGAACTCTAGTATCTAGAAATAACAAACGGAGGCATACACATGTTAAACTTCAACGCTCATTTTCCTACCCGTATCCATTTTGGACGGGGAAAAATTGAAGACCTGGGTGAAGAAATACTGAGTTACGGAAACAAAGTGTTGCTGGTCTACGGTGGAGGCAGCATTAAACGTAGCGGGCTTTACGACCAGTTGTTGCAAGTTTTTCAGGGCAATGATATCAATCATATCGAACTCTCCGGGGTTCAGCCTAATCCACGGATTAGTAGCGTACGCCAGGGGGTAGAGCTCTGCAAGCAGCATCAGGTGCACCTGGTATTGGCAGTTGGAGGGGGAAGCACCATTGACTGTGCTAAAATCATTGCTGCCGGTGCTAACTATGATGGCGATGCCTGGGACTTCTTTACCCGTAAGGCTAAAATACAGCATGCTTTACCGGTAGGCACCGTACTGACTCTGGCTGCTACCGGTTCCGAAATGAGCCCCAACGCAGTTATCAACAATGATGATACTAAACAGAAGCTGGGAATTGGCAGTTCCATATTAATTCCCCGCTTTTCTATTCTTGACCCGGAATACAGCTTTACCGTTCCTCCCGAACAAACGGCAGCAGGAACGGTTGATATTATGAGCCACGTATTTGAACAGTATTTCAGCCCTACCCCGGGAACCTTCATTCAAAACCGCCTGGCGGAAGCCATGCTGAAGACCTGTATCCACTATGGGCCGTTAGCCATGGTCCAGCCGGATAACTACGAGTCCCGCGCCAATCTCATGTGGACAGGAAGCCTAGCTTTAAATGGACTGCTGGGAACCGGAAAGCGTACTGATTGGGCTACCCACGGTATAGAGCATGAAATCAGTGCTCTTTATGATGTAACCCATGGTCTGGGCCTGGCTATCCTTACTCCATATTGGATGCATTATGTCCTGGATGAGCAGACTGCCCCCCGGCTGGCCGAATATGCCCGTAATATATGGGGAGTAGACGAAAGTGACGATATTATAGCAGCCCGGACCGGTATTATGAAAACGGCTAGGTTTTTTAAATCCATGAATCTGGCCGGTAGTCTAAAAGAAATTGGAGTGGAAACAGAGCGCCTGGCGGAAATGGCTGAAAAAGCGACTTCACGAGGACCTCTGGGCACATTTCGAAAACTGGAATACCAGGACGTTTTAAATATTTTACAGGCAGCCTATGACGGAACTTCTTTACCCCTTTTATAGCATGAAATATTTGCCAGGTCACAACAGGTGGCTAAGAATTATTGCAAATAGTTTATGGTTTCTTAACAGGTAGCCCAATGTATACTTCTGAGCCCTATACCGATGGGGAAGCTAGACTATGTGCCATATAAAACCCCATTCTATAGCAAATCTGTAGAATGGGGTTTCCATTTGCTAAGAAAAAGGAGACGTTTTTCGGGCAGGCAGAATCTGCCCAAAACTATAATCAAAACTCGAGCTTGATATTATTAATGAGTCCGAAATATTACATTTTCCATTAGTAGCGATACCAGCACTCCTATGACAAACCCATTAGCCAGTATAGGGCGCAGGTGAGACGGAAAGGAAGCTACCACTTCTCCAGGTAAGAACGCAACCATAACTCCTATAAGTATCGGCAGACCTATTAAGAGTGCATTTTCGAAATAAGGCTCTTCCATAGCACTAAAAGCAGTGGTTAGCCCTGCCGCTACCTGGGTACACATAATAAAAAGTAAAACACAACCGATAACTACCCCGGGTATAAAAGATAAGTAAAATAAGACCCGAGGCATAAAGGCCAGAATCAACATGATAATACCGGTCGGTATTAGGGTAGAGCGGGCTGCACAGCCGGTGGAAGCTATAACCCCAGGACTAAATGAGAAATTCACCGGTCCAATAACCCCCATAAATCCAGCCAGGCCATTGCTCAAACCAGTCAGGGTAATACCGCGGGTTATCCGTTTGGGCATCTCATCTGCCTGCAATACTGCTCCCACCGCCTGGATGGAGCCCAGGTCATTAATGGAAAGCCCCAGGAAACAAAGTAAGAAAGCAATTATCAGTCCAGGGTCAACCACCAGGCTGGTGGTTAATTGCTGGCCGAACCCGCTAAACAGTGGAACCCCCACATGGCTGAAGCCTTGTTTCCAGGCCGGGTTTATGAAAAAATAGGCCAGGCTGCCGATTATCATTGCCCATAGAATGAGGGTCGATTTCCATAATCCACTAAGCCAACGCTGGGCTACAAACATGAGTAATATAAAAATAAGGGCAAATCCCAAGTGCTGCGAGGATGATATATTACCGGAACTGGTTATAATCAACTGCAGTATAGTTGGCATCATGGTAAAAGCCACCAGTAATAAAATAACTGCTACCACTGAAGGGGTGAAAAGCCGGCGCAGGTATGCAAACAAACCACTGGCAGCTAAAAAGGTTAAGACCAGGCCACATATGAGTATGCTGGAGTAAATAGCTGCTGGTGAACTGCCCTGTGCAGCCAGGATACCGATAAGCAATACTGTTGCCGGGCCAATAACCAGCGGCAGCCGGTGTCCCCATCTAATCTGCAGTAAAAGACTTACCGCCATAACTGCGAATAGTTTTTGCATATAGAGAAGCTCGGCTTCGACACTTCCCTGCATCCCACCCAGAACTTTCCCTAGAATAATTACCGCCGGAATCGTAACTGCCAACCATTGTAGACCGTAAACCAGATTTTCCTTAAGCGGTGGACGGTCTTCCAAACCATATTTCAAATTCATCTTTTCCTCATCCTATCTAGTTCTTCTCTTCTATTACTCTACAGCATTGTTCTCTCATTTTCTATATTTAACTATTCCACGAAAAGATCATAATAATCTTTTCCCGTAATGATTGTTCTTTCCGAGCACCCCTGGAGTAACCAACTAACCATTGCAAAATGTAAACCGGATTTTTCCATTGTATACTATACTTTTTTTATGGCAACGAAACTTTTTGGTGGTTTGATTTGTGTTAATTAGTAGAGAGGAGGGTTGGTATTGATAGCTACTGAACCCCCGAACCCAGAAAACCAAATTGAGTTCGTCTTGCAAAAGTACTCTAAAATGGTGTATCGGTTAGCCTATGTACGGACTAAAAACAGAGCTGATGCCGAGGATTTACTGCAAGAGGTATTCCTACGATTTCTAAAAAGCAATATACCATTTAGCGACAATGAACATTGTAAAGCATGGCTAATAAGAATCACCATAAATTACAGCAAAAATTTACTAACTTCAGCCTGGTTCCGAAAAACGGTTTTTATGGAAGATGGCCTGGAGAACTATGCAAACGTTGCGGAACAGGGTAAAAGCGACGTTTTTTATGCTGTATTAGAATTACCCGTGAAATACCGTGTGGTAGTGCATTTATATTATTATGAAGATTTTTCTGTTGCTGAAATCAGTACCATGCTTAATCGGAAAGAATCGACGGTTAAAACCCAGTTATACCGGGCCCGGGAACTACTTAAGAAAAAACTGCAAGGAGATTATGATTATGTTTAGAAAAAAGTATAAAGAGGATTTTGATTCTATTACTCCCAATGATGAGTTTATAAACAATTTGGCGAAAAAATTGGCCAATAGTTCACCCGCAAATAGACCTGGAATCAGAAAACAACTGGTTGCAGGGGTGGTTATAGCTGCAGTAGCAGTATGCGTTTTAATGGGTGGCAGTATGATTAGCCAATACCTTAACGCTCCCAGCTTTACTCTAGTTGCTTATGCGGATGATAATAGTAAGGCCAAAGTAAGTATTGATGAGAATATCCAGGTAAAATTGCCTTTTGGAAAGATATCCAGAGGTGAAGAGTATTCTTATCTTGATGAAACCGGGGAAACGGTGCATGGTTGTAATAGCGGTTTTGAAAATGGCAATATTTCCGTAGAAGGCAAAAACATTTCCTCCGTTACTTATAACTGTGAAAAGGGGGAGCTTTCTTACCATGATTCGGTTATGGAAAAACAAATGGAGAAAGACGGGAAAATCAAGGTATGTGAGTTCACCGCTCCGGTAACAATGGTTACCTATAAGGAGGGGGAAGCTAATTCTTTTGAGAGACTGTGGAACGAAGGCTACTTTGATAATATCAAAAAGGAATATTTTAAAAACAAAAGCACGAACCTTTCTGATTATAGAGTACAGTTTGCACAAATCGGGGAGCAAATGAAACAAGGCTTATGGGACATTACAATATACTATAAATTTGAAAATGGTTATCCTTTCGAGCAGCGCGGGAAAGAGGTTACCGCAACCTATTATGAGGAACGTGGCAGCAGGTCTTTAGAAGCAGGCTGGAGTCCATGGTATGCACTAGATATGGTATCGGAATATAAACCGATTAATTTTGCCGACTTGCCGTCAGATACAATTACAGTTACAGTGCATTTTACCAATGGTAAAACGGCCACCCGGCAATTAAACCTCTCGTTTGACCGTTACGGTAACTTAATTGCCGAGTGCCGCGATAACCAATAAATCATTTTCCGGCAGAAGTATTTTCACCCATATTACCTTTGCCGCCAATCAGTTTTAAAACCGGCTTGGCGGAGCGTTTCTGGGAATGGCCGGAATCACGGATTGGGTCTGGTAATTACCTTACACTGACGGGGACCATAGCTTATGCCTGTTTTATTAATTCTTCCAGGCTGGTCTTAATGTATTCCTTGAGCTCAATTTGTTCAATATAGGCAGTATCTTTGGAGTCATCAGGTTTAACTTTAAAAAAGTTTACTACCAGCTTGTTTCCTTTAATAAGGTATTCGTCAAAATGTAAAGGAGAGAAAAACACTTCGAGTTCATCATATTTATCACTTCCTGGTAAATCCTTAAGTTCATCTACCAGGGAGTCCACGTTTAAAACCTTTAGTGGTTGGGCCATCCTGTCGGTGAAGGTCAGATCTTCCATCATCCACATATGATTGCTCCAAAAACGCCCTTCGCTTTTTGTCATATGAGAGAGTCGTTCCCGATTGGTGATAGCACTTAAAACTTTACGGACCGATTCGGCATCAAACTCGCTGTCATAACAAAGGCTTATACCAGGCATAGCAGCAAATTCAGTAAGGTATTTTTCCGAAACTTTTTCTTTGTCCTTGCAAGCATGCCAGAAATAGAGCATTGCTTCGATTTCCTGCAAATTTAGTTTGACCTTGGTTAGCATTGTTCATGCTCCTTTCATTATCCATTGTAATTTAATAAAACTATTTTACCCCTATAAAATCGGCAATATAAGTCTACAAATAAAGGAATTTCGCAGCAGGAAAATTCTAACCGGTTTGAACAATCGCAAGTGTTAGACAATCTTACCTTATCCCGCTGCCTTTTTTCATAAATTTAAATTTTTAAACTGCTTGACATTATAGTACCCGGGGAAATATTATTAAGATAACGATTATGAGCATATGTTCATTAATATTAAATATTTTAGTAGCCGCAGGACGACATACTCGATGTTCCCTAACCGACTAAATCTAAGATACTCTGAAAGGTGGTGAAGAAATTGTCCAAAAAAATCGCCATTTGTTCCAGCGGTTCGTCCCCATCATCTCCGGTAGACGGACGTTTTGGACGCTGTAACTGTTTTATGCTCTGGGATTCAGAAACCAAGCAATATGAGGCTTTGTCCAATACTGGACCTGAGGCCGCTCACGGGGCAGGCACTGGAGCAGTTCAGGCTTTAATACAAAACAATGTTGAGCTGGTTGTTTCTCAGCGGGTAGGCCCTAAAGCCTTTGTGGCTTTGCAGGCAGCTGGGATAAAGGTCTTTGCCGGTGGTACTGACAAAACGGTTGAAGCAACCTTACAAAGCTATGAGGCCGGCGAATTACAAGAGTTATCGGCTCCTAATAATTAGGTTAATTAGAAATAGAATTTTAATAGACACAGATAACATACCCATAGGGCACACGGATGCTCCCTATGGTCGCCGTTAAGGTAGCTGATTTCCTATGATTTACACTGATTTTTTTAAATACAACTTAACCCCAGTTGCTATTTTCATCAGTGGTTCGTGTGCCTAGCAGACATGACGGGTTAATACTTAAATAGGCGTTAATAATGAAGTTGTCTAGTAAATAACTTCGAATCTATGGACTTGACTAACTGTTTAGAGTGAGGCGTTAGGGGTTAGGCGTGAGGGGTTTCTTCCTTGTGCCCTGCCAGTCATATTACCACCTTCTATTTTCATCGGTGGTTACGTATTTTAGCAGACCTGGTGACTTATTACTGGTCAAAATAAATTTTATGGAGGTAATTTTATATGTTAATAGCCATTCCTAAAGAAGGAAATGTAGTATGTCCCCATTTTGGGCATTGTGAAGAATTTACTCTTTATGATACGAATAGCAAGGTAATGAAATCAGTGGCGAATCCCGGGCACCAGCCTGGTTTCTTACCTGGTTTCTTGAAGGAACTGGGTACCGAGTTGGTTATAGCCGGTGGCATGGGCGGCAGGGCTCAGGAGCTTTTTACCCAACAGGGTATTGAGTTGATTGTCGGGGTATCAGGTGTGGTAGAGGATGTTATTGCTCTATTTGAAAAGGGTGAGTTAGTTAGCAGTGGAGAAGTATGTTCTGAGCATGCCCATGCGGGAGATTGCCATAGCTAATTAGGATAAGAAAGGGAGTTAATCATGCAAATCGCAGTAGCCAGCGGCAAAGGTGGTACCGGTAAAACTTTAGTCAGTACTTGTCTGCTACGGGTTCTGGGTGATAATAATTCGGTGTTAATCGATACTGATGTGGAAGAACCTAATGCAGGATTAGTATTAATGCAATCGGCACAAAAAACAACCAGTGTTAGTCGCTTTGTTCCCGAAATCAACCCGGAGTATTGTAATCTATGCGGAGAATGTGCTGAGATATGTAATTTTAATGCCCTGGTGGTGCTTAGCGATAAGGTATTAGTTTTTAATGAGTTATGTCATTCCTGTGGAGCCTGTGCTTATCTTTGTCCCCAGAGAGCTATAAAGGAAATAGAGCACCCTATCGGGGTTATTGAAGAGGCTCAGTTACCGGGCTATGGGACATTGTTAACCGGCAGACTTAATGTTGGGGAAGCTCAAAGTCCACCACTCATAAAAGCGACCAAAAGTCAGAAAGCAACCTCAGCACTAAGATTCGTCGATTGTCCTCCCGGAACTACCTGTGCCATGATTGAATCCTTACGAGATAGTAACTACTGTTTGCTGGTAACTGAGCCCACCCCTTTTGGTATGCATGATTTAAAACTTTCCCTTGAGGCAATAGAAATGCTGGGTATACCTGGAGGATTGGTGATAAACCGCTGGCAGGGAGAAGAAAGTGAGTTAACGGCTCTGTCAGATAAAACCGGAGTTCCTATCCTGGGCCGTATTCCATTTAGTCCGGAATTAGCCCAGGCTTATATGCAAGGCCAGGATCCTCTGGAGGCAATGCCCTCTTTACGTAACATTTTAACTGATATTTTCAGCCGGATTAAGGGGGCATTATCATGAAAGAGATACTATTTATCAGCGGCAAAGGAGGCACCGGTAAAACCTCGCTGACCTCTTCCTTTATACAGATGGCAGACAACTGTATAGCCTGTGATTACGATGTGGATGCTTCCAATCTGCCCATCCTCTTAAAACCGCAAAAAGTTAGCAGCCATGATTTTAGTGCCGGCTATACGGCCCATATAGATCAAGAATCGTGTATTAGTTGTGGCTTATGTGCAGAACTTTGCCGTTTTGATGCTATCAGCCAGGAACACCAGGTTTTGCCCCTATCCTGTGAGGGATGCGGGTTTTGTGAGAAGATTTGCCCGGTTGAGGCTATTACCATGTATCCCCGATCTTCGGGGCACTGGTTTGAGGGAGTATTTAATCAAAAGCAGAAGTTGTTTTTCGCTGATTTAAGGCCAGGGGAAGAAAATTCCGGTAAATTAGTGGCTCAGGTTAAAACTATGGCTCGGGCAATGGCCGATACCGAACAGACCCAACTTATTATTGCTGATGGTCCGCCTGGAATTGGCTGCGCGGTTGTTTCTTCCATGGTAGAGGTTGACCTGATTGTTCTGGTGACTGAACCGAGTGATTCTGGTTTTCATGATTTACAGCGAGTTTACCAACTAATGCAGCTACGGGGCATAAAAGGTAT